>JACAES010000084.1 GCA_013388735.1 Chloroflexota bacterium | reverse complement strand
GGGCTGCCAGTCAACCAGCCTTTTGTCTCGACACGGCGTATGCGGTTAAAGTGAGCCATGCTCCACCTCGTGCGAGTGCGTCAGGGACAAGCCAGCCGCTTTAGCGGCTGGTCGTTGACCGCTTACTCCCTCCTCCATATACGAGGAAAGGGTGCCGGGGGCCTAGGGGTTGATGTGACGCAAAATTACAGTTTGATGCGATTGCCCTGGCGGTACATGATGCCCAAGGCAGTGGGCGAGATATATCTCGCCCACAAACCGTGTTAAAAACCTACCCCTGACCGGTGTGCGCGCCCCACGCCGATAGACTGCGCCCGTTACAAGCCGCCGCCCGGCAGTTCCGGCGGCGTGATGCTGCGCTCGATGCGGATTTCCGTCCCGGCGGCGTCCGGGCTGACGACGACCGGCACATCCACTCCCACCTGATCTATGAAACACAGTTCCTCTTTGACGGCCTGGCAGTAATAAATCGTCAGTTCGCCGTGCAGCAGGTCGCTGCCTTCGGCCAGCACAACCGGGATGCGAAGGGGTAGTTCCGGGGCAGAGATGCGCTGGACGCGGTCGGCCTCGTCTATCGTCAGCGCCTCGCCGGAAACCGTCCATTCGGCGGTGAAGGGTGCCAGCGGGTTCAGTTTGTAACCCTCCGGCAGCACGATGGTCAGCACGATTTCGCCCGCGCCGCGCCCGACGGTCTGTTCCGGCAGGCTGATCTGTTCGCCCTGGGCGGCGTTGCCGGCGATGACCGTCGCCCGCCCACCAATGAGCAGGGTTTCCGGGTTGGGGAAAACCACGGTGCTGACGGTATTGGCGGCCAGGTCTATCACCCGGATGGCATGATTGTTGGTATCGGCCACGTACAGCTTGCCGTCGGCATAATCCAGACCGCCCGGTTCGTCGAACTGCGCTTCGTCCGGGCCGCCATCACGGAAGCCGCCCAGACCGCCCAAGCCGAAACGTGTGCGGATCTCGGCACTGGCGGGGTCGAGCAGCTTGATTTTACTGTTGTAGGTGTCGGCCACGTACAGCTTGCCGTCCGCCCCGCCGGTGACGCCCAGCGCGTGCTGGAGGCGGGAATCGCCCACGCGGCCATCTTTGTCGCCGTACTCGAACAGGTTGTTAAACACCGGCCCCGCCAGCGTGAAGACCTGCCTCTTACCGATGTCGGCGGCGCGAATACTGCTCGATTCGCTGTCCGCGAAGTATAAAATGCCGTCGCGGTAAAACAGGCCGCTGGGCTGGGCAAGCTGCGCGTCGCCAAAGCCGCCGTCCAGCAGCCCTTCAATGCCGCTGCCGACCAGCGAGCTGACCGCGCCTTCGGCCACGTTCATCTGCCACAGCTGGTGCGTCCCGGCCATCGCAATATACAGGATGTCGCCTTCCCCGAACGCTACATCCCAGGGGCTGCTGAGTGGGATTTGCAGCGCCGGGCCGCTGACGTTGCGTTCGTAACCCTGTTCGCCGGTGCCGGCGATGGTCGTCACGGCACGTTCGGCCAGGTTGACGGCGCGAATGACGTGGTTATAGGTATCGGCCACATACAGCGTGCCGTCCCGCAGCGCCATACCCTGCGGCGTGTCAAAGGCCGCTTCGGCATAACTGCCGTCCGTCAGGCCGCGACTGCCGCCGATGATGTCCAGCACTTCGTAGCTGGTCAGGTCGGCGATGATGATGCGGTGGTGGCTGCTGTCGGCGATGAACAGCCGCCCACTCGCCGTGTCGGCCAGCACCTTGCCGGGGAAGGCCAGCGCGTTGTTCGGCGCGGCTTCGCGTTCCAGCTTCAGTTCAATCGGCTGGCGGTTGATTTCCCCCACGCTGTCGAAGGTGCTGACCATACCGCCGATTACCCGGTCGAACGCCTCAAACGGGATTTCGCCGGCCTGCACCGCGAACAGGTTGCCGCGCGGGTCAATCACCGCAAATGTCGGCCAGGCATTAACGCCGTAAGGGCGGAAGGTATTCCAGACCACAAACGCGCTGTCGTTGATGACCGGATGTTCCAGTCCGTACCGCCGGACGATCTGCCGGATGTTATCGGTCTGGCCTTCGTTTTCAAACTTGGCCGAATGCACGCCGATGACCACCAGTTCGTCGGGGTAGCGGGCTTCAAGCTGCTGCAAAACCGGGATCATGTGGATGCAGTTGATACAGCCATACGTCCAGAAGTCCAGCAGCACAACCTTGCCGCGCAGCGCCTCGACCGTCAGCGGGGCCGGCACGTTCAGCCAGTCCAGGCCGGTCGGGAACTCCGGCGCGGGGTAGCGGGGATCGCCCGCAAAACGGCTGTCCAAAGCTTCTCCTCCATCCTGTGCCACCGCCGGCAGCGCCCCAACCAGCGCGGCGATTACCATACCGATAAACCATAACTGGCGCATAACACCTCGCTTGAAAACAGTTCCGAGTCTTGAGTGCTGAGTGCCGAGTCAGAAACGATTATTCGTGCCGCTGGGTGAATATCAGTTTATGACCACTCAGTCGAATGGCGATTGTAACAGCCTTTGATGAAGGGGGGATGAATAGTGTGGTCGGCGGACGGGCATCCGAAACCTTTGATTATTCCTGGCCGATCCTTTCACGGTGGGGGAAGCGCGAACCACGCCGGGTGTGTTCGCTAAAATTTCCTGAATTTATCCTCGAAAGCGTAAATTGGGGCAAAAAACTAGACTCCCGGCTAGGTTATCTTACATGGGTAATGTCGTAATCTGGGCTAAGTTATATCTGATACAGAGCAAACAAAGATTAATTAGAATATAATCAGAAAATACATGATAAAAAACCTGGAAGCCTTCCGAGAGTCAGGCTATTTTTTATGGAAGAACAACTGCCGCGCGATTTGCTGCAAGGCTGGCTGGTGCTGGTGGTGGATGATGACCCGGACAGCCAGGACATCGCCGCCCTCATCCTGCGTTACTACGGCGCGACCGTGATAACCGCCAACAACGGCCAGGAAGGGCTGGAAGCCGTCCGCAAGGAGCGCCCGCGTTTCATCATCTCCGACCTGAACATGCCGCTGATGAACGGCTGGGAGATGCTGCACGAACTCCAGCTTAACCGGACGACGGCGGACATTCCGGCCATCGCGCTGACGGCGCACGGCATGGTCGGCGACCGCGACCGCGCCATCGCCGCCGGTTTTCTCAACTTCCTGACCAAACCGCTGACGCCCAAAACGTTCATGAAAGACCTGCTGATTTTAATGCTGGACATCCCCGAACTGGCCGCTCACATCGCGCTGCGCTGAAGGGGTCTTTTGCTGACAGGTCGCCCATCGCGCAGACGGGCGTGTTTTGACGCGCCCCTGCATCCCCGCCTGGAATCGTGTGCGCTGCCCGCCGGCGCAGGCGTTCGAGGTCAAAACGGCCTCGCTCAAAACGCTGCGCCGGCGTTTTGAGCCGGTGTTAAAAACCCCCGCCGGACGAAAAGCTGTTCATCGGCCAGCCCGGCGCGGAAAACTGCGTGTTCCCCGACCTGTTCGGCGGCGCGTCCCCGCTGCCGACGCTGCGCCTGGAAGTCTCCGGCGGGGCGAAACCGGCGCAGACGCGCTGTCCGGTCGGCGCCGGGCAGCTGCCTGAAGCGTAGTTAACCCCCTCACCCCCAACCCCGCTCCTCCGAATTCAGGCAGGAAGCACAATCTGTCGGAGGTGGAATTAACAGCCCTCGCAGACATGCTCAGAATCGCGTCAGATGCTTTCAAACGACAGCTTCCACATCAGCATGGCCTCGCCCACCAGCGGCTGCGCGACGGCCATCAGAATCGTGCCGTCCGTCCCGGCCAGCGCCCGCGCCCGCTCGAAGGCTGCTGGCAGCGTATCGGCATATTCCGCGCCGGGGTAAACCTGCCGCGCCGCCGCCAGCGCCACTTCCGGCAGGGGAAACACCACCTTATCGTTAATCGTGCTGTGCGTCAGGATGAGGCCGTCGCAGGCGGGAGCCAGCGTGGCATACACCCCGGCATAATCGCGGTCGCGCGGCACGCCGGCGATGATGATGGTCGGGCGGCTGGTGTAGGGCGCGACGCTCTCTAAAAACGAGCGCGCCGACGGCACGGTGATCGCGCCGTCCACGAACACGGTCGGTTTATCCTGAAGCCGCTGGCAGCGCCCCGGCCAGAACACGTCCGCCAGCCCGGCGCGAATCCGCTCCACGTACTCCGGCGCGCCGTGCGGGATGCCCGCCAGCCGCCCGTGCAGGTTGCCCGCGCCGATCACGGCCAGCGTGGCGTTCATGATTTCGTAATGCCCCAGCATCGAAAGCGCCACCTCGCCATAACGCCCCAGTTCCATACGGATTCCCCTGCCGTCCGCCGTCGGCCCCAGGTATTCGCCCAGGTCTTTGGGCGCGATCCAGTTAAATTCGGCGCCCTGGGCGTCGGCCTCGGCTTGCAGCACATCCAGCACGTCCGGCGGCTGCGGCACGCTGTAGGCGTAGCTGTAGGGTTTGATGATGCCGGCCTTGTGCCAGGCGATGCGCGCCGGCGTCGGCCCAAGCTGCTGCGGGTGTTCCAGCAGAATCGGCGTGAACAGCGACAGTTTGTTCGGCACGACGGCGATATCGTCAAAGCGCCCGCCGCGCCCCACTTCCAGCACCGCCGCGCGCACGTCCTGTTCGTCAAACCAGCGCAGCGCCACCGCCAGGAAAATCCCCTGCGGGCTGAAATACTGCTGACCGGTCAGCGTGTCTTCAATCGCGTCTATCTCCGGCGACAGCTCGCCCAGGATGCGGCGCAGGTCGGCGTCCGGGATGGCCTGGCCGTTGATGCGGATGCGCTCCCGCCAGCTCACCAGATGCGGGCTGGTCATCATGCCGGTGCGGTGGCCGAGGTGCTGAAGCAGTTTCGCGGTGATGGCGGTGGTCGAGCCTTTGCCCTTGCTGCCGGTGACGACGGCGTACTCGCGCGGGAATTCCAGCAGGCGGGCGGCGCGCAGCAGGCGGCGGGTCGGGCCGGTATCACGCATGTTTTCATCCGGGCCGCGCCGGACGCCGCGCAGTTTGCGCATCGAACGGAAGATATAGGTAATCGCTTCGCCTTCGTCAGAAAATCGCATGGTGACGCGCCTTGAATGAGCCGAATCATCTGGCCTTAATTGTGCTTGTTTTGCGCCGTTTCGCCAGACCAGACCGCGCCGCCGCTGCCGCGCAATCCCCGGCGCGTCGGATTTCTGTTATTATCAAAACCGCAAATTCATCATATCGGCTCAGGGGCGTAATGCCCGTGAAAGGGAGATCAACGACGATGGAATGGGAGGGCTTCCGGCACAGCGTCGAAGTCGAGATTCGTTTTGCCGACCTGGACGCTTTGGGGCATGTTAACAACGCCAAGTACCTGACCTACCTGGAAACGGCGCGAATGCACTATTTCCGCCATCTGGGGCTGTGGGATGGAATGGCGGGAGCGGTCGGAGCGATTATGGCGAAGGCGACGGTAGAGTATCGGCTGCCGCTGTCGCTGAGTGATACCGCCGCGCTGGTATACACGCGCTGCGCCCGGCTGGGCGGCAAGAGCTTCGACATGGAACATGTGATCGTGCGCCGGCAGAACGGCACGGCGGCGGTGGCTGCTTCCGGCACAATTGTGGTGGTGGCGTTCGATTACCGGGCCGGGCGTTCCGTCGCCATACCGGACGAGTGGCGAGCGCGAATCGCCGCTTTTGAGGAAATGTAAGAGGCTCTGTAGGTTGGCGCGTGGTTACAGTGCCATTATAATATACCCTAAGTCATTATGTGATACGCATGTCGTGCGGGATGTCCGGTACAAGTGCTGCGCGGCTGCTGCAACACGGACGAGAGCGGGGGGATATGTCGAATCGCGCAGGGGATGACGATCACCGCCATCTGGATGGGAGTGAAACAGAAACCGAAGAAGTTGAAGTTCTCAGGGTAAATGCCTTGAAACCGCTTCGCCATCTGACCGGACACAGCGAAACCATCAACCGGATCGCCTGGTCGCCGGACAACAAAACGCTGGCAACGCCGTCCAACGACCAGACCATCCGGCTGTGGGACATGACGGCCAAAGATGAGCCGATCATCATCAGCGGCCCGACCGAGCGTGTCACCAGCAGCGCCTGGTCGCCGGACGGCTCGATGCTGGCTGCCGGGTCGGGCGACAGCCGCGTCTGGCTGTGGCACATCCCCACCGGCCAGGTGCGCAATTACCGCGCCCACACCCGCACCGTTTTCAGCGTGGCCTGGTCGCCGGACGGCAAACTGCTGGCGTCCGGGTCAGGCGATGCCAGCATCGCCATCTGCTATGCCGCCAGCCAGCGGCTGGTCAAACCACTGCTGGGACATTCCGGCGCGGTGCATCGTGTGTTGTGGTCGCCCAACGGCAAAGAACTGGCTTCCTGCTCCGACGATCAAACCATCCGCATCTGGGATACCGCCACCTGGCGCGTCAAACGCATCCTGGAAGGCCACACCGGCCCGGTCTACGATCTGGCCTGGACGCCGGACGGCAAGCTGCTGGCCTCGGCCTCGGAAGACCTGACGATCCGGCTGTGGGGGCGGATGGTTGGCGTGCTGGAAGGCCACACCGGCATCGTCAACAGCCTGTCGTTTTCGTTCGATGGCAAGTTCCTGGCCTCCAAATCAATGGACGGCTCGGTGCGGCTGTGGCGCTGCGATACCTGGGAAACCGTCGAAATCGTTGAAGAGCCGGCCTCGCGCTCCTGGACGGCGGGGCTGGCCTTCCACCCCAAACGACCCGTGCTGGCGACGCTGGGCGAGGCCGATATGGTCGTGCGCGTCTGGCGCTTCCATTCGAACGTGCTGGGCATCGCTGAGCCGGTCATGCCGACGGTGCGTTACACAGCGGCCAAAGTGGTGCTGGTGGGCGACAGCGGCGTGGGCAAAACCGGGCTGGCCGACGCGCTGCTCAAACAGCCCGTCACCGGCACGATCTCCACGCATGGTCGCCACGTCCGGCGGCTGGACGTTCAGGAGCATCTGGTCGGCAGCGGCGTCAACGAAATTCAGGAAATCTACCTGTGGGATATGGCCGGGCAGCCCAGCTACCGGCTGGTTCACCAGCTTCATCTCAGTCAGGTGGTGGTGGCGCTGGTGGTCTTCGACGTGAAAAGCGACACCGACCCCTTCTCCGGCGTCAAATACTGGGTGCGGGCGCTGCGCCATGCTCAGCAGCTTAAGGGCGCGCTTCTGCCGCTCAAGCTGTTCCTGGTGGCGGCGCGAATTGACCGGGGCGGCGTGGGCGTCAGCACGCAGCGCATCGAAGGCATCAGGCAGTCGCTTAAGTTCGACCGCTACTTCGCCACCAGCGCCGTCGAAAACATCGGCATTCCTGAGCTGGAAGGCGCCATCCAGAACGCGATTGACTGGGACGCGCTGCCGAAGGTCAGTTCCACCTGGCTGTTCCAGACCATCAAGAACTTCCTGTCGCGCATCCGGGAAAGCCACACCGGCCTGCTGTACACGGTGGACGACCTGTACGACACCTTCATCCACCAGCCGGATGCGCCGGAGCAGACCGGCGACCTGCGGACACAGTTCGAAACCTGCATCGCCCTGGTGGAGTCGCAGGCGCTCATCCGGCGGTTCAGCTTCGGCAACCTGGTGCTGCTCCAGCCGGAAATCCTGGACACCTATGCTTCGGCCATGATCGCCGCCGCCAAGGACGAACCGGAAGGCGCGGGGTCTATCGCCGAGGAAGATGTCAAACACGGACGCTTCCGCATCCCGGAAACCGAACGCATCGCCGACGAAGCCGAAGAGCAGCTGCTGCTGATCGCCACCGTCGAAGACCTCATCCAGCACGAGATCGCGCTGCGCGACGAAGACGCCAACGGTGTGCCGATTCTGGTTTTCCCGTCGCAGTCGGCCAGCCTGCCGCCGGAAGCGCCGCATCCCGACAGCCGCACCGTCATCTTCACCTTCGAGGGGCCGATGCTGAACGTGTACGCCATGCTGGCCGTCCGGCTGTGGAACAGCGGCCTGTTCACCAGCAAGGATGTGTACGAAAACGCCACCTTCTTCACCGATGCGGTCGGCGGCACCAGCAAGGTCTACCTGGAACAGAAGGAAGAAGGCAAAGCCGAAATCCAGGTTTTCTTCGATGAGGCCGTATCGGAAAAAACGCGCAAACAGACCGAAGAATACATCCACGCCCACCTGCTGCGGCGCGCCATCCC
>JACAES010000044.1 GCA_013388735.1 Chloroflexota bacterium | reverse complement strand
CCGAACAGCGCGGCGACGATGCCGTTAAAGCCGGCGTTGGCGGTGAAGCCGGTCGGCGAGCCGTCGGTTTGCAGGCGGTACTGTAAGCCCAATACCTGCACGACGCCGGCCAGCCCGGCCATGCCGCCCGCCAGTAACATCGCCAGCACCGTCTGGCGGCGCACGTTGATTCCGGCATAGCGGGAAGCACGCTCGTTCTGGCCGACGGCGCGAATGCGATAACCGATGGTGGTGCGCCACAACAGGACATACATTACAAAAGCCAGAATGACCGCGATCAGCAGGCCAAAATGCAGCCGCGTGCGCGCGAACAGCTCCACATTTTCCAGCCCGACCAGGGCGGCGAGGCCGTCCGGCAGAACAATAGACAGATTGGGCAGTTGGGCGTCCCGGATGATGCGCGCCGTTTTAGGAATGTGGTTTAATCCGGCTTCGGTGGGATCGAGCAGCGGGCCGTTGAGCAGATAGTTCATCATCTGCACGGCGATCTGGTTGAGCATAATGGTGCTGAGGATTTCGTTGACGTTAAAGTAGGCTTTCAGAAATCCGGCCAGACCGCCGTAGAGCGCGCCGGCCAGAAAGCCTGCCAGCAGCGAAACGATGATGATGACCGGCCCCGGCGCATCGGCCAGCACCAGCGCGGTCGTTACGCCGGCCAGCGCCCCGGCGATCATCTGTCCCTCGCCGCCGATGTTAATGACGCCGCCGCGAAAAGCCACGCAGATGCCGATGGCAACGAACAGGATAGGGATGGCCTTCACCAGCGTTTCGGCAGTGGCGTTTTCGGTCCCGAAAGCGCCTTGCAGCATGGAGGCGAAAGCCTGGCCGGGAGCGGCATTGAGCGCGACCAGCAGGATGGACGCCACCACAAAAGCCGCCAGCAGCGCAGCCGGCAGGGGGGCAACGTCCAGGATGCGGTTAAACACGGATTTCAACGATAGATCGCGCATAGGGCTTCTTCCCGGACACTGACCGTCAGACTATACCGCGCATTATGACTCGGAAATGTGAAAAAGCATACAAACCCTTAAAGGGATGTTTAGCTACAAACGACAAATCACGCTCAATCTACGACGTGACCTTTTTGTAAACCGGGTCGCTGGTGTCGAATGTCCTGCCCGTCACCGCCGATTCTTTGCCCAGCGCCCTGCGCACGAAGTCCGGCCACCAGTTGACCTGAGGCGCGCGGTCGGCATACTGCGCCAACGCCTGCTCCGACTCCATCGCCTTTTGATGGCCGAGATTCTGGAAGGTTTCGCGGTTCATGCCGGAAACCGCCAGCCCCCACTGCCGCCCGATGTTGACGTGCAGCACCTCGTCCGCCCAGTCGAAATCCTGATAGAGTTTCGCCAGCGGGTCGCCGGCTTCGTCCGCCGTGACCCATTCGTATTTTTTGCCGGTCGTGGCCGGCATCAGGCTTTGTTCGATGGCGTACAGAACCGCATGAGCTTCGATGGGGCTGAGGTGCTGATTGAGCCGGATGGCGAAGCCGGGGTGCAGGGGGATTTCGCGCTTCCAGTCTATGCCGTGATGCTCGAAGTACACCGATCCCATCATGGCGTGACGGGCTTCGTCCCATAACTGGCGGCACATATCCACGTAAAATTCCCAGGGCTGCCCTTTGGCTTCGGCGATCATACGCGCCATCGCTTCCGGCACGTCCATTTCCAGCGTGCGTTTGCACATCAGCGCCAGTGTCTTTTCGTCGGCAGGCACGCCCTCGGTACGGGCGATCTCATGTGGCGGAAAAACGAAGTTCCACTGCTGGACAAAACGCCCATCGCGGCGCGGGAAATAATCCGGCACGAACGGCTGAGCTGCTTTAGAAGCAGGCAGTTCGCCGTCGAACGGCACATCCCCGGCGACTCCGCCGGCGGCAGCGAGATAGGCGTTCAGGTGGGCTGTCCAGGCGTCGGCCTGGGCGCGGGCTTCCGGCGAAGTGGCGACCGCCGCCAGCGCCCGCTGTCCCCATTCAACCGCTTCCTGTTCCTCGACGATGAGTGTCCGCAGGATGCGCCGGGTCGGGTAGTCCACTAACGGGTTAGCCGCCTCGAAGTGCTGCCGGTAGGCGTCCAGCAGCGCCGGTTTTAACACGCCGTACAGACCGGTCAGTTTATCGAGCGTGCCGGTGGCCGCCAGCAGTTCGTCCATCAAGCGGTCAAGCCGCTTGTCGGGCGTGACGTTCATGTTCGGGGGCGGGTTGCGCATTTCGCTCACCCGCTGGCGGAACAGGCGGGCGTGGTCGGCGGCCAGATAAGCGTGCAGGCTGAGGGCCTCTTTCACTTCCCATTCCGGCGTGGGGTTCAGCCAGTACAGGGCGGCTTCCATGATACGCTTTTCGATCCAGGCGTAACGCACCAGCCGCGACACGGTTTCGTCAATGCCCAGGCCAATGCGGGCGGCTTCTTCGTAAGTGCAAACTCCGGCTAACGGGGGAATGTTCATTGCGATGGACTCCTCAATACTCGGCCAACTTCGCATCTGGAAAAACGACAATGACTGAATATTTCTTCTTTTTAACAAAAATGGTGTGGTTCGGCAAGCAAATGCGTGACTCTCAACCGGTGGTGGAACTCGAAGGCCGACGGGAAGTACGGTAAACTTGAACGAGCAAATGCGAATTTTTGCCTTTCCATAAACCAAACCTGACAGAACATTACAAATAAGGGGCATTTTATGGCTGCACCACTTGCTCTTCAACTGTACACCCTGCGCGACTCGCTGGCGGTGGATTTCGCCGGGGGCATTCGCCGGGTGGCCGAAGCCGGTTATCTCGGCGTCGAAACCGCCGGCTTTAAAGGCACGACCGTTCAGGAGGCCGTCCGGCTGTTCCAGGAACATGGCCTGGAAGTCGTATCCGCGCACAGCGCGCTGCCGCTGGACGATCAGAAAAATGAAGTTCTGGACACGATGGCGGCGCTGGGCTGCAAACGCCTGGTCTGCCCCTGGCTGCCGCCAGAGGAATTTGTCTCCCGCGACAGCATCCGGCGCGCCTGCGACCGGCTGAACCAGGCCGACGCCGTTGCCCGCGAAAACAGCCTGACGCTGCTGTACCACAATCACTGGTTCGAACCGGCCCCGGTGGATGGCACGCCGGCATACCAGATCATGATCGAATACCTTGAGCCGACGGTGTTGTTCGAGATTGATACCTACTGGGTGAAGGTAGGCGGACTCGACCCGGCGGCGGTGGTGCGGGAACTGGGCAGCCGCGCGCCGCTGCTGCACATCAAGGATGGCCCGGCGGTGGACAAAGATCAGCCGATGGTGGCCGTTGGCGCGGGCGCGCTGGACTGGCCGTCGGTGATCGAAGCGGCTGTCCATGCCGATTGGCTGATCGTGGAACTCGACCGCTGCGCCACCGATATGTGGGAAGCGGTCGTTCAAAGCTATCACTATCTGACCGGGAAAGGGTACGCGCGTGGACGCCAGGGTTAAAGTCGGCATTCTGGGCTGCGGCAACATTTTCCCGCAGTATATCAATGGCTGTCGGGCGTTCGGGCTGCTGGAGGTGGTCGCCTGCGCCGATCTTGACCTGGGGCGGGCGCGCGCCCGCGCTGAGGAATTTTCCATCTCCAAAGCCTGCACGTCCGAAGAACTACTGGCCGACCCGGAGATACAGCTTGTCGTCAACCTGACCGTGCCACAGGCGCATTTTGAAATCAACCTGGCGGCCATCGAAGCCGGGAAAAACGTCCATGCGGAAAAACCGTTCGCTCTCAAACGCGAGGATGGGCAGCGTATCCTGGCGGCGGCAGCGGCGAAGGGCGTGCGTGTCGGCTGCGCGCCGGACACCTTCCTGGGCGGCGGTTTGCAGACCTGTCGCAAGCTGATTGACGAGGGCTGGATCGGCCAGCCGGTGGCGGCAGTGGCTTTTATGGCCGGACACGGGCCGGAAGCCTGGCACCCGAACCCGGACTTTTTCTACCAGTTCGGCGGCGGCCCGCTGTTCGATATGGGGCCGTATTACATCACGGCGCTCATCAGCCTGCTGGGGCCGGTCACGCGCGTCACCAGTTCGGCGCGCATTTCGTTCCCGGAGCGCATCGCCACCAGCCAGGCACTGTTTGGCCGCCGCATCGGCGTGGAAGTGCCGACGCATGTCGCCGGGGTGCTGGATTTCGAGTCTGGCGTGGTGGCGACGCTGGTGATGAGTTTCGATGTGTGGGCGCATAACCTGCCGCGCATCGAAATCTACGGCTCGGAAGGCTCGCTGAGCGTGCCTGATCCGAACACCTTCGGCGGCCCGGTGCGGATAAGCCGCGCCGGCGCGGGTGCCTGGAGCGATATACCGCTGACGCACAGCGCCGAAGTCGGGCGCGGCATCGGCGCGGCGGACATGGCCTACGGGCTGGTGTATGGCCGACCGCACCGGGCCAGCGGCCAACTGGCAAATCATGTTCTCGACGTGATGGCGAGCTTGTACGATGCCTCCGAGAGCGGCGCGCACGTGATGGTGCAAAGCCGCGCGGAACGCCCCGCGCCGCTGCCGCTGGGGCTGCTGCCGGGGACGCTTGATGGGTGATCTCAGGGGGGCATGGCGTTGTCATGCCCCTGCTTTTTCTTAACATCACGCCATCCTGGCTGACAAATCCGGCTGTTTTTGTATATACTGATAATGGTTGTCAGGAGTAAGTGATATGCCATTATATGATTATCGCTGTGAAGCCTGCGGGCATCGTTTCCAAGCGCGGCATGGTTTTGACGCAGATGCTCCGGCCTGTCCGAACTGCGCTGCCCCTGAGGTAAAGCGTGTGATTTTGAGCGCGCCGACTTTCGCCCAGGGCATATTGACGCTGGCGGGTGACAGTCGCGGCGCGACCAAAGAGCAGCTTCAGGACAAATGGGCAGAGGAAACGCCTAAACTGCGTAAAAAGCTGGTGGATAAACTGGGCGAGGATGTGGTCAGCCGCAACGCGCCGACGCTGAACGCGAAGTATGATTAACCGTTGCCAGTCAGTTATCGCTGGAAACTCATAACCGAGGCAGTAACATCGTGAACGAATCCGTCAGGTTTGACCGCGCTGTGGATTTTTACGACCAGACCCGGGGATTCCCACCCGGCGAAGAACAGCCCATCGCCGCGCTCATCTGCCGGGTGGGCGGCTTTAACGAGGCCAGCCGCGTGCTGGAGATCGGCGTCGGCACGGGGCGCATCGCGCTGCCGGTGGCGCGGCACGTCGGCGCGTATTTCGGCGTTGATCTTTCCGCTTCGATGATGCAGCGGCTGAAAGCTAAACGGCGGGGCGAAGCAGTTTACCCCGGCCAGGCGGACGCAGCCTGGTTGCCGTTTCCGGCGCGGTCGTTTGATGGCGTGGTGGCCGTCCATGTGTTCCATCTCATCCCGGCCTGGCGGCAGGTGTTGGACGAAGTGCGGCGTGTGCTGCGTTCCGGCGCGCCGCTGGTTCACTGCTGGACGCGGGATGACGACGCCTTCCGTAAGCTGGGCGAGGCATGGCGGGCAGTGGTTTCCCCGGAGCGGCAGGCCGACGTCGGCGTCCACTGGAAGCGCAACCCGGAGTTCCTGCTGGATGAAGGATGGCAGGCCGCCGGAGCGGAACATAGCCACGCCTACAGCGTGGAGCGCGCGCCGCTGGACATGCTGGATGGGCTGCGCAACCGTATCTGGTCGGCTACATGGCGGCTGACCGATGAAGAAGTGGAACGCGGCATGGATGCTATGCGGGCCGTGATCGCTGCCGACTACCCGAACCCGGACGCGCCGCGACGTTTGCAGACCACGTTTGTGACGCGCGCGTATCTGCCCCCGGCGGAAGAACCGCCAGGACGCCCGTTTTGAGTGTTCAACCGCTTACGATTAAAGGCGCGTTAATCTGGGATGGCGAGAGGGGGGTGGCGCGGCGTGACCTGTATACGTCCGATGTGGTGCTGGACAAACCGGCAGACCGTGCGCTGACGGTTGACCTGGACGGCTTCACGATTCTCCCCGGCCTGATAAACGCTCACGATCACCTGGAACTGAACCACTATCCACGCAGCAAATTCCGCGAACGGTACGACAATGCTCACCAGTGGGGTGAGGATATGAATATGCGGCTGGACACCGAGCCGTATAAATCGCTGCGGGCATATCCCGTGTGGGATAAGTTGTTCATCGGCGGGCTAAAAAATCTGCTGTGCGGCGCGACGACCGTCGTCCACCATAATCCCCCGCATAAAGAGCTGTGGCGCGACGATTTCCCGGTGCGCGTGCTACGAGAATACGGGTGGGCGCATTCCCTGCGCTTCAACACGGATGAAGAAATTGTGCGTTCGTATCGCGCCACGCCGAAAAGGTGGCCCTGGTTCATCCATCTGGCCGAAGGCACAGACGACGCGGCGGCGGGCGAATACCGGCGGCTGAAGGCGCTGGGCTGCGTTGGGCTGAATACGGTGATCGTGCATGGCGTGGGGCTGACGGAAGAAGATACAGCCGATGCCGCCCCGATAGTGCGGGGGCTGGTGTGGTGTCCAACGACGAACGCCTATTTGCTGGGCCGGACGGCGGCCATTCAGCCCTGGGGCGCTAAGGTGATGATCGGCAGCGACTCCCGGCTGACGGCTGATGGCGATTGGCTGGACGAACTGCGCGGCGGCATAATCTCGCGCCAGCTTGATAAACCCGATCATGTCCTGGCGCTGCTCACCCGATCAGCCGCCGCGCTTGGATTAACAGGCGCGGGTCATCTGCGCTGCGGCGCGCGGGCGGATTGGTGGATACGCGGCGACTGCTGGATACGCGATAACATTATGCTGATCGTTAAAGGCGGCGTCCCCCAGATTGGCGCGCCTGACATGATGGCGAAGTTCCCGCACATTCAAGCGGTAGACGCTATACTGGACGGCGTGCCGAAACGTATCCACACTGATCTGGCGCGGCGTATACACCAGTGTACACTGAAAGAGCCGGGCCTCGAAGTGGACACATTACCTCGAAAGCGGTTTTGGATGGGGAGAAAAGCGTAACACTGAGGCTCAGAGACTCAGAGGTGGAAAGAAAATACTCTAAACTCTGTGCCTCTGAACCTTTGAGTCTCTGTGTTAGGTTTTTAGTTTCTGAGGTGGGTGATGGTGGATGTATTGTTCGGACAGTCATATTACCTGCGTTTTGACCCCAAGTTATGGGATGCCATGCAGCCCTACCCGCCGCTCGGCACCCTGTACGCGGCGGCCTGTCTGCGCCAGCGCGGCCACACCGTCGCGCTGTTCGACGCGATGTTAAGCGCCGGCCCGCATGAATGGGCGGCGGCGCTGCGGGAACATCAACCCCGGTATGCAGTTCTGTTTGAAGATAACTTTAATTACCTGAGCAAAATGTCCCTGCTGCGGATGCGCGAAGCGGCTTTCGAGATGATCGCCGCCGCCAAAGCGCAGGGCGCGCTCGTCATCGTCTGCGGTTCGGACATGACCGATCACGCCGAAGTGTATCTCGAACGCGGCGCGGATTTCGTGCTGCTGGGGGAGGGCGAGGAGACGCTTGGGGAGCTGATTGCTTATCTACAAACCCCTGCCCCTGACCCCCTCCCCGTACATGCAAAGGGGGTAACAGGCGATTTGGCGTTATATCGAATCCTGGGGTTGGCCTATCGCCAGGATGGGCAGGTGCTAAAAACGCCGCCGCGCCCGGTTATCCGTGACCTGGATGCGCTGCCGTTCCCGGCCTGGGATTTGGTTGATCGTGACCGCTACCGGAACTTGTGGGTGCAGCGGCATGGGTATTACTCGATGAATATGGTCACGACGCGCGGCTGCCCCTTCCACTGTAACTGGTGCGCCAAGCCGATCTGGGGGCAGAAGTATAACGTTCGCAGCCCGCAGAACGTGGTGGCGGAAATGAAGTGGCTGAAAGATAACTTTAACCCTGACCATATCTGGTTTATGGACGACATCATGGGCATTCAGGATCGCTGGATTGAAGATTTCGCCGATGAACTGGATGCGGCAGGCGTGTTTATCCCGTTCAAGAGCCTCAATCGGGTTGACCTGCTGCTGCGCGGCAAGACCATCCCGGCGCTGGCGCGGGCAGGCGCGAAAATCGTCTGGGTGGGCGCGGAAAGCGGCAGCCAGAAAATCCTGGATGCGATGGACAAGGGGACGCGCGTCGAGCAGATTTACGAAGCGACCCGCCGGCTGCACGCGCACGGGGTGAAAGTGGCGTTTTTCCTCCAATTCGGCTATCCCGGCGAAACGCGCGAGGACATCGAACTGACGCTGAAAATGGTGCGCGACCTGATGCCGGACGACATCGGCATCAGCGTCAGCTATCCGCTGCCGGGGACGCCGTTTTACGAAAACGTCAAACACGAACTGGGCGAACGCGCCAACTGGGTAGACAGCCAGGATTTAGCCATGCTGTACAAAGGGCCGTTCCGCACCGAGTTTTACCGCCAGCTTCATACGGTGGTGCATAAGGATTACCGTTCGCGCAAAAGCGCGCGGGAACTGCGCGCGCTGCTGCGAAACCCCGCCCGTCTGCGCCCCGGCCACCTGCGGCAGACGGCGGCCATGATCGCGCACCGGCTGACACTGCCCGGCGCAGTGGCGGAGTTAAACCGGCTGGCGGCGCTGCCGCACGAACCGACTCGGGTGGTCGCCGGCTCTCAGTCGCCATCTGCCCACCGGTTAGAGTAGAATGAGACTGTTGAGCGAAATGTTCAAGGGGATTCTATTATGGCAAACTGGCTGAAAGTCACCCGGCCAAACGTTGAAAGCACCAGCGGTTTTATGTTTTATCAGTCCGCTGTGATTAACCTGGATGCGGCTACCTCGTTCGGGATGCAGAGCGCCGGTTCGGTGGCAGTGTTCATTGACGGCAAGGCGTACATCATCCAGCAGCAGTTCGATGCCAAAGCCTACGAAACGGCGCTGAAGTACATCGAAGCGCGCACCCAGGGCGTGAAGCTGCCGTAGGAAGCGTAACGCGAAGGCACAGGGACAAACCCTACGAGTTTCGTTTGGATGAGTTGTGGCGGTTTGCTGTTTTTATGGACATCCTTCTGGCGCATGGGTACTTTTTGGTTGATGATCCGCATGAATTGAAGATTATGAAGCCGTATCCCCCGTTGGGGATACTGTATATCGCGTCGTACCTCAAAAGTCGGGGTTTTAGCGTGGGTGTGTACGACTCGACCTTCAGCACGCTGGACGAGTTCCGCGCGCGCCTGGCGAACGAACGCCCACCGGTGGTGGGTATCTACACCAACATGATGACCAAACAGAACGTGCTGGCGATGGCGCATATCGCCAGACAGCACGGCGCAATCGTCATCCTCGGCGGGCCGGAGCCGCCTTATTACGCTGCCGAGTATCTGCGGCATGGAGCGGACATCATCGTGAAGGGCGAGGGGGAACTGACGCTCGAAGAACTGCTGCCGCACCTGGCGCGGCAAGGCCTGAACGGGCTGGAGTGTATCGGCGGTATTGCCTTCGTGAATGCCGATGGGCAGGTGATCGAAACCCTGCCGCGACCGTTCATCGCGGATTTAAGCGCCCACCCCTGGCCCGACCGCGAGGCGATTGACATCCCGCGTTACATGCAGGTATGGAAAACCCACCACGGCCAGAGTTCGGTATCGGTCATCCATGCGCGCGGCTGCCCGTATACCTGTAAATGGTGCAGCCATTCCGTTTATGGCAATACGCACCGCCGCCGCACCCCGGAGGACGCTGCCGACGAACTGCTGTGGATTCAGGAACGCTACCACCCCGATCTGATCTGGTACGCTGACGATGTGTTCGCCATCAATCACCGCTGGTTTTTCCAGTATGCCGAGGCGCTAAAACAGCGCGGCGTGCGGATTCCGTTCGAGTGTATTTCCCGCGCCGACCGGCTGAACGAGGACGTGGTTAAGACGCTGGCGGAGATGGGTTGTTACCGGCTGTGGAACGGCTCGGAGAGCGGGTCGCAGCGGGTGCTGGACGCGATGGACAGGAAAGTAAACGTCCGCGATGTGCAGGAAAAAACCCACCTGCTGCAAAAATACGGCATCGAAACCGGCATGTTCATCATGCTGGGCTACGAGGGGGAAACGGTCGAGGACATCGAAGCTACCGTCGAACACCTGAAGATCGCCAACCCTGACGTGTTTCTGACGACGGTGGCGTATCCGATCAAAGGCACAGCTTATTATACCGAAGTGGAAAGCCGCATCGTAACCGACAAAACCTGGGCCGACCGCAGCGACCGCGATTTAACCGTCGCCGGGCGCTACTCGCGGCGGTTTTACAGTTTCGCCACCCGCTGGATGGTCAGCGAAGTGGCGCTCAACCGCGCGCGGAAAAACGGCGGCGTTCCGCTCAGTCGCCGCTTAAAGCTGCTGGTGAACGCGAAGATCGGGCGTGTCGGCATGGCGCTCACCGGCGGATGGCGCCGGTTTCCGGCACGGTGTGTCCAGGACGAACCGGCGGCCGGCGGCTGAAGCGTTTAGCCCGTGCTGCGCGCCTGCTTGTGCAGGATGGCATAGACGTGCGTGCGGCTGGCAAGGTCTTCGATCCTGTCGGCCATTTCAAGCGCCTGCGGCTCGTGACGCCGGCGATAGATAAACAGGATGTTCGCGCCGTCCCGCGTGGTTAATTTGATGAAGCCATTCTGGAAGATCGTGCGCGGCGCGTAGTGGACGTTGGTGATTTCGTGCAGGCGCAGCGTTTTGGCGTCGCCGGAGAACGGACTTAACAGGTGGGAGAGCCAGCCGGTTTTACGGAGCGAAACGCGATTGTTGTACAGTTCCAGGCTGCCGTTTATACCTTTGAGGACTTTGATGGGTGTCTTGAAGCCATCAAACATCGCATACTCTCCTTTCGGGGAGCAATGATCCCCTATCCTTATTTTAATACAGTTCTTCACAAAATGGCCTGATAATCGCCCATGACTTCTGAAAATGCTTTCGACCATCTCGCCTCTGACTACGATGAAACGTTCACCCATA
The DNA here is from genome assembly GCA_013388735.1 of Chloroflexota bacterium. Lineage (GTDB taxonomy): Bacteria > Chloroflexota > Anaerolineae > Aggregatilineales > Phototrophicaceae > CFX2. The sequence goes on along the minus strand of JACAES010000044.1, from coordinate 8,876 downwards.
CGCCGATAGGGCGCTATCTGCGCGGGCGGGTTCATCGGCGTTTGGCGCGGTTGTTCCGGGCGGGCGACCGCGTGCTGGAACTGGGCTGCGGCACGGGCGAGGACGCGCTGTGGCTGGCGGGGCGCGGCGTGTCCATCCTAGCGACCGACGCCAGCCAGGCCATGCTGGACATCACGCAGGCAAAAGTGGCGGGCAGTCCATTGGTACGGGTGGCGCGGCTGGATTTACGGCTGCTGCCCTTGCCCCCCCCCTCTAACCCTCTCCCCGTATACGCAAAGGGGAGAAACGTACTGCCTCTGTTGACGGGGGAGGCCGGGAGGGGGTTTGACGGCGTTTTCGCCAACTTCGGGCCGCTCAACGGCCTGGACGACTGGCGACCGCTGGCGGCCTGGCTGGCGGCGCGGGTGAAACCGGGCGGCGCAGTGGCCTTCGCGGTGATGAGTCCGCTGTGTATGTGGGAAATGATATGGCACGGCGCACATGGCGATTTGAAAACGGCCTTGAGAAGGTGGCGCAGGGATACACGGTTTCAACCCCTGCCCCCCTCCCCGTACACGGAGAAGGGGAACGGCGGCGAAAAAGAGTCCGGTTCTAAAGCAATGCTTGTTCGTTACCCCACCATTCGCCGGCTGACGCGGGATTTTGCGCCGCATTTCCGGCGCATTCATATCGAGCCGCTGGGTTTGTTCCTGCCGCCGAGTGATGTTTTTGGTGCCGTCGAAAAACGGCCCAGATTGTTCAAAATGCTGATGCGCCTGGAAGAACGTTTTGGCAGGTGGGGGCATTTGGCGCTGCTGGCCGACCATTACTGGATTGAGTTTAGGAGGGTATAGCTTATGTGGCATCGAATGTGGTTTTGGAGGGTTTGGCTACTGGTGCTGCCGGTGATTGCCCAGGTATCCGAACCGCGCGCTGTGATACAGTCCATTCAAAATTATATCGTGTATTATGGCGAAGGCCGCGCAGAAGAGCTGAGGGCGTATGACCTTGCCATCGTCCAGCCGGAAACGCTGACCGAGATGGAGATCACTGATCTGCATAATGCCGGAATTTTGCTGGTGGCGTATCTCAGCGTTGGTGAAGCGGAACCGGATCGAGAGTGGTTTGAACGGGTGGATGTGGACTGGCTACTAGGCGAAAACACCAACTGGGGGTCATATTTCGTTGATACGCGGGAAGTGGGTTGGCAGGATTTGATGGTAGAAATCGGCGGGGGCATACTGGCGCGGGGCTACGATGGCCTGTTACTCGACACGGTAGATACTGCCGACCTGTTCCCTGAAACCGCACCCGGTATGATTGCCCTTATTCAGCAGTTGCGGCAGGCATACCCTGATGCGCTGTTGATCGCCAATCGCGGGTTTGGCATCGTGAGCGAAATTCCTGGCGTGGTTGACGCGGTGATGTTTGAAGACCTAAGTACGACCTATAACTTTGAAACGAATCAGTACGAGGCGCTTGAACCCAAAGTCGAGGTGGTTGAGCAGCTAATTAAACTGCGCGATCAAACGGGTCTGGTGATATTGGCGCTGGACTATGCTGCGCCGGGCGATCAAGCAGCAGCGCAACGAGCAGTGGAAATTGCCCGCTCATATGGTTTTATCCCCGCTGTTTCCGTCATTAGTCTAGAAGACCTGCCTGATTATAAGCTGGTTGAATGTGTGGCGACGCCGTCGGATATGGAAGGGCCGTATTACATCGCCAACGCGCCGTTTAAGGAGTCGTTATACCCTGAAGGCACGCCCGGCCAGCGGCTTACCATCTCCGGCACAGTATATACAGCGGGCTGCGCGGGCGTTTTAGCGGGCGCGGAGGTGGATGTATGGCAGGCCGACTCGACGGGTGTATATGATTTCTCCGACCAATTTTTGGGGCGGGGCAGGGTGCTGACCGATGCGAACGGGCGCTATACGTTCGAGACGGTGCTGCCCGGCCTGTACCAGCCGCGCCCGCGCCACATTCATTTCCGCGTTTATCACCCGGACGCGGGCGTGCTGATTACGCAGTTGTATTTTGAAGGCAGCGTTAGCGGCGCACCGGACGAACAGACAATTGCGCTGGAACAGGACGGCGATACGCTGCGTGGCACGTTTAACATTGTGTTAGGGCCGTAGTGAGGGTGGAAAGCGGGCGAACCATCGGTTCGCCCCTACCGGGGCGGCTGTCGCGCAATACCGTAACACTGGCTGTCAGCAGCGTTGGCGGCGCGGCGCTGTCGTTCGTGCTGTCGGCACTGATCGGGCGGGCGCTCGGCCAGGACGGGCTGGGTGTTTATGCAACGGCGCTGGCCTGGGTATTGCCGCTGTCGCTGGTGGCGGAATTTGGAATCGGCACACTCATCACCCGCGATCTGGCGATTAACCCGGCTGCCGCGCCGGTTTACCTGCGGGCGGCGGTTTTTGCGCGTCTGACGCTGGGCGGCAGTTTGACGCTGCTGCTGGCGCTGGCTGCGCCGCTGGTTAGTCCGCATCCGGCGGTGGCGCGCGGCGTGCCGCTGGCCGCGCCGCTGGTGCTGATTCTGCCGTTCTTCAGCCTGTTTTCGGCGGTGTTCCGCGCCCGGCAGGCCATGTGGCCGATCCCCTGGTTGAATATCGGGATGCTGGCGGCGCAGGTGGCGCTGACGGCTGCGGTCTTTGCTGCCGGCGGGGATGTGCTGGCAGCGCTGGCGGTTAATACGCTGACCTCGGCGGGGCAGCTTGTCGCGGCCTGGTGGGTGTGGCGGCGGTGGTTTGCAGCCCATCCCTCGAATAATCCCCTTCCTGGATACAGAGAAGGGCAAATGTGGCAAGTGTACGGCCTGCTGCGGCGGGCGTGGCCGTTCGCGCTGGCGGCAGTGCTGGCGGCGCTGCAGCTGCGCCTGAACGCCATCCTGTTAGAGCGGCTGACGACCACCGGCGAAGCCGGGTATTACGCGGCGGCGGCGCGTTTCGCCGAGGCCGGGCGGGTGATTCCGAACGCGCTGTTCGGGGCGTTATTCCCGGCGCTGGCGGCGCTGGCCGCCGACGAATGCGCGCTGGAGCGCACCTTTCGCCGGGTGATGCCGGCGCTGGCGGCTTTCGGGGCGGCGCTGGCGCTGGTCGTTATGCCGCTGGCCGGGGTGCTGCTCAACCTGACCTACGGCGAAAACTTCACCCCGGCGGCGCCGGTTCTGGTCATTGCAATGTGGGGGCTGTTGTTCGCGCTGCTGCGTGGCGGGCGCACACTGTACTGGTACGCGCGCGGGCGCGAGCAGTTCACCAACGCGGTGACGGCGATCACGCTGGCGCTGCAAGTGGCGCTGGCGCTGTGGTTCATCCCGGCGCATGGCGCGGTTGGGGCGGCGCTGGCCGGCCTGCTGACCGAAGCTGCGGCGCTGCTGCTGCTGTGGCGGCCTAAATGGTTTTCCACCACACACCGGTACACTCCGGCAGAATGACCCAGTTGTTCTGGACAACCTGTTCCGCCAGTTCGTCGCCAAAGAAAAAGCGCGTCAGGCGTTCGGCTTCGTCCAGCGATTCAAAACGGTAATCGGTGCGAATCGAAGTGCCGGAAAAACCGTGTTCGTTTTCCAGCCAGGCATATAATTCGGCCAGGCCTTCATTGGGCGGCTGCGGGGTTTCGCGGCCTGTCCCCATCGTTTCCATCAAAATCATCGTGCCGCCGGAGCGCAGTACGCGGCGCATTTCCGCCAGCGCCGCGCCGGTTTCCTCGCGCCAGCGGTCGGGATACCAGCCGATGGCATGGCCGAAACTCCAGCCCTCGATGGCGAGGTCGGCGCATGAGTCATCAACAGGCAAACTGCGATTATCCGCGATGGCGGTTTGCCAGTTGGCGAGATGCATCGCCTGAAGTTTGGCGGCGGCGACTGCCAGCATGTGCGCCGAACCGTCGTAGGCGTGGATGCTTTTCACCAGCGGGGCGAGCAGACAGGTTAAACGGCCCGTCCCCGCGCCGAACTCCACCACGTCCAGCCCGGCTAGCGGGCGGATGCTTTGCAGTGTGGCAAGGATTCTGCCGTGATAATCCTCGCGGGCGACCAGGGCTTCATACCGGTCGGCGTGGTTGGCATAGATGTTCTGAAAATGGTCGGTCATGCAGAAAAGCCTAACGCAAAGGCGCAAAAGAAAAAGTATGGGAGGGCCTCAAGCCCTCTCATACAGACAGAAAATTAATGCACCCCTTCCGGTTTGCTGAAGGCTTCCATCTGGGTATTAAATTTGGTCATATCAATTTCCGGGTGTCTGTCCAGCAGCACTTTAAAACGCTGCATATACTCCACCAGCTGCGGGCGGGTGTAGGCTTCAAAACGCAGCGTGATGGCCGGCTGCGTATTGCTGGCGCGCACCAGCCCCCAACCGTCCTCGAACTCGGCGCGCACGCCGTCCAGCGCGATCACCTCATACTGCTTCGAGAGTTCGTCGCGGATTTCGTCAATGATGGCAAACTTCAGGTTATCCGGCGTGGACAGGATAATTTCCGGCGTGGCGGCCAGCTTCGGAATTTCGTCAAACAGTTCGGAGATGGTTTTGCCGGACTTGGCGATGATTTCCAGCGTCTTGAGCGCGATCAAAGGCGCGTCGTCGAAGCCGTAATAATCGTCACCAAAAAACAGGTGGCCGCTGACTTCACCGCCCACCGGCGCGCCGATTTCGGCCATTTTGAGCTTCATCAGGCTGTGGCCGGTTTTCCACATCACCGGCACGCCGCCGTATTTTTTGATTTCTTCCGGCAGCGCCCGCGACGATTTCACGTCAAACACGACCGATGCGCCGGGATGCCGCGTCAGCACATCGCGCGCCAGCAGCGCCAGCAGGCGGTCGGCAGCGATGTGGTGGCCGTGATTGTCAATGAATCCACAGCGGTCGGCGTCTCCGTCGAAGGCCAGCCCCAGGTCCGCGCCCACTTCCAGCACTTTCTTTTCCAGGTCTTTGGTCATTTCCGGGTCTTCGGGGTTGGGCAGATGGTTGGGGTACGTGCCGTCCGATTCGCAGTACAGGCAGTGGACGGTCAGACCAAGTTTTTCCAGGATTGGCGGCACATACGTCCCGGACAGGCCGTTACCCGCGTCCAGCACAACGGTCAGCGGGCGCGCGATCTGAACCTTTTTCGAGATCGTATCCATATGCCGGTGGATCATGTCATAATCCTGGGTGACGCTGCCCTGGCCGGCGGTGAAAGCGTCGGTCTGGATGATCTTCAGCAAATTCTGAATTTGCTCGTCGGCCAGCGCCAGCCTGCCGTAAGCCATCTTGATGCCGTTATAGCGGGTGTCCAGGTGGCTGCCGGTAATCATCACGCCGGCGCCGCGCTCGCCATAGCTGGCCGAGGCGAAGTAGAGCGTGGGCGTCAGCACCGGGCCGATGTCGGTGACGTTCATGCCGGTGGAAGTCAACCCTTCGATCAACCCGGCTTTTAAGGGTTCGGACGATGGCCGGTTGTCCGTGCCGACGAAAACACGCTCGGTCTGGAACTTTTCCGGCAGGTACGTACCCAGCGCCCGCCCTACCAGCCGCGCCAGATCGGGCGTAAGCTGCGGGTGGTCGCCGGTGACGGTGCCGCGAATGTCGTATTTGCGAAAAATCGAGGTGTCTACCTGTACCATGAATTTCTCAACCTCCATGTAAATAGGTTTGCGGTGGATGACCGTCACCGTACCGCAGGATGCTCAAACCGACCTAAACGATCAGGTCAGATCGGCCAGGGTCTTGCCGGAGTGAGCGGCATAATGGGGCGCAGCATTCCGGTAAAGGGTGTGACAGGCGTCGCGCAGGCTGGCCCCGTGCGCGCCGATCTGAATTGCGCCGCCCTTCGCCAGCAGCCGCGCCTGGAAACGGGACGCCGGGCTTTCGACCGGCTGGTACATCAGCACGATGTGCCAGTCGCCACCATACACTGCGCCGGTCACATGAACCAGGCGTTCCAGGATGGCGGCGGTATCGGCGTCCAGCCATTCGTTTTCGGCATAGTTGGCCGGGCGTTTGAGGAGCGCCCCCCGCGTCTCGAAGATGACATGGTTGCGGTCAACTTCGCGCCACAGTTCGCGCAGCGCGGCGGGCAGCGACGGCAGCCCTTCCACCGACTCGCGGTTGCGCCCCCAGGACGCCGCCGCCGACCAGACCACGCGGCCATCGTCCAGCGCGGCGGCCTGCGCCGTGAGCATGGCGTCCAGGCTGTACTGGCTGCTGATATACCCGATGGTGGCCTGCCAGGCCAGCAGGCCGTTTTCCGGGCGTTTGGGTATGGGGCGGGTATCAATCGTGTCGTCTTTTGCCATCCGGCTTTTTTCTCCATGAGCAGGGCAGCGGCCTGAACAATGGCCGTTACTGGCCGACTGTTACCTCTTTGCCGTCCACCAGCGCGACGAACTGCAAGCCATCGCTGTTGGCGTTCACCCGCACGATCGTGCCGGGCGCGGGATTGACCTTCAGCAGAAAGTCGGCCAGCGGCTCGCGCACCGAACGCCGGATAATGCGCCGCAGCGGTCGCGCGCCGTACTCCGGCTCGTCGTTCTGCGCCAGCATCCACTCGATGGCGGGGTCGGTAAATTCCAACGAAAGGCCGCGTTCGCCGGCCATGCGGGTTTCTTTCTTCAGCATCAGCCTGAGGATGCTTTGCAGGTCGTCCGCCGAAAGCGCGTTGAACATAATCACTTCGTCCAGGCGGTTGAGGAATTCGGGACGGAAGAATTCGCGCACTTCGTCCATTGCCTCGTCGCGGATTTCGTCGGTGATGACCGGCACGGCCAGCGCCTGTGACCCCAGGTTGCTGGTCAGGATGATGACCGTCTCGCTGAAGTTGGTGGTGTTGCCGCGCCCGTCGGTCAGGCGGCCTTCCTCGATCACTTGAAGCAGAATATCTAAAATACGTGGATGGGCTTTCTCAACTTCGTCGAATAAGACGATGATATAAGGCTGCTGGCGCACGCGCTCGGTAAGCTGGCCGCCGGCTTCGCTGTCCACATAACCGCTGGGCGAGCCGATCAGCCGGTTAAGGCTGCTTTCGTCCTTGAACTCGCTCATGTCCAGCGGCAGGGTGGCGTCCTCGCTGCCGAACATAAACTCCGCCAGCGCCTTCGCCAGTTCGGTTTTGCCGACGCCGGTCGGCCCCAGGAACAGGAAGGCGCCGATGGGGCGTTTGGGGTCTTTGAGGCCAACGCGGGCGGTCTTGATGGCGCGGCTGACGGCCAGCACCGCCTGATCCTGCCCGATGATACGTTCCTTGAGATGTTCGACCATGCTGGCATAACGCAGGCGTTCGTCCTCGCCCAGCTTATTGACCGGGATGCCGGTCATCTGGCTGGCGGCCAGCGTCACGTCTTCGGCGTCCAGCGCCGTATCGCCGCCCAGATCGGGTTTAAAGGCCAGATGGCTCTGTTTGCTCATGTTGACCATCGCCGCCGTGCGGTGGATAAGCTGCTCCGCGCTGCGGGGCAGGGGCGTGCTGGTCAGGTAACGTTTGGCGAGCCGGGTCGCCAGCACCAGCGCATCCTCTTTAACCTCCAACTGGTAATCGGCTTCCAGGTGCGGCTTGAGGATTTTGAGCATTTCGGCGGTTTCGTCCACCGATGGCTCCGGCACACGCACGATCTGGCTGTTTTCGGCCAGGGCGCTGATCGGCGCGAGGCGCTGGCTGTATTCGATTTCGGTGGTCGTGCCGATAATCACCGGGTCGTCGGCCAGGAAGGCTTTTTGAATCAGCGGCGTGGCCTTCGTAAACTCGGCTTTGATCGGCCCGCCGAAAAAACGGTGCAGGTGTGGGATGAACAGGATGCCGCCCGCCGCTTTGCTCAACCCGGCACGCACCGCTTTCTGGTCGTTGTCCAGCAGCGCCGTTTCGTCAATCTGCACCAACGTATTTAAGCCGGTCGGCCCTTTGCCTTCCGACATCAGCAGCCCCAGACTGTAGGCCAGCGTGCGTTTGCCCACGCCGTCCGGGCCGATCAGGATGACGTGCCGGTTGACGGCCTGCGACAGCACGTTGATGATGTCGCGCAGCAGTTCCTCGCGGAAGTAAACGGCGCGCAGTTTTCCGGCTTTGGCAGCGGCCACATAATCCTGTGTCGTGCCGCCGCCCACGCGCCGAATCTGGCTGCTTTCGGACAGGATATCGGTGATGGCTTTGGGGGTAATGCCCTGGGCGCGCAGCAGGCCGCTGGTACTCATGGCGCTTTCGGCCATCACGGACAGGACGTGTTCGGTGTCCACTCGTAGTTCGTCCAGCGAATTCGCCACGCTTAAGGCATCGTCAATCAGGATGATGCTCTGCCGCGACAGTGGGACGGCGCGGTTGCCTCTGGCGGTGAAGTCCAGGTTGCCGTTCTGGTCGCCGCGCCCCTCTACCGCCAGATGCACCTGCCGGTCGAGCTTTTGCAGGTCAACGCCGCGCGTGGCGGCGAAGGCGTTCAGCAGGCGAGCGGCGGCGGTATCCGGGCGGCGCAGCAGCGCCAGCAGTATCAACTCCGGCGTGATGACCGGCTTCCGGTACTGATCTTTGAGCGCCACTGCGTCGTTGAGTACGGCATCGAAATCTTTGGCGAGTAAATCGGGGTTGAGCGATCCCATGTTCAATTGTGTCCTGTAGTCTGTGCCTACAGTACAAGTTTACCCGAAAAAGAGGCCGTAACAAGCAGAAATCAAACCTGGCCGGCAATTTGCCCGTGAAAGTCGCCGCGAGGCCGGGGTAATATAGAGCGCATCTTCCTGATACTGAATACTGATCGAGGCCGACGTGATGCTGTTCAGCCGTTTATCTGGATTCTTCCTGCTCATGCTGGTTTGTTTTGCCTGCGTGATGGCCGCGCCGGCGCGGTCGCTTCAGACCTGCGCCGAAACCGCCGGGCGCGTGGAGCGTAACCGGTATCGCAGCCAGATCGCCGAAACGACCATGTACTATTCGGT
>JACAES010000029.1 GCA_013388735.1 Chloroflexota bacterium | reverse complement strand
CTGGGGGACCTGGATTCGAACCAAGATTAACGGGGCCAGAACCCGTCGTTCTGCCGTTGAACTATCCCCCAATGTGGACGGGGGTTACTATAACACACCCATCCGGCGATTTCAAGGCTGACAAACCAGAGTTTGCGAAGCCATTTTAATACGCTCCAGCACCACGTTTTTGCCCAGGATTTCGTTGGTTTCAAACAGCGGCGTGGCGACCCGCTGCCCGGTCACGGCCACCCGCAGCGTCCCGAACAACTGCTTGGGCTTCAAACCCAGTTCGTCGGTCAGCGGGCGCAGAACGGCTTCCTGCGCGGCGTGCGAAAAGTCGTCCAGCGTCGAAAGGGCTTCGTAGGCGCGTTCCAGAGCGCGGCAGGTTTTTTCGGCGTCCATCTTTTCCTGGATCAGTTCTTCCGGCGGCGCAGGCAAAAACTCGTCGCGGAAGAAGAAACCGGCCAGGCTGACGATCTCGTTGAGCGTCTTCAGGCGAATCTGCACCAGCGGCGTCACTCGCCGCAGCAGATCGTCGTCCACCGTAAAACCGGCGTTCACCAGCACGGTTCGCAGCCGGCGCGCCAGTTCGTCTGCCGGCAGGGCGCGGATATGTTCGCCGTTCAGCCAGTCCAGTTTTTCCACCGGGAAGGCGCTGTTGGCCGGGTTAATGCGCGTCAGGTCGAAGCGTTGAATCGCCTCGTCCATCATAAAAAATTCGCGCTCGTCGCCGAAGTTCCAGCCGATGTTCGCCAGGAAATTAACCATCGCTTCCGGCAGATAGCCTGCGCGCATGTAGTCATGCACCATCACCGGGATGATGTTGCCATATTTATCCTTGGGCGGGTTGCGCTTGCTCATCTTGCCCTTGCCATTTGGGTTGAGCATCACCGGCAGGTGAGCATGGATGGGCATCTCCCAGCCGAAAGCCTGCCAGAGCTGAACATGCAGCGGGAAGGACGGGAACCATTCAATCGCGCGCATCACGTGAGAGATTTGCATGAAGTGATCGTCCACCACCACCGCCAGATGGTAGGTCGGGAAACCGTCCGATTTGAGGAGAACGGCGTCCTGCTGGTTGGCGTTGTCGAACACGCTCTCGCCGCGAATCGCGTCCTGCACGATGGTCTGCCCGTCCAGCGGCATTCTGAAGCGGATGACCGGCGTGATGCCCTGCGCTTCGTAAGCCGCGCGCTGTTCCGGCGTCAGGTCGCGGCAGTGGCGATCATAACCGGGCGGTTCTTTGCGGGCTTCCTTGTCTTTATTCACCTGCTGCAAACGTTCCGACGAGCAGTAGCAGCGATAGGCTTTGTCGTTTTCGACCAGCCAGTTCGCCCACTGCTGGTACAGCGCCACCCGCTCCGACTGGACATACGGCCCATAGGCGCCGCCGACCTCCGGCCCTTCGTCCCATTGCAGCCCGGCCCAGCGCAGCGCCTCCATCAGCGTGTCCAGGGCGGAAGGGTCGAAGCGTTTCTGATCGGTATCTTCGATGCGCAGGATGAACGCGCCGTTATAATGCCGGGCGAACAGCCAGTTGAAGAGGGCCGTGCGAAGGCCGCCGATATGCAGCGAGCCGGTCGGACTGGGCGCGAAGCGCGTCCGCACCGGGCGTGATGGTGAGTCGCTCATGGACGAATCGTGTCTCTGTTTAAGCCAACTATGGGGGCTAATATTACAACAACGCAGGCCGGTTTAAAAGACCGGTTTTACACCCGGCGGCGGCGGATGATGACGCTTTCTGCCAGTCCCACCCCGGCCAGCATGGAGAGCAGCGACGTGCCACCGGAACTAATGAACGGCAGCGTCAGGCCGGTGACGGGCAGCAGGTTCAGGTTCATGCCGACCGAGACGGTGGTCTGGAAGAAGATGATAGCAGCCACGCCATAACAGATCATGCTGCCCAGCGGATCGGCGGCCATGCGCGCGCCGCGTAAAATCCGCAGGATGACCACGCTAATCAGCACCAGCACGCCAACGCCGCCGACCAGGCCGAATTCCTCGGCGATCACGCTGAAGATGAAGTCGGTATGGCGCACGCGCAAAAATCGAAGCTGGCTCTGCGTGCCGTTGGCATAACCCTTGCCCACCAGCCCGCCGGAACCCACCGCGATGCGGGACTGCTGAATATTGTAAAAAGCGTCCGGGTCGCCTTCGGGATTGATGAAGGTGGTGATGCGCGACCGCTGGTACGGCTCCATGCGCGCCCAGACCAGCGGCGCGGCGATCAGCATCACCAGCAGGAACATGGCGATATGTTTGAGCCGCAGCCCCGCCGACCAGACCAGCGTGAACCAGATCACGCCGAAAACAATGGTCGTTCCCAGGTTTGGCTGGATGAACACCAGTCCCGCCGGGACGGCTATATGCGCCAGCGAGCCGAACACGGTTTGCAGCCGGCCCATCTCGTGATAACGCTGCGAGAGGTAATAACCGAGCGTGATGATAATCAGGATTTTGCCGATTTCGGACGGCTGGATACGGATGCCCAGGTTAATCCATCGCTGCGAACCGGCGTCCCCCACCACGCCCAGGAACTGCACCAGCAGCAGCAGGCCGACCATCACCAGATATAACCACAGGTGCAGGCCGCCCAGCAGCCGGTAATCCACCGCCGCCAGGACGAAGACCACGAAAATACCGATGATGGCGTATTGAATCTGGTCTGGCACCCGGCTGATGAGGTCCGGGTCAATCGCCCCGCGTGTGGCGCTGGCGATCATCAGGATGCCAAAGACGATCAGCAGCAGGGTTGTACCGAACAGAACATAATCAAACTGACGCCAAAAATTCCAGGCACGACTCATGATTAATTCCGATTACATATCGCCGATTGATTATGATGGCCGCGCCGCGAAAAAAAGGCAAGGGCTAACTGTCGTCGGCTTCGTCTGCCGCTTCGTCGGCGGCTTTAGCCAGTCGGCGGCGGGCCTCGTCGCTGTCGTGGCTTTGCGAGAAGGGAATTTCAGCGACGATCAAACTGTCACGGTTACGCTGCTGCAAGGCAATATCTACATTATCCCGGTCTACGGCTACATATTTTGAGATGACCGCCAGGATTTCAGCCTTCATCTCCTCCATTCGTTCCGGCGGCAGATTGATGCGATCATGCACCAGGATGAGCTGGAGCCGTTCTTTTGCGACCGTGCCGCTGTTTTTGGCGGGGGAACGCCCGCGCATCCAGTCGAAAAAGCCTGACATGGGCGATTCGCTTTCTACTCGCCTTGACCGGTGAACAACCGGGCCAACCGCTGAAAGAAACCGACGGAGTCATTCATCGGCAGAAACGGGACATTTTCGCCGGTCAGACGGCGGGCGATATTCCGAAAGGCCGCCCCGGCGCGAGAATTCTCATTGAGCGTAACCGGAATGCCGCTGTTGGAGGCCGGGATCACATGCTCGTCCTCCGGCACGATGCCGATGAGTTTAATGGCGAGGATGTCGGTCACATCATCCGCCGACATCATCTCGCCTCTGCGCACCATATCAGGATTGACGCGGTTGATGATGAGCTTGGCCGGGCCTTTGTTATTGGCTTCCAGCAGGCCGATGATGCGGTCGGCATCACGCACGGCGGAAACTTCCGGGTTGGTGACGATCAACACTTCATCGGCAGGGGCGACGGCGTTCCGAAAACCGCGCTCGATACCGGCAGGTGAATCGATCAGGATGTAGTCAAATTCAGGCCGCAGCTTGTCGGTGATCTGGATCATATCGGCAGGGCTGATGGCGGTTTTGTCACGGGTCTGGGCAGCCGGAATCAAGAACAGATCCGGGAATTGTTTATGTTTAATCATCGCCTGGCGAAGCTGGCAGCGCCCTTCGACCACATCCACCAGGTCGTAAACGATGCGGTTCTCCAGCCCCATCACAATGTCCAGATTACGCAGACCAACGTCCGCGTCAATCAGGACCACTTTCTTACCCAGCCTTGCCAGCGATACGCCGAGGTTGGCGGTGGCCGTCGTTTTGCCCACGCCTCCTTTGCCCGACGTGACGGTTATCACCTTCGCGCCCATAGCCCCTCTTTATCTTCATGCCAGGGTTCCACCACAATCTGACTGTCGCGCACAAGCGCCATTTCCGGCTTCGGTCGCCGGCGTTTGTCCGGGGGCGAGATGACGATATGCCCCGCAATACGAAGCTGCGTCGGCGTCATATCCAGCGCGCAGACGACCGCGTTTTCGTCGCCGCTTGCCCCGGCATGAACGGTCCCGCGCAGCCGTCCCCAGACGATCACATCGCCTGCTGCCACGATCTCTGCGCCGGGGTTGACATCACCCAGAACAACCACATGCCCGTCGCTGTGGACGATTCGCCCGGAACGCAGGGTGCGTTTAATCATGACCCCGGCGGTGCCATCTTCTTCCGGGCTGACCTCCGAGCCTTCGCTGGTATCGCGTCCGGGGATCACGTTGGCCGTGCTGGTCTTCAGGTCGAGCGCCTGCGCGACCTCAATGGTTGTGTCGCTGTCGCTTAACACCGCCCACAAAGCCAGGTCACGCCGTTCCAACAGCGCCTTCAATGAGGTTAACTCGTGTTTCGTCACCGGACGCGCGCCTACATCCAGCAGGATACGCGCCCCGGCGAAAAAAGCAATCTGCTGATCCAGGCGTTCCGCCAGGTCGGCAATCATCGTCTGCCACTCTTCGCCTTCGGGGAGCGTCACCAGCAAACCTTCTTTGATTCCCTTGATGGCAACCGTCATGACACTTGCACTCTGCCGCGTGTATTTTTTTAACTATACACAGTTTTTAAGAACGCGCTATCTGCCACCGGTAATTCGCAGCAGTAAAACCAGCGGCAGCAGGGCGAACGCGGCGGGTGCCAGCCAGTGCAGCCTGGACGGGCGGCTGCTTTTTTGCAGCCATTGGCCGAAGGCATATACGGCGTAGGTCATCCAGATAATCTGGATCATCAGCAGAGGTAACAGCAGAACCGAACTGTCCTTGCCGAAATACGTCAGGCCGAACAGGGCGTAAGCGGCGTAGGCCAGCATGGTCGCTTCGCCTACAGGTGGAAACCAGCGCGCCAACCGCGACAGCCCCAGCACCCCCAGCAGCACGCCCGCTGCCGTAAACTGCCGCACGATAATATCAATCACATACACCCAGCGCGTGCCTTCGCGCCAGCCGTCGGCCATGACGAACGGCACCTGAATACCCTGCTCAACGGCCTGCCGCGCCGGGAACAACCACCAGTCAGAGTCCAGATACACCAGCGCCGCGCCGCGCAGCCCGATCACCAGCACCCCCGCCAGCGCGGCCCAGTACCACACCGGCAGCCGTGTTTTGAGCATCAGAAGCCCCAGCGCCAGCGCCGGGGTCATCAGAATGAACAGGGGGTCGTTCAAAACCCCCAGCGCGAACAACAGCAGCAGCCCTAGCGTATGGCGCATCCCCGGCGGGGCGGAAGCCTGGGCATCCGGGCGCGGGTTGGCGATCATCAGCGCATCCACCAGCAGGTACAGCGTCCAGGCAGTGAGCAGCGTTGTCAGGCGCAGACTGCGGGGTGTGCCGGTCAATCCCCAGAATAACAGCACGAACAGCACCATACCGGCGGCCACGCCCAGTTCCGGGCGCTTTCCGGCCAGCCACAGCAAAAACGCGCCGGCCACCGCCAGCCCCAGAATGATCAGGATGAGGGTCGCCAGCGGCTGCGCCCCGCCGCCGGTCTGCGACCAGAAGGCGGGACTAAAGGCCAGCGCCAGGCTGCCGATGATCGCCAGCCCACCGCCAAAACGCCGGAGCGTCATCGTCACGCCGAGGACTGCCAGCGCCAGACCGAGGGCGCGGATGATCGGCGTCTGGCCGAGCCAGACGAAAGCCGCCGTCGAAAGCAGCCCGGCAGCCAGCGCCGGCCACCAGGTCGCCGCCAGCTCACGGTTGATGCGATGCAGACCGTTCAAGTTAACCTCCACCCGTTGTTTGTGGAACCGGCGGAGGAACGGTAGGCTGAACCGATGGCAGCGAGCGGCCTTCGCGTTCGTTCTTCAGGCGATAGTAAGCCTCCATCGTTTCGACCACCAGCGGCAGCGCCCACTTCGATCCTTCCTGACCGTTGTAGATAAAACCGATAATCAGGATTTCGGGGTTTTCGTAGGACGCATAAGCGGCGAACCAGGCGTGCGCCGGCCAGTTGCCGGGGCGGCACAAGCCCAGCGGCCAGGCGATGTTATCACAGTATTCCGCCGTGCCGGTTTTCCCGGCCACGCTAACATATGGCAGATTAGCCTGTTGCGCTGTGCCAACTGTCACAGCGCCGCGCATCCCTTCTCGGATAATTTGCAGATTTTCCGGGCTTACGAACGCAGGCTGGTAGTTTGGATCGAAGCGGTTGGGGTCGCAAACGCCCCCGTTAAATGCATAGTTCAGCGGGATTTCAATCTCGTAATCGCGCAGTTCGGTCACGAAGGGGTCGGGGTTCACGTCCACTTTGCTGCGATAGTTAGCCGGGTCGCAGCGCAGCGGGTTGTAAAAGCGGCTGTCCGGTTCGCAGACGCAGGCCAGGCTGTCCTCGCCTTTCATAATCATGTCTTCCAGCAGCAGCAGGCGCAGCGTTTCCGGCGCATTGCTCAGGTTGATATTTCGCAGCACCTTCGGCGTAAACGGCTCGATGACATCGCCTTCGGCGTCGAGGAAACTTTCGATAATCGTCGGCTGGTAGAGCGTGCCGTCGTTGACGACTGCCGCAATCGCGCTGATCAGCTGGAGCGGCGTCACCGTCACGTAACCCTGTCCCAGGGCCGCGTTATAACTGTCGCCGGTAGACCAGTTCTGGCCGTACAGGATCCGTTTCCAGTCCGGGTCGGGCATTCGCCCCTGGTTTTCGCCGGGCAGTTCGACGCCCAGTTCCGAGCCGATGCCGAGCATGGTGGCGTAGCG
The DNA here is from genome assembly GCA_013388735.1 of Chloroflexota bacterium. Lineage (GTDB taxonomy): Bacteria > Chloroflexota > Anaerolineae > Aggregatilineales > Phototrophicaceae > CFX2. Next base: position 5,524 of record JACAES010000029.1, on the reverse strand, counting down.
GAACAGGTCGTTGATGCCCAGGCCGCCGGGACGTAACACCTGCGGCGAAATATCGGTGTTGCCGCCGCCGACCTGATAAAAGTACACGTTGCAGCTCTGGGCGATGGCGCGCGTTAACCAGACTGCCCCGTGTCCTTCACGATTCCAGCAGAAAAATGTCTGCGAGGCTGCCGGGTCGTTGGGCGCGTACCGATTTTCGACCACCAGATTGCCGGGGTCGTAGAGCTGGCTTTCCGGTCGGATGATGCCTTCCTGCAAAACCCCGGTGGAGGTGATGATTTTGAAGACCGAACCGGGCGGATACAGCGACCGGATGGCGTTATTGACCAGCGGCTTTAAGGGGTCGGCGAACACGTCCAGATAATATTCTACGTCAATTGCGCGGGCGAAACGGCTGTTGTCGTAACCGGGGTAGCTCACCATCGCCAGGATTTGACCGTTGGTCGGGTTCATGGCGATAACCACGCCCTGCTGGCTGACGATCCGGTTCTCCGATGTATTCAGCAGGGTGATGCGATCCTTGAGCGCCTGTTCTGCTGCCGCTTGCAGTTCCACGTCCAGCGTCAGCCGGATGTTCTGCCCCGGCACCGGCTCAATACGTTCGATCTCGCGGATTTCCTCGCCGGCTACGTCCACTTCGCGCAGGCGGCTGCCGCGTTTGCCGGCCAGGATCGTTTCCAGGAACAGTTCGATGCCGTCGTAACCCACCCGGTCGAAGGCCGGATTGTATCCTTCCTCGATCAACTGCTCGGCTTCCTCCGGCGGAATCGGCCCCATATAACCGATGATGTGCGCCGTCAGCGCGCCGGTCGGATATTCGCGCACCGAAACCGGCTCGACGGCCACACCGGGCAAGGACTGCACTTCCTCGTTGATTTGCAGGGCGACGTGGAAATCAACGTCCTGGGCCACGACCACCGGGCGAAACGGCGCGATACCTTCACCCTCGACCACCAGTTCCTCGATACTGCGAACCTGCTGTCCGGCAGCGCGCGCGATGGCTGCCGTCGGCGGCACATCTACCAGTGCCGACAGCCGGTTGTAAATCTCCAGGGTTTCGGTGTCGCTGTCCGGCAGGGCGGCGGGGATGATGGTCACATTGAAGGCGGGCGCGTTAATCGCCAGCGGTTGGTCGTAGCGGTCGAAAATCACCCCGCGCTTGGACGCAATCGGCAGTTCGCTCAGGCGGTTTTCGTCGGCGGCAGCCTGAAACTCCGGGTACTGGATGACTTGCAGCTCGTACATCCGTATGGCAAAAAACAGAAATACGCCAAACAGGATGCCCTGGAACAATGTCAGCCGCCATCCCTGGAACGGCAGTATACGATTCGGCATGGCCTCTTTCCTTTATCCGGTCCCCCACTCCTTTACGAAAAAAATCGCTCGCGCCCGATCACGCGCTTTTGAAGCCGCCGCATGAAAAAATACACTGGGAATATCAACACAAAATTATAAAACACGCTTGGGAGGACGACATAGCCCACATTGTCGAGGATAGGCACTTTAAAGCCGGCCAGCAGCAGCAGCACCATCACGGTCGTCTGCTGGAACAGCGTCCCGGCCAGCACCGTCCACATGATCGTCAGCAGGCCGACCCGGTAAACCTGCTGGCGGAAAACGTCCAGCGCGAAAACGATGATGACCATGCCGATCACCGATGTGCCGAGCGGCGCGGCGGACATCAGATCAAGCAGGATGCCGCCGACGAATGCCCACACCACCCCTTGTTCTAGCGGGGCATTAAGCGCCCATGCCAGCACCAGCAGGAATACCAGATCGGGCCGCCCCCCCAGGATGCTGAATCGCGGGGTGAGGCTGGCCTGCAAAATCGCCGCCACTGCCAGCGCCGGCAGGCTGAGATAACTTCCCATCGCGCCTAACCGCCCGCGCCGTCCTCAAACACCGACAGGTCTATCGGCTGGAAACTGGTCACGACCAGCACAATTTCCAGCGTATCAAAATCAATCAGGCTGCGAACCTCGGCCTCCTGGAACAATTCAAACTCAAACTGGCGCTTGCTGGTTACTTGGCCGACGACGATATTGGGCGGCAGATTGCCCCCCAGCCCGGATGTAATCACCAGGTCGCCTTCCTGCACCTGGGCATCAAGCGGGATATAGGTCATGCGCAGGTTGCCGGTGATCTGACCGATGACGCTGCCTTCGGCGCGGGTGGTTTGCAAACGCCCGCTGATGGCGCTGGATGGGTCGGTGACCAGCAGGACGCGCGCCGCGTTGGCGCTTACATCGAGTATGCGCCCGACCAGCCCCTGCCGCGTGACGACCGGCATCCCGACGGTGATGCCGTCGCGCGTGCCTTTATTAATCACGATGGTGCGAAGCTGCGGGTTCTGATCCAGGCTGATGACATCCGCCGCTACCACGCGCTGGTTCTGGGCGGTGGTCGTGTACTCAAGCAGATCGGCTAACCGCTGGTAGTCACTGGCGATCTCGCGCAGTTCCACCAGCTCGCTCTGGAACTGCGCCAGCGCCTCTTCAAGATCGGCATTTCGCTGCCGCAGCGTTTCGATTTCCGACCAGTCTTCATAACTCTGGCCGAGACTCAGCCCCAGGCGGTTAAAAATCCCGGCGACGAAGTTGAGTGGCGCGGCGGCGATGCCTTCCACCGGGGCAAGTACACCGGCCCGGCTGGCGAAAAACAGCGCCGCGCCGATGACCAGGCACACGACCAGAAACAGAATACGGTTTGACCGCCAGGTTCGCACGAGGCCACCTCACACACTTTCGCTTATTATAACCACAGGGAGAACACCGAGGGGGTTAATGCCGCGTACTGCCACGTTCCAGGCCGACCAGCAGTCGCCGCAGGTTGTTGTAGTCCTCCAGCACGCGCCCTGCACCCCGCGCGACACAGGTCATCGGGTCGTCGGCCAGCCAGGTGCGGATATTCAGCTCGTCGGTCATGCGCTCGGTCAGCCCTTTAAGCTGGCTGGTACCGCCCGCCATGCAGATGCCGCTTTCCATCAGGTCGGCCACCAGTTCCGGTGGGGTATCGTCCAGCGCGTCTTTGACCGTATCCACGATGATGTCTACCGAACCGGCAATCGCCTCGCGGATTTCAATCGAGCTGACCTCAACCGCCGCCGGAAGCCCGGTGACGAGGTTGCGCCCCTTCACCATCATCGTGCGTTCCTGGGGCAGGGGGTAAGCCGAGCCGATTTCGATTTTGACTTTTTCGGCGGTCGGTTCTCCGATCAGCAGGTTGTGTTTGCTGCGCATATACTGCACGATGTCCTCGTCAACTTCGTCCCCCGCCACACGGATGGAACGGCTGATGACGATGCCGCCGAGCGAAAAAATGGCGACTTCTGTCGTGCCGCCGCCGATGTCAATCACCATGCTGCCGCGTGTTTCCTGCACCGGCAGCCCTGCGCCGATGGCCGCCGCGACCGGCTCTTCGATCAGATAGGCTTCACGCGCGCCGGCGCTGATGGCTGCATCGAACACGGCGCGTTTTTCGACCTCTGTCACGCCGCTGGGGATGCCGACCACCACGCGCGGCCTGGGGATCGGCACCCAGGTCTGTTCGTGCGCTTTGGCGATCAGATGATGCAGCATGGCTTCCGTTACTTCAAATTCGCTGATGACCCCATCCCGCAGCGGTCGAACTACCAGGATGTCTTTGGGGTTTTTACTCCACATCTCTTTGGCGCGCGCGCCGACTTCAATCGGGCGGCGGGTTTTGCGTTCGAGAGCCACAAACGATGGCTCGTTGATGACGATCCCTTTGCCTCGCACGCTCACCAGCGTGTAGGCGGTGCCAAGGTCTATGCCGATGTCCAGCGAAAATAAGCCAAATACGAAATCGAGCGGACTGAGCACAAAAGACTCCTAAACGGCGTTGAATCCGGCGGCATTATAACATCTTCAGGATAAACTTGAAATAACCGTACTCGCCAGCAACGCAAACCGTTATAATAGACGAACGATAGGGATGGTATGCTCACAACCGTTCTGCGCGTCATTCGCCAGCAGCGCCTCATCCCGCCGGGTTGTACAGTGGTGGTAGGTATCTCTGGCGGCGCGGACTCGCTGGCACAACTGCACATCCTCCGCGAACTTGCGCCGCGCTGTCGCTTCCGCCTGCACGCCGCTACGCTCGATCATCATTTGCGCGGAGAAGCCGGCGCGGCGGACGTTCGTTTTGTCCAGGACATCGCCCGCCTTTGGGACATTCCTCTGACGACCGGACACGCCGATGTGCTGGCGCTGGCGCGCCGGAACGGCCTGAGCATCGAAGCGGCGGCGCGGCAGGCGCGTTACGACTTTTTGGCACAGACGGCGCGCGCGGTCGGCGCAGATCGGGTGGCGGTGGCACACCATGCCGATGACCAGGCCGAAACCGTGCTGATGCACCTGCTTCGCGGCGCGGGGCTGGCCGGGTTAAGCGGTATGGCAGCGCGCGCTCCACTGCCGGGACACCCCGACTTAACGCTGATTCGCCCGCTGCTGACGATTACCCGCGCCGAAATCGAAGATTACTGCCGCCGGCACGACCTTCACCCGCGCCAGGACACCACCAATCAGGATGTGACCTATCTGCGGAATGCCATCCGGCTGCAAACCCTGCCGCATCTGGAGCGCCTTAACCCCGGTATCCGGCGCGCGCTGGTGCAACTGGCCGACATCGCCGCCGCCGAGGACGATTTGCTGACCGGCCAGGTGCGGCAAACGGTCTCTCAGGGTGGTGTGTCAGTCGAAGATGGGCGCGTGAACATCGAGCGTCGGCGTTTTGCTGCGCTGCACCCGGCCTTGCAGCGGCGGTTGCTGGCCTGGGCGGTGGAGCAGGCCGCTGGGTCACGGCTGGACATCGCCTATATCCACATCGTCCAGGCCGTCGAGGTGGCGCGGCGCGGGCGCTTGGGCGCGCTGGCGCTGCTGCCGGACGGCTGGCGGCTGCGCGTGGACTACGAAATGCTGGTGATTGAACGCGCCGATGCGCCCCTGCCGACCAGACAGCCCATGCCGCTGCTGGAAACCGGCAGCCAGATTACTGTGACCATCCCCGGCGAAACCGCTTTGCCGGGCGGGTGGCGGTTGATCGCCGGTCAACTGCCGCACGAGTCCGGCAAACGGCTGGTCGTCCCGGATGGCGCGCCGGTTTTGCTGCGATCCCGGCGGCCCGGCGACCGGTTCGCGCCGCCGGGGTTGGGCGGCCATACACAGAAACTCAGCCGGTGGATGGTCAACCGCAAAATCCCGGAACACCTGCGCGACCGCCTGCCGCTGCTGGTCGTTAACGGCCAGATCGCCGCCGTCATCGTGGGCGAAACCTGGACGATCAGCGCGGGTTTCGCCGCGCCCGGTGAAGATACGCCGGGAGTCTGTTTCCACTTCCGGCAGTTTCCGCAGCCCTGAACCGCTCATTGATTGCCGCCCTGCTTTTGTGTCATTTCCTTTTGTGGCATACTATCAGATTTAACCTAATGCAATCTCAGCGTTTCCGGCTTGAATTGTACTGACCCCCTTGGATTGGACAGAGGGCTAAATGAAGTATCCTATGT
>JACAES010000039.1 GCA_013388735.1 Chloroflexota bacterium | reverse complement strand
TAAACTCCATGTCAAGCCTCCGAGGTGGGTTTGGGTTGGTTGCCAAACTCTCCCTTACCACTTCTGAGGCTTCTTGTCTACCTTTTCACTGACAGGTTTTGCTCGCACCCCACAGTTTCGGCAGGGCAATCGTATATAAATAATGCAAGTGTTCTAAATCTGCTTTTCGACCCCCTTCGTCCCTTCGGGACACCTGCCCCGTATACGGGGAGGATGAATGTCCGTGTGACTCGTCCCCTGCCCCGCATTCGGTTGAGGGGCTTAAACGCGCCAACCGCAACGTCTCCGCCCTTGTTTGTGTCGCGCAGCGGTTTCGCAAAGCGCAGCAGGGGCTTCATGCCGTCGGCAGCAAAGTCTCCCCCGAATTCGGGCGAGATTGAGGGGGGGCTGATTCACCCTCACGGCTGTGGTGGTTGGCCTGAATGCTTTTGAAGCGATGGCCCTGGAGTTTCGGGCGCTCAGGCAAAGACGCTCGTCCCGGCTTGCAGCAGGCATTGGCCGAGATAAAGCGCCTGTTCCAGGGTGTAAACCGCGCCGACTTGCCCGCCGCCCTGATCGCCCTGATACTGCCGGTGCGTGTCCAGGTCTTTGATGGTGTAAAAAGCGTTCAGCCGGGGGCGTAGTTGATGAAACGTCTGATAGCTGTCCGCCGTTTCGTTCGTCGGCAGGGGAAACCACAGCCGCCAGTCGTTAAGCGGGACTTCCCACCGCAGACGATACTCTTCGTCCATCTGTATCCGAAAGGCCAGTTTTTCGCCGCTGCGCGGACAGCAGCTCGTCGCTTCCAGCCAGACGTTCGGCCCGTAAATCAGCAGCGTCAGCGGGATGTCTACAAAGCTGGTGACGTAAGCCCGTTCCCAGCCAAAAGCCTTGACTTCGTGGGGGGTGTGCAGGGCGGAAAAAGGTGGGCATTGCAGCACCGCATGGAGTTCATCGTCAAACCACAGCAGGTTGCGGCGGCTTAATTCCCTGATGATCTGCTGCGCGGTATTCTGGCCGATGGACAAAAACGAGCGCGCCACCACCGGCGATTTATGCCGGGCTAACTGCCGCCAGACCTGAATATAGAGCGCCCGTTCCGTACTGGAAAACGACTCCAGCAAAGCCGCATACTGGGAGCGCAGTGATTCCACCCAGGCAGCCTGACCATCGGGCAAACGACGGGGGTCCAGCGGAGGAAGGTTTTGGCTGTTCATTGGTCGGGCATCAGGGTATCATGGCCTTCGCCCTGTTTTTCCTGTGGGCGGGCCGGCGAATGGCGTTCGTAAGGCGCAGGCGCGGCAAGATAATGCGGGCGATTGGCGATGGCCTGATCGCGCGTATCGGACGGCATTTCAGCCTCCAGACCTTGATCGCCAACCGGTTCGGCAGCTATCCTGTGCGCGACCGGCGGCGGCGCGTCGGGTCGGCTGGCAAGCCTTTCGGGCGGGGGGTAGGCCGCGTAACGCGCCTCGACGCGGCTTTTTAAGACCAGGGTTTCGTCCTCGTCATCGGCGATCATAGCCGCCTGTTCTTTGCGCGCGGTTTCGGAAGGTGTGTTGCGCTCTACCGAAATGACGATGACGCTGACGTTATCTTCGCCGCCCCGTTCGTTTGCCAGGTCAATCAATTTCTGGCTTACGGTGTCGGGGTTGCTGCTTTCCAGGGTTAAGCGGGCGATTTCGTTCGGTCTGACATGGCGCGTCAGCCCATCGGAACACAACACCAGCCGGTCGCCCACATGCAGATTTTCCTGATACAAATCCACGTCTATATCATCACCCTGCCCAAGTGCGCGGTACAGCACGTTGCGCATGGGGTGTTCTTCGGCCTGCTCGCGGGTGATATGCCCGGCGGCCAGCAGCGCCTCGACGAAACTGTGATCGGACGTGATCTGGGTGATATGTCCGTCGCCGCCTTCAATCAGGTAGGCGCGGCTGTCGCCCACATGCGCAAAAAACGCGGCGGTGCCGCGCACGAAAGCGATGGTGATGGTCGTCCCCATACCGCGAAATTCCGGCGCTGAGGCGGCTTTTTCCACGATTCGCTGGTTAGCATCCTGGATGGCTTCGCGCAGTTCCAGGAATAACTGCTCATCGCCCAGATGTTCGAGCGCCTCATCGCTCCGGCCATCTCGCACGATCAACCCGGATTTGATGGCTTCGACCGCCAGGCGGCTGGCCTCTTCACCAGCCGCAGCCCCGCCCATGCCATCGGCCACCACTGCCAGAACGTTGGGGCCGCGCGCCCACAGGTGAATATTATCTTCGTTATTCTCACGTACCTGGCCGGTGCTGGTGCGCGCGCTGCTCCGCAGACGGATCGCGTGTTCGGGATGACTCATGCCCGACTCCTGACAAGACGAATTTTACCTATTATATTGCAATTCTATGCCGTATGACACTCAAGGCAAGCTGAATTTCGGGACTGAAACTTTTCTAACATCAGGATAAAATGCCCTGTTCGATTAGCCTGGAACGTGGTAGAGTCCGGCATATCCCAAATTTCGGGGATAATTTGGGATATGTAGTATCGGGATAGGATGTATGCCGGATTTCGCCGATCTCTACCGGATGGAAAACTTCAACGACACGTTTGCCCTGGGGCATTACGCGCGCGTACTGGACGCGCTCGACCGCCGCACCGGGCTTGAGGTGGCTTTTAAAGTCATGCGGGCGGAACACCTGTCGCCGGATGGCGCGATGCGCTGGGAGTACCGCGCCTTTGGCAACGAAGCCGACCTGCTGATGAAACTCTCCGACAGCCCCTACGTGGTCGGCCTGCTGGACTGTGGATATGTTTCCAACACGCACGAATTCCCCGCCGGTGGCGAGATCGCCAGCTTTCAGAAAGACGTGCTGGGTTTCATCCAAGCCATGCCGGAATACGCCGAACGCGGCTGGCGGCCTTATCTGTCGCTGCAAAACCTGTCCCGCAACCTGAACCTGCTGTATGCCATGAAGCCGAATCAGGCCGGGTCGCGCTGGCGGCTGCCCAGCGAAGAAGGGCTGGCGCTGGCGCTCCAGTTCGCGGAAATTCTGCGGCTGGCGCACGCCAAACAGATCGTTTATCTCGATCATAAACTGGAACACGTTTACTGGGACGGCAGCCAGCTTCGAATCATTGACTTCAACAGTTCGCGGCAGTTGGACGGTCATGATACCAACGGCAGCCAGTTTTATCGGATGGACATTCATAACCTGTGCGTTGGCATCCTGTACCCGGTTTTCACCGGCCTGTCCCCCCTGAAGATGACGCTGCGCCCGCAGCCCGGCAACGTCAACGAAGCCGAGTCGCGCTACCGGGACATCACCCGGCTGGATTTCGGCGTCGAGCCGTCGCTCAGCCGCCCGCTGCAAGAACTGCTGCAAAGCGGTGCGGCCATGCAGATCGAAACCTGCGACGAGTTTATCACCGGCCTTCAGGAAGTCGCGTCCATGCATGGCTGGGATTTCCCGCATCATTACACCAGCCCGGCCAGCCGGGACGCCCGCACCCAGATGCGCGCCGGAATCGCGCGGCTGCGGCGCGGCCAGGCCGACCTGCGCGAAGCCCGTGACCTGTTCCGCGAGGCCGCCATCCTGGATGGCATCAGCGACGACCTGGAAGCCGAACTGCGGCGGCTGGTTAAAGCCGTCAACGATCTTCTTAATAATCGCGTTATCCCCTGATATATTGATAAATGTAACGGGCAGGGCGTGTCTTATGACATATTTCTCGTTCAGGCAGTTCACAGTTTCAGTATATTGCTATAAAATACAATAACTGAACAAGCGGGGACTGCTGGCGGGAGCTTTGCCGAGAATGGTTGACGCAGCGTGTGAAGACGATGCGACAGATGTCGTTTCGCTGTTTGATGCGCTGCGTCAGCAGTACGGGGAAAGGCTGCCGGTTTCTACGTTTTCGCTGCCCACGCTGACGCGCTTCGTGCATACCCTTCAGGAAGTGATTCTTCAGCGGCGGATTCCGGCGGCGCTGTTCGCCGGTTTCCAGCATATGCTTGCCTGGCAGGATGAACTTAACCGCTATAGCGCGCTGGCGGCAGTCGCCCGGCGCGTTTTCATCTTCGCTCATAACCTCTCGCCGGATACCCGCCCGCTGCCCGTCAGTTATGTCCGGCTGGCAGCGGACGATCCGCTGCGGCGAGAAGTATTTTTGCTGGGCGTTTCGGCGCAGTTTTCGTTTTTGATCTGCGGCCAGGAACGCTTGGTTTATGCCGGCCAGCAAGCCGCCTTAACCTTTGAAACCGTCTTCAGCCTTGACCCGTTGATCGTCCGGCGCGGGCTGGGACTGATCCAGACGCGCGGCCTGCCGGAAGCGCCGGTCGAGGACAGCGAGGGGACGCGCGACCCGCGCATGACCATCGGCAGCGATCTGGCGGTGGTATCGGAACTGCTTTCGCTGCTGGCGAAGGATGAGGAAAACCTGCGCCAGCAGCTCCGTCAGATTGAACGCGAGATCGAGCAGGAACGGCTGCTGAACCAGGCGCTGATGGAGAGCGTCCCGGTTTTGCACGACGACCCCCATCAGGCGCTTCAACTGGCCGTCGAACATGAGCGGGCGCGCCTGCTGGCGAATTTCCTGCGCAGCGCATCGTTCGACTTCCGCACGCCGCTGTCCGTGTTAAATACCTCGATACATCTGCTGGAACGGATTGACGACCCGGAACGACGCCAGGAACAGATCGCCGTTCTTCGCCAGCAGGCGGATTATCTGACCAAGCTGACCGAGGCGCTGTTTGACATCATCCAGCTTGAAAGCCGGGACGACGTGACGATGAGGCCGGTTTTACTGGACGATGTAGCGCGCACGATGGCGATCACGCTGCGGCAGATGGCCGAAGCGAAACACCTGAATGTTTATACCGACCTGGAAAAACGGGCCGGCATGGTGTACGCCGACGAAGGCAAGCTGTACCTGGCGCTGCGGCAGATCGCCGATAATGCCGTGCGTTATACCCCGTCCGGCGGTTCGATCACGCTGGCGACGGTCGCCCGCTATCCGTATGCGCTGATCGAAATCCGCGACACCGGCGCGGGCATCAGCCCTGATGATCTGCCGCGCATTTTCGACCATTTTTATCGGGGCGGCAGCGCGGCAGCCGAAAGCAGCCTGGGGCTGGGGCTGACCATCGCGCGCATCGTGATCGAAAAACACGGCGGCCTGATCGAGGTGGACAGCGTCCCTGGCCGGGGCAGCGCCTTCCGCGTGCTGCTGCCGCGCCTGGACTCGTAGCCTATTGCCTGGACTGGCGGCTGTAATCCCGCTTAATCATGACGCTGATGGCGGTGATAAACCCGACCACGCGCCCCGCCGCCGGGTCAAACGCCAGCAGGATGTGGCTGCTGCCGCGCAGCAGGCGGATTCGGCCAGCCAACGAAAAAGCCGCGCAGGTGGTCGGGCGTGATGCCAGCCGGCGAAATATGTGTATATGCCAGGCGGCATGACAGGTTCGCTCCTTAAAGGCTGCCGGCGATGGTGACACACGGTTACGGGTTGTGCCAGCCGCACACACCCCAACAGCCTGCTGCAATACCTTTAAGCGTCTTTGGCCTTTTGCCCGGCGAGTGGTAAACTCGGCTTTAATTAAACGCCGATTCAATAGACCTGGGGTTATTTCAATGCTGACACCCGTTGAACAGATGCTTTTTGTTCTGCTGGCGCTGCTGTCGGTGGCTGCGGCTTACAGCGGCTTCCGCGCGATGTGGCTTATCATCAACCGGGGCGAGGGCAAGCTGTACACCGACCGCCTGCTGTCGCGCGCCTGGCGGGCGCTGATGATCTACCTCGGCCAGCGCACCACCCTCAAAACCCGGCGGTTGTCCAGCCTGTTCCATCTGGGCATCGTCTGGGGGTTTACGTTTTACTTCCTGGTGAACGCGCTGGACGTGCTGCGCGGTTACATCCCCACCTTCACCGAAACGCTGCGCTCCACCGGCGCGCTGTACGACCTGTACCGGCTGGCGGCGGACGTGCTGAGCGTGGCGGTGATCGTCGGCGTGGCCTATTTTATCCTGCGCCGCTTCGTGCTGCCCAACCGGAAGGAACTGACCTATCACGACAACGTGCTGCTGCACCCGAACGTCAAAAATGGCGGCATCACCCGCGACTCGCTGATCGTGGCCGTGTTCATCCTGATTCACGTCGGCGCGCGTTTTCTGGGCGAGGCAGCCCACGTGGCCGGGGGCGAAGCGGACGCCTTCATGCCGTTTGCGACCGTCGTCGGGCAGGCCTTCGCCGGTTTCAGCACCGACGGCCTGACCATGCTGCAACACATCTTCTGGTGGGTGGCGCTGGGCGGCATCCTGCTGTTTCTGCCGTACTTCCCGCACAGCAAACACGCGCACCTGTTTATGGCGCCGCTCAACTTCCTCACCCGACCGGAACGCACATCATTGGGTGAGATGGAGCCGCTGGATTTTGAAGACGAAAAAATCGAGCAGTTCGGCGCGAACAAACTGGAACACCTGAGCAAAACACAGATTTTCGACGCTTTCGCCTGCATCATGTGCAACCGCTGCCAGGACGTTTGTCCGGCCTACACAACCGGCAAGGAACTGTCGCCCTCGGCGCTGGAGATCAACAAACGTTACGCCATCCGGGAACGCATGGGCGAGCTGGCCGCCGGTCAGGAATCGCCCCTGCCGCTCATCGGCTCGGTCATCAGCAGTTCGGCGGTGTGGGCCTGTACGGCCTGCGGCGCGTGTGTGGACATCTGCCCGGTGGGCAACGAACCGATGCTGGACATCCTGTACATCCGGCGCGATGCAGTGCTGATGCAGAGCGATTTCCCCGCCGAACTGCAAACCGCCTACAAAGGTATGGAACGCCAGGGCAACCCCTGGCAGAACGCCGACAGCCGCTTTAACTGGGCCAAAGGGCTGGACATCCCCGTCCCGACGGTGGAGGAAAACCCGGACTTCGAGGTGCTGTACTGGGTGGGCTGCGCCGCCAGCTACGACCCGCGCGCGCAGATCACGGCGCGGTCGCTGGTGAAAATCCTGCACCGGGCGGGCGTCAGCTTCGCCGTGCTGGGCGAGGCCGAAAACTGCACCGGGGACGTGGCGCGGCGCTCCGGCAAGGAAGACCTGTATTACGAACTGGCGATGGGCAACGTGGAAACGCTCAACGCCGTCAACCCCAAACGCATCGTCGTGACCTGCCCCCACTGCTTCCATAACCTGGCGAAGGAATATCACCAGTTCGGCGGACACTATAACGTCGTCCACCATACCGAACTGATCGAAGAGCTGATCGCGGCGGGCAAACTGCCGCTGAGCGCCCACCCGGAGCGGATGTCCAACGTCACCTTCCATGACCCATGTTACCTGGGCCGGCATAACGGCGTGACAGAGGCGCCGCGTAATGTGCTGCTGGCGCTCAACGGCGAACATACCGAAATGGCGCGCAGCAAGACCAATTCGTTCTGCTGCGGCGCGGGTGGCGCGCAGTTCTGGAAGGAAGAAGAACACGGGACAAAAGCCGTCAATATCGAACGCTACGAAGAAGCCAAAGCCACCGGCGCGGAGGTGGTGGCGGTAGGCTGCCCGTTCTGTATGCAGATGTTCGAGAGCGCCCGGCCCGCCGTCCCCGACGGCCCGGTGGTGAAGGACATCGCGGAACTGGTGGCCGAACGGCTGGCCGAACCGCAGCCCGCCGTGACCGCCTGACGGTTTTCGCTCAACCTGGAAAGCCCCCCTCTTTTGGAGAGGGGGCCGGGAGTGAGGGCTATTCCTCGCGCAGCTCGAAGATGCCCGCCGCCGTGTCCAGCAGTTCCCGGCGGCGCTCCGGCGGCACTTCCTTGCTGATGAGATAGTGTTCCAGCAGTTCGGCGGGGGTCAGCCCTTCCGGGCCTGCGCCCAGGCGAGCGCGGGCCGGCTGCTCCACCTGTTTACGAATGGCCGCCACCTGGAAAACCCCGGCGCGTTTCAGTTCATCGCGCAGGACATTTTCGTTCAGGCGCGCTTCGGTTTCCGGCGAGAGGTCGAAAATCAGGCGGACGATGGCTTCGCGCAGGTTGTACTGGCCGATCAGCTTGATGGCATGGTCGGTCGGGTTGGCGGCGTTTTTCAGGTCGGCGCGCAGGGTCACGAACGGGCGCGCCGCCAGTTCGACGAACGTCCAGACCGTTTCACCCCGCGCCAGTTCCACCCAGCAAAAACCCTTCGGGTCGCCTTCCTCGCCAAAGTCAATCCGTTCGATGCTGCCGCTGTAAACCACCGGCGGCTGCCCGCGCGTTAAATTCTGATGTTTGTGGATGTGGCCGAGCGCCACATAATCCCAGCGCGGGTCGTCCAGCGCCGAGAGCGGCACGGCCAGATCGCGCCCCAGCATGATATTACGTTCGCTGCCGACCACTGCGCCGGCGATGGTGAAATGCCCGGTCAGCAGGCGCGGCATGTCGTGAGTATCGGCCTGCTGCGCCAGGTGTTCGATGGTTTCCACCATCACCTGCTGGAGCAGATCGTCGGTTTCGGCGATGGTCAGTCCGGCGGTGCGTTCGTCGGTCAGCAGCCGGGCGCGAACGGGATAGGGCGCGACGGCCACAAAAACCGGCCCGCGCCGGGTTTCGATGATCTGGCCGGTGTAATCGTTGGCGACCCACACATTCGGCACTTGCAGCGTGTCGTAGATTTCGATGCTGGACGCTTTGAGCTGGGCGGGAGGCAGATCGTGGTTGCCGACCAGCAGCACCACCGGCGCAAGCTGCGACAGGTCGCGGATGCGATAGGCGAATTCGCGCTGGTAGGTCGGGTTGGGCTGGCGGGTTTTGAAGGCGTCCCCGGCGAAAATCACCAGATCGGCCTGGTTCTGCTCGGCATAGGCGCAGATGTCATCCAGCCGCCGCAGGAAGTCGGTCACGCGGCTGCTGAGGCCGGTCTGCGGGTCGGTTCTGCCGTAGTTTTCCATGCCGATGTGCGTATCGGCGAAGTGCAAAACGCGGATCGGATCGCTCATCAAACGTCCCCCTTCACTCGAACATCAGTGTTAGGTCGCGCGAGGCCTCGACCAGCGCGGCCTGCTCGTCGGCGGACATAGGCGTAAAGTTTTTGCCGGCTTCCAGCACCATCGGCAGCAGCGGCACGGCGCCGGCGCTGGGGATGGCCGTCACGCCGGGCTGCGACAGCGCGAACCGCACGCCCTGGCTGATGCGCGCCTCGGTGTCGTAAGGCTGATACCAGGTGTTGTACTTGCGCGGCTGGCTGCCCCACGCGCCGCGTGTGATGGCCTTGATGATCTGCACGCCCACATCGCGCTGCCGGCACAGGTCAAGCAGGCGTTCGGCGTCGCGGCGGTAGTCCGGGTCGGCGTACAGGCGCGGGTGAATGGGGAACATCACCGTGTCGAAGTCGAAGCGGTTGAGCGCCTCGATGAATACGGCGGGGGCCTGCATCCCGTGTCCGGTGATGCCCAGCCAGCGTGTCAGCCCCTTCTCGCGGGCTTCGATCAGGGCTTCCAGCGCGCCGCCGGAGCCGGTGGCCGCGTCCAGTTCCGCGAGGGTCGTGACGGCATGAAGCTGGTACAGGTCGAAATGATCGGTACGCAGCAGCAGCAGCGACCGGTGCAGTTCCGCCCACGCGCTGGGGCGGTCGCGCATGATGGTTTTACAGCCCAGGAAAAAACGGTCACGGCGGCCTTCCAGCCAGGGGCCGGTGCGCATCTCCGCGAAGCCGTAGGTCGGCGCGATGTCAATATGATTGACGCCGTAAGAAGCGGCCAGGTCGAGCGCCTGGTCGGCCTCTTCCTGGCGGATATCGTGGTAAAAAGCCGCCGCGCCGAAGATGACGAGGCTGCTGAAATGACCGGTGCGGCCCAATCGCCGGGTTTGCATAGCTTCCCCTCCCATTCAATAAAACGCCGGACGCCGCCTGTGTGATGTCCGTACAAACCGGAAAAACGCCGGCGTTCCGTTATTATACCGGCTCGCGCAGAAAACTACCGGGGCGGCAGATACCGCGCTGCCAGGCGAGCAATCAGGGCGATTGCATATCAAATCCTGACCGACTCATGACCCTTGCAGACCCCTCTCCGGCCCTCCCTATATACGGGGAGGGGGATGAGTCACATGGACATTAATCATCCCCCATGTACGGCGGAGGTGTCCCGAAGGGACGGAGGGGGTCGAAAAGCAGATTTAGAACACTTGTGCCATTTATACGCGATTGCCTTAGGCGAGCAATTGCAAG
>JACAES010000135.1 GCA_013388735.1 Chloroflexota bacterium | reverse complement strand
GCGTTGGCCTGTTCCAGCGTTTGCAGAAGGTACTGCCGTTGTTCGTCTGTCGGTTGAAGTTTGACCTGTGCAACCAGTTTCATGTTCCAAGCATCGCTCAAAGCATTACATATTTCAAGACTCTGAATTCGGTTGAGGTTGTAGATTGAAAGGAGCGAAGGTGCATTCCTCCACCCGCTGAAGCAGGTGGTTTCCTGCGCCAAATCTTATGAAATCCGACATTGACCGGCTGATGGCTGCCCGCGACCTGCAAGCGATCTTCGTCACCGGCGACGCCGAAAGCAACCCGCCCCGCGCCTACCTGACCGGCGGCGCGCAGATCACCGGCGGTCTGGTCATCAAAAAACGCGGCCAGCCATCGGTGATGGTCGTTAATCCGATGGAGATCGAAGAAGCGGCCAAAAGCGGCCTGACCGTTTATACCTACAACGACCTGGGCTGGTCGGAACTGATCGAACAGGCTGAAGGCAACCGCAGCAAAGCCGAAGTCGCGCTGTGGGGGCGCTGCCTGGAACGCTTCGACATCCCGCCCGGCAAAATCGGCCTGTACGGCGTCGGCGGCCTCAATCACTATCTGGCCTTCGCGCCGCTGCTGGAAGCCGGCAATCCGGGCTACCAGATCGTCGGGGAGATGGGGATGACGCTGTTCGACGAGGCGTACATTACGAAAGACGCCGAGGAAATCCGCCGTATCAGAACGGTGGCCGCCGCCGCCAGCGCGGTCTTGCAGGCGACTTGGGATTTCATCGCCGCGCATCGCGCCGACGGCGACACGGTGGTGCAGGACGACGGCACGCCGTTGACGATTGGCGAGGTAAAACGGTTTGTCCGGCGGGCGCTGCTCGACCGCGAACTGGAAGATACCGGCATGATCTTCGCCCAGGGACGCGACGCCGGTTTCCCCCACAGCCGGGGCGAAAATGAGATGCCGCTCAAAGTGGGGCAGGCTATCGTCTTTGACCTTTTCCCCCGGCAGTTGGGCGGCGGTTATCATCACGACACCACGCGGACGTGGTGCATCGGCCACGCGCCGGACGCCGTGCGGCAGACTTATGATACGGTGATGGCAGCCTTCCAGGTGGCAGTGAGCGCCTACGCCGAACCCGGCCAGCCGGCCCACGCGCTGCAAGACGCGGTGCTGGATTACTTCGAGGCGAACGGCCATCCCACGCCGCGCAGCCACCCCGGCAGCAGCGAAGGTTACGTTCACAGCCTGGGGCATGGCGTCGGCCTGAACATCCACGAGCGGCCTTCCCTGCACCATCTGGTCAAGGACGACATTTTGCAGATCGGCAATATGATTACCATCGAGCCGGGGCTGTATTACCCGGAACGCGGTTTTGGCGTGCGGATTGAGGATTCATTCATCATAGATGAAACCGGCGCGCTGGTTTCGCTGACCGATTTTCACAAGGACCTGGTGCTGCCGCTAAAGGGCGGCGCGGCGTAGTCGTCTCAAAACAGGTCATCATTCATGCGATATTGAGACAAATTTAACGCCTCTGATTAAACCTCCTATGGTATAATACCGATATTGTGAATAATCGCACAAGGCTGTCCGGGAGCGTTCTGCACGCTTCCAGACGTCACGCGACCTTACCGGGAGAGACAGATACCGTATGAGCCAACTGGGAACAGCATCGAATCCGTTCCGCGTGGCGATCATCGGCGCCGGCCCGTCCGGGTTTTACGCCGCCGATCATCTGCTGAAACAGAAAGACCTGGTGGTAGAAGTGGATATGTACGACCGGCTGCCGACGCCCTATGGACTGGTGCGCGGCGGCGTAGCCCCTGACCATCAGAAGATCAAGTCGGTGACGAAAGCCTACGACCGCATCGCCGCCGACCCGAACTTCCGCTTTTACGGCCACGTTGAATTTGGCAAAGACCTGACGCGGGACGAGATGGCGCGTTTTTATCACGCCATCATCTACGCCACCGGCGCGCAGACCGACCGGCGCATGGGCATCCCCGGCGAAGACCTGCCCGGCAGCCACCCGGCTACCGAGTTCGTGGCCTGGTACAACGCGCACCCGGATTACCGCGACCTGACCTTCGATCTTTCGCAGGAAGCTGTCGCGGTGGTCGGCATGGGCAACGTCGCTATGGATGTGATTCGCATCCTGGCGCGCACGCCGGAAGAACTGGAAAAAACCGACATCGCCGATTACGCGCTGGAGGCGCTGCGCCGCAGCCGCGTCAAACGCATTTACATGCTGGGACGGCGCGGCCCGGCGCAGGCCGCCTTCACCAACCCGGAAATCAAAGAACTGGGCGAGATGCAGGACGCCGAGGTGATCGTGCCACCCGATGAGGTACGGCTCGACCCGCTTAGTGAAGAATTTGTCCGCTCCGGCGAAGACCGCAGCGCCGAAAAGAACGTGCAAATCCTGACGCAGTACGCGCTCCAGCCGCCGCAGGGTAAATCCCGCCAGATCATCACCCGCTTCCTGGTATCGCCGGTGGAACTCATCGGCACGGAGCGCGTGGAAGCCGTCAAGATCGTGAAAAACGAACTGTATCGGTCAGAGGATGGCTCGCTGCGCCCGCGCCCGACCGACCAGTATGAAGTCATCCCGGTCGGGCTGGTGTTCCGGTCGGTGGGTTATCACGGCGTGCCGCTGCCCGGCGTGCCGTTTTACGAAAAATGGGGGACGATCCCCAACGACCGGGGCCGCGTGCTGACCGACGCCAAAAACGGCCAGCCGGTGATCGGCGATTATGTCGTGGGCTGGATCAAGCGCGGGCCGAGCGGCATCATCGGCACGAACAAACCCGACTCGGTAGAGACGGTCGAACGCCTGCTGGAAGACCAGCGCGCCGGTAACGTCCTGAACCCCGACACGCCCAGCCGCGAAGCGGTGGAAAATCTGCTGAAGGAACGCGGCGTAGCCTTTGTGACCTACGGCGATTGGCAGGTGCTGGACAAAATCGAAACCCGGCGCGGCGCGGAACTTGGCCGCCCGCGTTTGAAGTTCAGTCGCATCGAAGACATGCTGGAAGCGGTGCGCCAGCACCGCGAACCGGCGCAGCCAGACCCCGCCGGAGACTGACCCCCCGCGAGAAAAAATCATGCCCGGCTGTTTCGCCGGGCATTTTGTTTATAATGCGCTAGAAGGCCACCACCAGCGCAGCCGGAATGCTGATGGCCGCGCAGATGATAATGCCCTTGAGATAGTTCCGCAGGTGCATCCCCCAGTCCTCGAACAGATACACCAGGTCTTCCGTGCCGGGCAGCACGACGAACCTGGGCTTCAAAAGCGCAATCGTCACAAGATCAAGCACCACCGCGTCGAACAGGTTGAAGATGTTCATCACCAGAAAGAAATGAACGAAAGCCGTCAGGAAGGATACCGTGCCGCCGTTGGCCGCCAGCAGGCGCGTGCCGGAATAAACCAGCGCGGCGAAGCCCATCCCCAAAAACAGCGCCGTCAGCGCCAACCGCGCCCGCTTTTCGGCGCCGGTCAGCGGCGGCACGCGCTGCTGCATGGCCGTCGGGTAATCGTGCAGCCACAGGCGCGGGTTGGCGTACAGCGAGCCGAGGATGACGATGCTCAGGCCCAGACTCAGAATCAGACCGTCCACCAGAACGGAAGTCAGCGACAGAGTTGTCATATCGAATGACCTTTCTCCACGATGCCATTTTTAGATTAACCTAATTATAAAACAAGGTCTTGTATAAATCAATCCACCAAAAGTCGTCTTCACACTCAAGCACCTCTCATCTATCCGCTGCGTAAAATGCGCTATCTTTAAATCTGAACCGTCGGGGCTTAAATTTAGAACTTCTGTTTGAGGAGGTTTACCGTTGAAACCATCAACCAGACGACTGCTGCTGACCGGGCTTCTGCTGGTGCTGGCGGCGCTGATGGTCGGCGCGCGCGCGGCGCAGTCCGGCCTGCCGCTGGAGACGCTGCATCTGCCGCCCGGCTTTCAGATCAGCATTTACGCGGCGGACGTGCCGGGCGCGCGTTCGCTGACTCTGAGCCAAAACGGCACGTTATTTGTCGGCACGCGCCGCAGCAGTGTTTATGCCATCACCGATGAAAACGGCGACCAGCGGGCCGACCGGGTGCGGGTCATCGCCAGCAATCTCAATTCGCCTAACGGCGTGGCTTTCCGGGACGGCGCGCTATACGTGGCCGAACTGGGGCGCGTGCTGCGTTATGACAATATCGAAGCCAGCCTGGATAATCCGCCCGCGCCGGCGCTGGTGCGGGACGGCTTTTATGTCGGGAACGGCGGGCTGCACGCCTGGAAATTCATCGCCTTCGGGCCGGACGGCAAACTGTACGTGCCGGTAGGCGTGCCATGTAACGTGTGCGTTGAGGACGCGGCCTACGGCATCATCACGCGCATGAACCCAGACGGCACGGAACTGGAAACGGTCGCCAGCGGCGTGCGCAACACGGTCGGCTTCGACTGGCATCCCGAAACCGGCGAACTGTGGTTCACCGATAACGGGCGCGACTGGATGGGCGACGACCAACCGCCCGATGAACTCAACCATGCGCCGGAGATCGGGCTGCATTTCGGCTTCCCGTACTGTCACGGCGGCACAATTCCTGACCCGGATTTTGGCGCGCGCCGCGCCTGCAACGAATTCACGCCGCCGGCGACCAACCTGGGGCCGCACGTAGCCGCGCTGGGGATGCGTTTTTACACCGGCGCGATGTTCCCCGAAACCTACACCAACCAGATTTTCATCGCCGAACACGGCTCGTGGAATCGCACCACGCCCATCGGCTACCGCGTGTCGCTGGTGCGGCTGGATGAAACCGGCCAGGTGCTTGCTTACGAGCCGTTCGCGGAAGGCTGGCTGCGTTCCGGCGGCGCGTGGGGTCGCCCGGTGGATGTGCTGGTGATGCCGGATGGCGCGCTGCTGGTATCCGATGATCTGGCCGGGGCGATTTATCGCATCAGCTATCAGGGGTAAAAGACCAGGGCGACCCGCGCCGCCGGCGGATTGGGAAATGCGGCTAAGGCGCTGGTGGCTCGCCCGGCGGTTCTTTTGAACGAATAGCAGCTTCGCATTGGTCGAGCCAACGCAGATAGGTTTCTTCCAGGGCGATCCCAAACTCCAGCGTCAGCCGCCAGAAGGTGTGCTTGCGGTCAAGGTCGGGATCGTCCGGCGGCGGCATCGGAATTTGCTGATACTGCGACAGCCGTTCCTCATGCCCTGCCCGCTGACGGGCGATGTGGTCGAGAATAGTCGCCGTGTCCAGTTCCCCGGCGAAGAACATCTGCACCAGAAACGGCTCGCGATAGACAGGAAGCGCTTGTTCCATGTGCAGCCAGCGGCGCAGTTCCTCCCGCCCCGCTTCCGTGATGTGGTACACTTTACGATTCGGACGCGCATCCTGGATTTCGACGACACATTCTGCCCAACCCGCTTTGGTCATGCTGCCGAGCGTGCGATATATCTGAGCCTGATCGGCCTGCCAGAAGTGGGCGATACTTATGTCGAAAGCCCGATGTTTGAGATCGTAGCCGGTCATGGGGGTGATGGTCAGCAGACCGAGTATCGCGTGCGGTAGAGACATGGCTGTTCCTCGCAACTAGCCGGCGACGAGACGTGACATTTGTCATGCCACAAAGTCGCAAATATCGGCGGCGGTTTCTGTATGCGACTTATATTATATATGTAAAGTCTCATATATACGAGGTTGGACTTATGGCATCCGTCAATCGGGCGAGCAAAACAGCCACACGAGGATTGATCGAGCAGTTTCCCTGGCGGTTCATTCTGATCGCGTTTGGCATTTCGTGGACGTGCTGGTTTTTTGTGGCACTGACCGGAAGAAATGTTTTCACCGATCTGGAGGTCGGCGTCGTGCTGGTGCTGGGTGGCTTCGGCCCGGCGATAGCCGGCATTTTAATGGTCTACGGCACCGGTGATGAGGCGCTGATCCGCGATTACTGGCGGCGTGTGTTTGATCTGCGGCGGATTCAACCGCGCTGGTTCGTGCCGATATTCCTGCTTTATCCCGTAACGGTTTTGCTGTCGTTCCTGATCAGCGGCCTTGCGATGGATATATCCCCGCTGACCGGCCTGCTGCGCAATCCAGGGTTGCTGGTGACGACGCTGATCTTCATTTTTATCTTCGGCCCGTTTTCGGAAGAGCTGGGCTGGCGCGATTACGCGCTGGACTGGCTTCAGGCGCGTTTCACCGCTTTCGTATCGAGCATCATCCTGGGGGTGATCTGGTGGGCGTGGCACCTGCCGCTGCTGTTCGTCACCGGCTCATTCCTGAATGTGACGGGAAACGACCCGGTATTTCTGGCGGGTTATCTGGGTACGGTTGTCATCTACTCGGTGCTGTTTACCTGGGTCTACAACAACAACCGGCGCAGCGTGCTGGCAATTATCCTGCTGCACTTTTCTATCAACCTGACCAGCCGCCTGATCGTCGTGCCCGCCGAGATTTTTGTCGTTAACAGCTTTGTGCTGATTGTCACGCTTGCCATCATA
Organism: Chloroflexota bacterium; assembly: GCA_013388735.1. Lineage (GTDB taxonomy): Bacteria > Chloroflexota > Anaerolineae > Aggregatilineales > Phototrophicaceae > CFX2. The sequence goes on along the minus strand of JACAES010000135.1, from coordinate 37,285 downwards.
CTATGGCTGTTCGGCGGCAAGCGGCTTGTTAAAAATCAGCCGCAAGAAAGCGAAGCCATGCCGGCGTGATACCCCCTTCATCTCAACCCTTCTCTCCCGAATTCGGCGAAGAAGGGCTAAAAACGCTGCCCTGGATGTGACACCCCAAACGGAAACAAATGCTCATGAGGGGCGGCCCGCGCCGCCTTGGATATTTTCATTTCACGCGCGTGCGGCTACACTGAAACCGCACAGCATCATCACAAGGACTTGCATATCGTGCAGATCATTCACCAGTCCCGGCAGTACCCGCGCGCCTTCTGGCTGCTGCTGGCCGGGTTTTTTATCAACCGCGCCAGCGCGGCGCTGATCTGGCCGTTTTTAACGCTGGTGATGCGCCAGCGGTTAGAAGCGCCGCTGGCGGTTATCACCTCGCTGATTTCGATTCAGGCCGTCGCCGGGCTGGTGTCTACCTCGGTCGTCGGCGTGGTTATGGATCATTTTGGCCGCAAGCGCGCCATGCTGGCGGGGTTAATCGGGGGCAGCGCCGTGCTGGTTGCCATGAGCAGTGCTAAAGAACTGTGGCAGTGGGCAGTGCTGATCGCCCTCTACGGGGCGTTGGTTCCGATTTTTATGATCGGCTCCAACGCAATGGTAGCCGATCTGGTCGCCCCGGAAGCGCGCGTGAACGCCTACGCGCTGATGCGCGTGGTCGCCAACCTGGGCATCGCCGTCGGGCCGGCGGTGGGCGGTTTTCTGCTCACCATTTCCTACACGCTGTCGTACCACATCACGGCGGTCATCAATCTGATTCTGGCGGGGCTGACGCTGGCGCTGATCGCCGAAAGCCTGCCGCAGCGCGCGCATGAAGCATCTTCGGAAAACCGGCGCGGCTATGGCACGCTGCTGCGCGACCGGACGTTTCTGCGCTTCTGCGGCGTCTTCACGCTGGTCGAACTTTCGGCGGCGCTGGTGTTCGTGCTGCTGCCGGTGTATACCAAAGAAAACTTCGCCATCCCGGAAAGCCAATATGGCTGGCTGCTGACCATCAACGCCGGCATGGTCGTCCTGTTGCAGTTCGCCGTCACGCGCTTCACCCGCCGCTGCCGCCCGCTGCCGGTGCTGGCCGCCGGGGCGATGTTTTACGCGCTGGGTTTACTGGCGATGGCGCTGTCGGGGGGCTTCGCCGGTTTTGCGGCGGGTATGGCGGTGCTGACCATCGGCGAATTGATGGTCGTGCCGACGGCGATGGCGCTGGTAGCGGCGCTCGCCCCGCCCGACCAGCGCGCCCGCTACATGGGCGTTTATGCCCTGACCTATACAGTCGGTTCCGGCATCGGCCCGGTGATCGGCGGCCTGCTCAACGATTACATCGCGCCGGCGGCCATCTGGTACGGCGGGGCGCTGGTCGCCGCCGGCGCGATGGTCGGCTTTTTGCTGATGGAACGCCGCGCTGCCGCCCGCGCCGCCTGGGTTGAAATCTGACAGAACCGGACGCCGGGAGAAACGCAGGTGGTTTTTTCCGCTCAGGCTCTCAAAACACAGGCGCGGACGCTGGGGTTCAACCTGGCCGGTATCACCCGTGCCGAACCCTCGCCCACGCTCGACGCCTACTTCCGCTGGATCGAAGCCGGGATGCACGGCACGATGGCCTACATGGCGCGCCCCGACCGGCAGGCGCGCCGCCGCGATCTGTCGGTCATCCTGCCAGGCGCGCGTTCGCTGGTGGTGGTCGGGCTGGATTACCGCGTGCCGGGCGTCCCCCCGGCGGTCTTGAGCGACCCCGCGCGCGGGCGCTTCGCGGCCTATGCCTGGGGGCTGGATTACCACGACATCCTGACGCCGCGCCTGGAACAACTGGCGGAATGGCTGCGCGCGGCCAGCGGCCAAAAGATGACGCACCGCGTTTATGTGGATACCGGCGCAATCCTCGAACGCAGTCACGCCGGCATGGCCGGAATGGGCTTCACCGGCAAAAACACCATGCTCATCCATCCGCGCCGGGGCAGCAGTTTTTTCCTGGGGGAAATTCTCACCGATCTGGAATTCGACACCTACGATACGCCGGGCCGCGCGACCCTGTGCGGAAGCTGTTCGCGCTGTCTGGCCGCCTGCCCGACAGATGCCTTCCCCGCCCCTTACGTGCTGGACGCGCGCCGCTGCATCAGCTACCTGACCATCGAACACAAGGGCAGCATCAACTCCGCGCTGCGCCCGCTGATGGGCAACTGGGTTTTCGGCTGTGATGTCTGCCAGGATATTTGCCCGTTCCAGCGGTTCGCGCCCCCGTCCGGCGAACGCGCCTTTTACCCGCCGGACGTGAACCGCGCTGCGCCGCTGCTGCTCGATCTGTTATTGCTGGATGAGGACGTTTTCCGACAGCGTTTTTCCGGCAGCCCGGTTTACCGCATCGGGCGCGAACGGCTGGTGCGGAACGCCTGTATCGCCGTCGGGAACTGGGGACACCCGGATGCTGCGCCCGCGCTGGAACGCCTGCTCACCGACGCCAGCCCGCTCATCCGCGAACATGCCGCCTGGGCGCTGGAGCATATCTAAAACGTGTTTGCAGACCGCCTCACCCCCAACCCCCCTCCCTCGAATTCAGGGGAGCGGGGAGCAGCGAGCGTGGTTTTTCGCCTCGCCGAATTCAGAGACAAGCAATCAGCATTCACAGGCACGATTTAAAACGCCTCAATTGCGGTCTCGGCCAGCGGCAGCAAAATCCGCTCGATGTCGTCCCCGGTTTCTACCCGAACGAGCTGGCTGCGGACGAGTGCCGACCCCGGCTCATCCAATTGATATTTTGAAAGCTGGCCGCGCAGTTCCCGCACCACGACCGTTTCATGGCTGCCGGCGTTCATCAGCGTGCGGCGGGCGTGTTCCAGGGCGATGGCCGCGCGTTCCGCCCGTGTTGGCGCGGGCAGCATTTCGCCGGTGCGCAGTTCGTGTTCGATCTGGTGGAAAATCCAGGGCTGCCCCAGCGCCGCCCGCCCGATCATCACGCCGTCGCAGCCGGTCAGCGCCAGCAGCCGGGCGGCATCGCGGGCGCTCGTCACATCGCCGTTACCGATCACCGGGATATTCACCAGCGCCTTGATCTGCCGGATGATGTCCCAGTCCGCCTCGCCCTGAAAACCCTGCCGGGCGAAACGCGCATGGACGGCAATCGCCTGCGCGCCGGCCTGTTCCGCCGCGCGGGCAAACGGGATGGCGGTCGGCTCGCCGGGCGTCCACCCGCTGCGCACTTTGACCGTCACCGGCACATCCACCGCCCGCGCCACCGCCTCGACCACCCGCGCCGCCGTACACACGTCCTTCAACAGCGCCGCGCCGCCGCCTTTTTTCGCCACTTTTGGCACCCAGCAGCCCATGTTGATGTCCACGATGGGCGCGCCGTTGTCGGCCACGATGCGCGCCGCCAGCGCCATCGCCGCCGGGTCACTGCCAAACAACTGCACCGCGAACGGGCGCTCGTCCGGCGTCCAGTCCAGCAAATGCTGGCTGTGTTTGACGCCGCTGTTTGTGAGGATTTCGCCGCTGATGAGTTCGCTGCACACCAGCCCGCAGCCGCCCAGGTCGCGGCACAGGGTGCGGAAGGCGTGGTTGGTATGGCCGGCCATCGGCGCGAGTGTCAGCGGCGGGTTGACCGAAATACCGCCGATGGAAAGCGGCTGAAGCGATACGGGCATGGTCACTCCGGGATACGCAGGCGCAGGCGCACCGTCCCGGTCTTTTCTTCGCCCGGCAGCAGCACAAACACGCCGGAACCGGAAATGCCGTCGGCGTACAGATTAAAGCCGTCGCTGGCGTTGCTCATCGGCTCGACCGCGAAATACGGTTTTCCATGCGGGGTATAAAGCAGCACGTGCTGGAAGATGGGATCGCTGTACATCGTCACCTGAATGTTCCACTCAGGATAGGTGATTTTGACCGGCTCGCCGTCCGGGCAGGCGGTCAGCAGATCATTCAATTCGCGCTCATCCAGCGGCCTGGGCAGGCGGAAATCCAGATCCGGCTGAACCGGCGACGGCGCGCCGGTCGCCAGGAAGTTCGTCAGATTAAACTGCCGGTTGCAGGGAATCTGCACCAGCGGCGTATCCTGGCCGGACGGGCGCACGAAATAGGGATGGTGGCCGAAACCGCCCGGCATCGGGCGCTGATCTTCGTTTTTGAGTGTCAGCCAGAAAACCAGATCGCGGCGTTCCAGCCAGTACACCACCCGCGCCGAAAACCGGAACGGGAAGTTCATGTCGGGGTAATCCAGCGAATTCAGGCTGAGATGAATGCGGTCGCCGCCCAAAACTTCAACCCGCCAGGCGCGGTCGCGCACGTCGCCATGCCGGGCGGTGCCGTCGTCCGGCGAGGGCCGAAGTGGGTAAGTCTCGCCGCCGAAGCGCAGTAGAGCGTCTTTAATGCGGTTGCACCAGGGCAGCATGATGAAACTGCTGCACCGGCTGGACTTCCCGTAATCTTCTTCCGGCGTCGGGCGCAGGATGTCCACCCAACCACTACCGCGCCGCGCCCGCGCAAAGGCGATAGACGCGCCGGTCTGCGGCAGAATACCCACCTGCCAGAATTCATTTTCGATGCTGTGGAGTTGATTTGCCATTGCGCCTCACCGGTACTGCCGTTTTGCCAGTTGCCCCATAACCTGCGGCGCGAGGATATTACCCCAGATCACCAGTCGGTCAAAAAAGCGCAGCGTGACCGTTTTTTGATTCGTACCAACCGCGCGCAGGATGGCCGCCGCCACCCGGTCGGCGCTCATGGTCGGCACGCCCTGACCGGTGCGTTTGCCTTCCCCCAGGCGCTTTTCGTTGAACTCCGTCGCCGTCCGCCCGACCAGCAGTTCGCTCACGCCGATGTTATCGGCTTCCAGTTCCAGCCGCAGCGACCGCGCCAGGCTGGACACAAAGGCTTTGCTGGCGGCATAAACCGCCGCGTAGGGCGAAACCAGGTTGTGGGAAACCGACGAAATGATGATGATATGCCCGCCGCCGGTCTGCCGCATGGCCGGGACTGCCGCCCGGACGGCGTGCAGCACGCCGTTGATGTTGGTTTGCAGCAGCGTTTCCAGGTCGTCCCAATCGGCTTCCACAACGCTGCCGCGATGGCCGAGTCCGGCGTTCGCCACCAGCACGTCCAGCCGCCCGAAATGCGCCACCGTCTGCCGCACCGCTTGCTGCATGGCGGCGGCAACGCGCACGTCGGCAGTGACCGGCAGGATGCTGCCATGCGGCGCGGGCAAGGCGGCAGCCGCCTGTTCCAGTTCCGCCAGCCGTTGAGCGCGGCGGGCGACGGCAGTAACGTGCGTACCCTGCCGCGCAAAAGCCAGCGCCGCCGCGTAACCGATTCCGCTGGATGCGCCGGTGATGAGGGCGACCGGAGACATTTGTTTAACCCTGCGGGCCGGTTAACTGTTTGCGCCGCTTGAGGACGCAGAAATAGGCGTTGCTCCAGCCCGGATCGCCGAACAGGATGTCGCCCTTGCGCCCCACCCGGCGCACCGGCTCCATGCTGACCAGCTCCCAGCCCTGCGCGCCCAGGTCATCAAGCTGGCGCGTCATGGCCTCCGGCGCGTAACGCGGCACGCGCTTGAGATTCGGCCAGCGCCGTTTGATCTGCTCCTGAACGTCCTTGTTCCCGGCGTCGGCCCGGATGATGGTGGTCAGATATTCCCATTGTTCCATGTATGCTGCCCCCTGTTGGCTAGAGCCGTTATTTATTGTGCGTCGCCAGCAGTTGTTCGATGAACAACGGCGCGGTTTCCACTTCAATTGATACGCCACGAGAATCTTATCCTGCCAGCAGGACTGATAACAGTGTACCCGAAAACCAAGCGGCGTCATCACCTCAAATAGAATTGGCGACTCACTCACACAGGCTAACTACCTTCTGTCTACAGCATTTCCCTGATACCTAAGATAGCACTCAATAACCGGCGGCGCAGCCATCCGCCGCGCTCCAACTCGGCACTGACCTGATTGGAACCCGGAACTTTAAACCAGCGCCGGTTCGTGATACACGCCGAATACCTCCCGCATCACGCCGACGATTTCGCCCAGCGTGCAGTAGGCGCGGGCGCAGTCCAGCAGGCAGGGCATGGTGTTGGCCGAACCCTGGCAGGCATCGCGCAGGGCGTTGAGCGCGCGTGCAGCCGCTTCGCTGTCGCGTTCCAGACGCAGCTTTTGCAGCCGCGCCACCTGCCGCTCATAACCATTCGGATCCATCTGTAAAATCGGGATTCCCGGCGCTTCCTCGCTGACATAGCGGTTGACGCCGACAATCGTCCGGTCGCGGCTGTCCACCTCGCGCTGGTGGCGATAGCTGGCGTCGGCGATTTCCTGCTGCAAAAAACCGGCTTTGATAGCCGGAATCACGCCGCCAAAATCGTTAATACGGCGGAAGTAATCGTAGACGGCGGCTTCGGTCTGGTTGGTGAGCGCCTCGACGAAGTAGCTGCCGCCCAGCGGATCAACCGTGTTCACCACGCCGCTTTCTTCCGCGATGATCTGCTGTGTCCGCAGCGCCAGCGTCACGGCCTGTTCGCTCGGCAGCGCCAGCGCCTCGTCCATGCTGTTGGTATGCAGCGACTGCGCCCCGCCCAACACGGCGGCCAGAGCTTGCAGAGCGACGCGGATGAGGTTGATCTCCGGCTGCTGCGCCGTCAGGCTGACGCCCGCCGTCTGCGTATGGAAGCGCATCAGCCACGAGCGCGGATTTTTCGCGCCGAACGTCTCGCGCATCTCCCGCGCCCAGATGCGCCGCGCTGCCCGCATCTTGGCGATTTCCTCGAAGAAGTCATTATGCACGTTAAAAAAGAAACTTAAACGCGGCGCGAAGTCGTCAATGTCCAGCCCGCGATCCAGCGCCCAGCGCACGTACTCCAGCCCATCGGCCAGCGTGAAGGCTAACTCCTGCACGGCGGTGCTGCCCGCCTCGCGGATATGATAGCCGCTGATGCTGATGGTATTCCATTCCGGCAGATGCTGAGCGCCAAATTCGATGGTATCCGTCACCAGCCGCATCGAAGGCTCCGGTGGGAAGATAAATTCTTTCTGCGCGATGTACTCTTTGAGGATGTCGTTTTGCAGCGTGCCGCGCAGTTTGTGCATCGGCACGCCCTGTTTTTCCGCCGCCGCAATGTAAAACGCCCAGATGATCGGCGCGGGGCTGTTGATCGTCATGCTGGTGGAGACTTCACCCAGGGGGATGCCGTCAAACAGGATTTCCATATCCTTAAGCGAGCTGACCGCTACGCCACACTTGCCAAACTCGCCCAACGCTTCCGGCGCGTCGGTGTCGTAGCCCATCAGCGTCGCCAGATCGAAGGCCACCGACAGTCCCATATTGCCCTGTTCCAGCAGGTATTTGTAGCGGCGGTTGGTTTCCTCCGCCGTGCCAAAGCCGGCGAACATACGCATCGTCCACAGCCGGCCCCGGTAGCCGGTGGCGTGAATACCGCGCGTAAACGGGTACTCGCCCGGCAGCCCCACGTCGCCCAGGTAGTCCTGGTCGGCCACGTCCAGCGGGGTGTACAGCCGCTCCACCGGCACGCCGGACTGCGTAACGAAACGTTCCCGGCGTTCCGGTTTCCGGTCAAGCGTGGTTTTGAGGTTGGCCGCCTTCCAGCGTTCGAGCGCCGCCTGCAAATCTTCCAGCATCTTCGCGTCAAAAGTCATTCGCTTTTCTCCGATTACATCTCGTTTACTCGTTTCGATTATAACATCGCTTGTTTAAATACCGGATTATGCCGCGCACACCGGCCAAAGTTTAAGATTCTCCTACGCTTACTTAATATTTTTATAAAAATATCTTAAAATACCCGTATCTTAGACTGCTCGAAAGGGAAAATGAGATGGCATACAATCCCGACCATCAGATCGAACGCCTTACGACGGCGGCTGCCCCGGTACAGCCGGAAGATTCGATGGCCGAGGCCGGGCGAAAAATTCTGCTGGCCGAACTGATGAAGATGCTCAGACATGAGGGGGGCAGCCGCACCGGCGAAAACATCGAAGACGTACACGACATGCGCGTGGCGACCCGCCGGATGCGGAGCGCCATCCGGCTGCTGAAACCGTACTTTAAAGCGAAGGATATTCGCGCCTTCAACCGCGATCTGCGCCGCCTGGCCTGGGTGCTGGGCGATGTGCGCGACCTGGATGTGATGATCGAACAGCTTCGGCAGTACCAGGCCGGGCTGGAAGCCGACCGGCAGGCTGCTTTACAGGCGGTTATTGATGAACTCGACCGGCGGCGCCTGATCGCCCGCGAGGAACTGAACGCACACCTGGACTCAAAAGCCTACCGCCGTTTCGTCAAATCGTTCACCGAATTTTTGACCCAGCCGGTGCCGGACGTAAAACCGGCGCATGACGCTGACGCGACGCCTTTCCAGGTGCGCCACGTCCTGCCGCTGCTGATTTCGGAGCGGCTGGCCGCCGTGCGCGCCTACGAAACTATCCTGGCCGATGCCGAGCCGAAAACCCTGCACGCGCTCCGCATCGAGTTTAAGCGGCTGCGTTACGTGCTGTCGCTGTTCCAGGAAGTGCTGGGCGCGCAGGCCGGCGAAGTGATCGAGGAAATCAAAACCATTCAGGATCACCTGGGGCATCTTAACGACAGCACGGTGGCCCGCGCCCGGTTGGAAGGGCTGGTGAACGACGAAACAAGCGCGCTGAACGAGTATCTGACCTTCCTGGAAACGCAGGAAATCGGGCTGCGCGATGGTTTCCCGGTCGAGTGGAGACGCTTTAACAGCCGTAAAGTCCAGCAAAAGCTGGCGACGGCGGTGCTGGCGCTGCATTAAATATCATTCCTGGCCGGGTACGATGGAGATTTTTTCCGCCAGCATATAGCCGTCGCCTGCCGGTTCGCCGTTGATCGTGACCGGCAGGCGGCGGTTGTCCGCCAGATCGTACAGGCCGATGACGATACGGTAGGTTTTATCGCCCACCGGCGTCTCGGCGTTCCGCAGCACCAGTTCGCGCTTGTCGGCGATGAACTCGCCCGGTTCCCACACCAGCGTGGAATAATAGTTGCCGTCGTTGGAGCGCGTCACCGGGCCGTCCCAACTGTCCCACACCTGGCCGTTTTCGTCGCGCAGATGGATGTACACCATGTAGTCGGCATCCGCCGGTGCCAACACTTCCCAGAACAGATTCATCACCAGCTTGCGCCCCGGCCAGAAATAATCTCCGCCGATGTTATGCCCCAGCAGCCGCGCAAACCCGCCGAAAACCACGTCGCCTTCGGCGGGCGGCACGCCGTTTTTCGGGCGCACAAAGCGATTTTCCAGGTGCAGTTCGTACACCGTGTAATTAAAAACGCTGTCGTCACGCCACCAGGCCAGCCGCATGATCGTATCGGTCGGGTCATAATCCGCCCGCGCCAGCGCCGAAAGCGCCTGGTTCTGGCGCGGCGGAATGCCATCGTAAACGCCGCCGGTTTCCGGCACGCCGTAGATGAAATAGTCCACGCCGTCCAGGTCACTTAACCGGGTAGGCGCGGCCTGGGTGCGAACGTCCGCCAGCGGCATAAAAAACGGCAGCCGCACGATGCCCGGCGCGGCCACCACCGGCGGCCTTCCCTGCTCCTGCTCGAAGACGCGCAGGCCGTTGACGATATTCATCAGCGCCTCGTTGCCGGAAGCGTAACGGCTGGCATCGTCCGGCAGTTTATCCGTCCACAGCCAGTCCCAACCGGCGTTGAGGTCGTAGAGCGCGCTCACCACGCCCGGCGCGGCCAGCGCGCAGACGAGCGCCAGATAAACAATACGCCGCACAGGCCCGTAGGGGAGGGTTTTAAACCCTCCCGTCTTAGACCCTCCCGCCCCGCGCTCTCTTGGCTGCCACAGCCCGCGCGTCCATGCCGCCGCGATCACCGCCGTCGGCAGAATCATCAGCGGCACGATGGGGAACGACAGCCGGTAATGGTAGCTGTACGAATAAAACCAGGTCACAAAATACGGCAGCGCCAGCAGCAGCGCCCAGCCGATTTTTGCGGCCTCGTCCGGCCACCGGGACAGAATCGGCTTCCTGAGCGCCCCGGCCAGCAGCGCGACGCCTGCCGCCAGCAGCAGCCATTCCGGCGCTTCCATCCGGCGCGGCGACAGGATCGAGGGCAGCGCCGCCGCCAGCACCAGCGCCAGACCCGGCAGGGATGCGATTGGTAGGGACACGCGCTGGGGTATCCCTGCCTTAACACGGCTGCCCATCATCATATATCCCACCAGCAGAATGACCGCCAGCAGCGGCCAGCCCAGTTCCGCGCCGCTGCGCGCCGCCAGCGTCAGCCAGAAACCGGGCGGCATGGTGATGACCGGATGCCCCAGCAGCAGATTGCGCACATACCAGGCCGCGCCCAGGGGGATGCAGGCCACCGCCGCCCACAACACAACCCGCATTCGTTCGGACACGCCGTAACATGTCCCTACGAACCGCCGCGCATACCACCACCGCGCGGCCTCAACCGCCGCCAGCAGCGCCACACCCCAGATGAACGCGCCCATCGTGGGTTTCGTCCACATGCCGATGCCCAGCAGCAGCCCGGCGATCACCGAATAGTTCCGAGTTCCGAGTTCCGAGTTTTTAACCGGTAACGCCGCCCTCCATGCCATCAGGAAGAAGGCCGCCGCCGCCGTGAACATAAACGTGGTGGGGATTTCCAGGTCGCCAAAACGCGACCATTGCCCCACATGCGGATACAGCGCCCAGATGGCCGCCGTGTAAATACCGACGCGCCGGGTAAACAGGCGGCTGCCCAGCGTATAAGCCGCCAGGATGCTGCCCAGGTGCAAAAACGGAATCACGGCGCGGGCGGCGTGGTCGTTGATGTCGCCAATCGCCAGCTGCAGATAGGTATATTGCAGCGGCAAAAACTGCGGATAGTAACCGATGCTGGCCGGGATGGTGTGGGTCAGCGTATACAGCCGCCCTTCATAGCCGTATACCCACAGCGCGTCATAAGCCGTGAACGGCCAGTAGGCCGCGCTCAACCAGCGCACCACCAGCGCGGCAGCCACCAGCGCTATCAGCAGTTTTTCATCCGGGGCCAGGCCGCCGTGTTTTTCATATTTTCCTGATGCAGAGGGTATCGGGATGAGGGTTCTTTTCCGCCACAGCAGCGCCCATCCAGGCGCCGCCAGCGCCGCCGTCCCCGCCAGAATCCACTCCAGGCGCAGCGACGGAACGGGCAGGCTGCCCAGCACGAACATCCAGGCTGTCAGCAGCGCGGGGCCAAAGGCCAGCGCCAGCAGCGCGACGACCGGACGGTCGCGCCAGTCCGCGCGCGGTAGGGCGACCAGCGCCCAGGGCAGGCCGAGGCCGAAAAAAACCCAGGCCAGCGCCGGGGTCGCGGAGAGCATACCTTCAATCCAGTAGGGCATAACCAAATCTCGATGTCACACGTAAGTAGGGGCAGGTTTTTAAACCCGTCCCCTATCTGGCATTCCTGGCTTTCTTGGCGTCCTGGCGGTTCAATATCCATCCCGTAAGGTTATCCACCCCCAGCGCCGCCAGCAGGCCGACCGCCGGGTAAACCGGCAGATAGTATCGCTGCCATTCCAGCGGCGTCAAGAGCAGAGTCGCCGCCACCACGCTCGCCGTCCACGCGCCCACAACCAGACGAACCGACAGACCCCGCCGCCGGTCACGCAGCAGCGCCCATACGCCGACCATCATTATCGCCGCCAATGCCGCGCCGCCGATGGGCGTCCCGCCGACGCTCAACCCGCGCCAGGGCGACATTTCATAGCGGGCGATTTGATCGCCGATGAAGTTCTCCCAACCGGCGACTTCGTAATACTGCGGCAGCACGACGAATACCTGCCGGAAAAAACCGCCCAGCATGTCCCCAAAACCGCCGTAGCCACCGAACGTCTGCACCTGGATATCCAGCAGTTCCACTCGTAAATCCAGCACCACGCGCGGCATCGCCAGCGGATCGTTCCACCAGGCCGGATTCAACGCCAGGAACACCGACGCCGCTGTTACGGCCGCGAAAATTATTTGCGGGAACACGATATTTCGTATCCGGCGCATCCCGCGCGGGTTTTTCACCCCTTGATAAACAGCATACCCCCCACAGGCCGCAAACACCGCCGCCACCGTGAAGAACGCCGTGTGTTTGCTGGCGAGCGCCAGTCCACTGGCCGCGCCCAGAACCAGCGCCGGCAGCCAGCCCCGGCGTTTTTCGCCGGCTTCGGCGGGCGTTAGCGACCGAATGAACCACACCCCGGCCAGCGCCGCCAGCAGGCTGAAGAAGGTCAGCCCGCCTTCCATCATCGCGCGCCGACCGTTCAGCAGCAGCGCCGGGTTGAGCGCGTAATACAGGCCGGCCAGGACGGCCACCCGCCGCCCGCCTAAGGCATACCCCAGCAAAAACACCGGCACGACCCCGGCAGCCAGCAGCAGCGCCGACGACCAGCGCACCGTTTGCAGGAGTTCCGGCGTGGGCGCGTGGCCGTTCTGCCGGTTATACGTCCAGTCCGCGCCCCAATCCCACTGCTCGTTGATGTCCGCCGGGCTGAAGCCGCCGATATGCCAGGCCAGCCCGATCAGGTATTTGGCAACCGTGCCGTTCAGCAGGCGAAGGTGCTGTTCGGTTGGGCTGGCGGGTGTTTCGCTGTAGCGGATTTTGTCCAGGTCGTGGTCGAAAAACAGGTACACGTAATCCCGGCTCATGTAGACCAGAGTGGACTCGTCGCCATGAAACGGCGCGAGCGGCGCCCCGGCCAGCACATAGAGCGCCAGCAGCGCCGGCCACAGCGCGGGCCAGTAACGAATCCAGGGCAGCGAGCCGAATTTCAAACCGGGGACGCTCGTCGCGTCAGCGGCCTTTTGGCGATCAGGCAATCGTCACCAGCACCTTGTTCTGTTCGACACTCTGCCCCGCCGTGACGTGAACCGCCTGCACCGTGCCTTCGCGGGGCGCTTTGAGTTCGTTCTGCATCTTCATGGATTCCAGAATGACGACGGTCTGCCCGGACTTGACCGCCTGCCCGACTTCTACCGGGACGGCCACCACCAGCCCCGGCATGGGCGCTTTGACGGCAACATCGCCGCTGTCGGCCATCAGCTGCGCCGTGCGCGCCGCCATCAGCTGCGCCCGCTCGTCCATCACCTGGGCATTGTACAGCCGCCCCTGCATAAAGACCTCGACCTCGTTGCCTTCACGCTCTTCGATCACCAGTTCATAGGAGAGATGCTGGATGATGATCGAATAAAAAGCCGGGCCGAGTGCGCGGAAATCCACCTCGCGTTTTTCGCCGTTCACCAGCAGCGTGCCGTCGCGCTGGATGTCAATCTCGAACGTTTTGTCGTTAATGGTCGTCAGGTATTTCATCGGTGCATCCGTTCCCAGCGGCCAACCCACTTCCAATTGCTGGCATCGCGTGACCCGCGCGTGACCACCTGCGTCGCAAGCTGCCGCATCCGGTGGGCGAACAGGGTGGCGGCAATGGCGGCAGTTTCCAGGTCGGACTCGTTAGGGGGCGTTTCGTAGGTCGTCATGCTAAAACGCTCCTCGACGAATTTGGTATCAAACATACCGGCCAAGAAGCTGAAGCTGTTCATCAGGTTTTGATGGAAAGGAATATTGTGTTTTAAACCCATGATGGTGAATTCATCCAGGGCGCGCCGCATCCGCAGAATCGCTTCGGCGCGATCTTCCCCCCAGCAGATCAGTTTGGCGATCAGGCTGTCGTAATAGGGCGTGATCTCGAAGCCGCTGTACATGCCGCTGTCCACCCGCACGCCGGGGCCGGTGGGAATATTCAGCGCCGTCACTTTACCGGTGGATGGCATGAAGTTGTTGTACGGGTCTTCGGCATTGATGCGGCATTCAATCGCCCAGCCTTTCGGCTCGACGATGCTTTGCGTCGGCCCCATGCGCCGCCCGCGCGCGATACGAATCTGCTCCTTCACGATGTCAATGCCGGTCACCAGCTCGGTGATCGGGTGTTCGACTTGCAGGCGGGTATTCATTTCCAGGAAATAGAAGTTTTTGTCTTTATCTACCAGAAACTCAATCGTGCCGGCGTTGACGAAATGCACCGCCTGGGCCGCCCGCACCGCCATCGAACCCATCAGCCGCCGCATCTCCGGGTCTAAAAACGAACTCGGCGCTTCCTCCACCAGCTTTTGATGGCGGCGCTGGATGGAACATTCGCGTTCGCCCAGGTGAATAGTATTGCCGTGCAGGTCGGCCAGGATTTGGAATTCGATATGCCGCGCGCCTTCGACCAGTTTTTCCAGGTACACCCGCCCATCACCGAAGGCGTTTTCGGCTTCCTGCCGGGCGATCCTGAGCGCGCCCGGCAGATCATCCAGGTTGCGCACCTCGCGGATACCTTTGCCGCCCCCGCCCCCGGCAGCCTTGACCAGCAGCGGCACGCCGATATGGTGCGCCGCCGCCAGGATGTCGTCGTCCGACATACCGGGTTCGGTGCCGGGGATGACCGGCACGCCGGCTTTTTTGACCGTCTCGCGGGCGGCCATTTTGTCGCCCATCACCGCGATAGAGTGCGGCGGCGGGCCGATGAAAATCAGCCCGGCTTCCGTCACCGCCTCGGAAAAATCCTCGCGCTCTGCCAGAAAACCATAACCAGGGTGAATCGCGTCCGCCCCGGCGCTGCGGGCGACTTCGATCAGCTTGTCCATCCGCAGGTAGCTTTCACGCGGCAGTGGCCCGCCGATCAGATACGCCTCGTCGGCATACCGCACGTGCAAGCTGGCGCGGTCGGCTTCCGAAAAAACGGCCACCGTCTGAATGCCCAGGTCACGGCAGGCGCGGATGATACGAACGGCGATTTCGCCCCGGTTGGCGACCAGCACTTTTTTGATTTTGGTTTGCTCGGTTTGTTTGCTCACCATGTCGTCGTTTCCTCGTGTCGCCTACAGCGGGATATTCCCGTGCTTGCGCGCCGGGTTGCTGTCGCGTTTGTTCTGGAACACTTCTAGGCCGTTAATCAGCCGGGCGCGTGTATCGCGCGGTTCGATCACGTCATCAATAAAACCGCGCTGGGCGGCCACGTAAGGGCTGGCAAACTTGTCGCGGTATTCCTGCACCAGTTCGGCTTTATGCAAAACCGGGTCTTCGGCCTCATCAATCTCGCGCCGGAAGACGATGCTCACCGCGCCGTCCGGCCCCATTACGGCGATTTCCGCCGTCGGCCAGGCCAGGTTCAGGTCGCCGCGCAGGTGCTTGCTGCTCATCACGCAGTACGCGCCGCCGTAGGATTTGCGCGTCGTCACGGTCAGTTTTGGTACGGTTGCCTCGCTGTAGGCGTAGACGATCTTCGCGCCGGCGCGGATGATACCGCCGTATTCCTGCACCGTGCCGGGCATGTAACCGGGTACGTCCACGAAAGTAATGAGCGGAATATTGAAGGCATCGCAGAAGCGGATAAATCGCGCCGCCTTGTCGCTGGCGTCAATATCCAGCACGCCCGCCAGCACCATCGGCTGGTTGGCGACGATGCCCACGCTGTGGCCGCCCAGCCGCGCAAAACCGACCACGATATTGGCCGCGAAGTACGGATGAATCTCGAAAAACACCCCGTCGTCCATCACGCGGGTGATGACTTCTTTGATGTCATAGGGCTTGTTCGGGTTATCCGGCACAATCGTGTCCAGCTCCGCATCGGCGCGCAGAGGGTCATCACTGGTCGGCACGAAGGGCGGGTCTTCCATGTTATTCTGCGGCAGGTAACTCATCAGCTCCCGCACCAGCAAAAGCGCCTGCATTTCGCTATCGGCCACCAGATGACAGACGCCGCTCTTGGTGGCGTGAATCATCGCGCCGCCCAGTTGTTCATGCGTGACTTCTTCGTGCGTCACGCTCTTCACTACGTCCGGCCCGGTGATGTACATATAGCTGGTATCTTTGACCATGATAACGAAGTCGGTCAGCGCCGGGCTGTAAACCGCGCCACCCGCGCACGGCCCCATAATCAGGCTGATCTGCGGCACAACCCCGCTGGCGAGCGTGTTGCGCAGGAAGATGTCGGCATATCCGCCCAGACTGACAACACCTTCCTGAATACGCGCGCCGCCGCTGTCGTTCAATCCGATGACCGGCGCGCCGGTTTTGAGCGCCATCTCCATCACTTTGCAGATTTTCTGGGCATGGACTTCGCTCAGGCTACCGCCGATAACGGTGAAATCCTGCGAATAGACATATGCCAGCCGACCGTTGATCGTCCCCCAGCCGGTAATCACGCTGTCGCCCAGGTATTGTTTTTTGTCCAGCCCAAAATCATGCGAGCGGTGGGTGACGAAAGCATCCAGTTCACGAAAACTGCCGGGGTCAAGCAGGATGTCCAGGCGTTCCTGAGCGGTGTTGCGCCCGGCCTCATGCTGCTTTTTGATGCGCTCCGGCCCGCCTTTGGCGCGGCTGAGGGCGCGCTTGTTGCGCAACTCTTCAATTTTCGGGTTTACGGCCATGCTCCATGCTCTCCGTTGCGTGTACTTTTGAAGAACGAATGATCGAGATCAGCAGAACGGTCGAAAAAGCAAAAATGGCGATGGTCAGAAACGGCAGGCGCTGGCGATCATAATCGGCCTGCGCGAAGACGGCCAGCCTGCCCAGACTGTAAAAAGCGAAACCAACCCCGGCCCAGGCGGCATACCGGCAGGCGCGCGCCTGCCGCCGCCACAGCGCCAGCGCCACCAGCACCCAGACCAGCGCCCAGACCGCCCCGCCGGCGAACGCCAGCGCGGATGGCAGGCTGACCGGGACGCGAGCGGCCTCGGAAACGCCCAGCGCCCTGCCTGCCGCGCCCGCCTGGAAGATCGCCAGCAGGACAGCCAGCGCCAGCAGCCGGCGCGGACGGCAGGGTTTCACAGCATTTGAACGAGGATAATCCGGCATAGTTTGGCGATTATACTATATTTGGGTACAGACAAACGACCTTCTCGCCGGTTTTGAATCACGTGGGGGGGACTTCCACAAAAAGACAGGAGGCATTAGGGACAAAAATCGGCGGCAGACCAGACCGCCGCCGCTTATACATGGGACGATACAGCCTTAACCGGCAGGCCACCTGCATGAAAACCTGCTCGATTTTCGGCACACCCGGCCCGATTACACCTTCTCGACTTCCAGAAAGTCAAGTTCGACCGGTGTATCGCGGCCAAAGAAATTAACCATCACGCGCACTTTGGATTTGTCGGGGTCAAGCGCGGCCACCGTGCCGATGAAGTCGTTGAACGGCCCGTCAATAATCCGCACCTTCTGGCCGACCTTAAACGTGACCTTAACCTTCGGCGCATCGTCGGACATGCGATCCATAATCTGCTTGACTTCTTCCGCGCGCAGAGGAGTCGGATCGTTACCCATGCCGACAAAGCCGGTCACGCCGGGCGTATTCCGCACCACGTACCACGAGTCTTCATCCATCTTCATCTCGACCAGGATGTAACCCGGAAATACGCGGCGTTCGACCGTGCGCCGCTTGCCATCCTTGACCTCGATTTCTTCCTCGGTCGGGACGATGACATCAAAGATTTTATCGCGCATCCCCATTGTTTCGATACGCTGCTCAATCGAGTGACGCACTTTGTTTTCCTGGCCGGAATAACAATGCACTACGTACCACAGCTTTTCAACCTCGCCCTTTTTAGCAGTGAGATCATCCAGGAGTGGGCCGATGCTGTCGTCGTCATCTTCCGCTGCCGTTTCATCGTTGTCCAGATAAACGGGTTCGGGATCGTAATCGGTATCATCTTCACGCGGGTCGAAATCGTCAAACATACTATCTCTCTGCCCATGACGAACAGCGCGCCGGCGCGCCCCGCCGCCAATTTACAATACTCATCAGAACGAGGAGGGCTGCCTGCTGTTCCGGCGCAGATAGTACAGAAAGGCACCCAGAATAAGCACGAATATGACGCCAAAAACCAGCGGACTGCGAAGCCCAAGCCCGAACAACTCGTTAAACAGCAGGCTGACGATGCCCAGCGCCAGCGCGGAAGCAATGGTCACGCTCAGGACGATGATGGTTAAACGGCGGGCTTCTTCGCGGCTCGGCCAGACGACCTTCTGGATTTCCGAGCGGACGCTCTCCAGATACTCTCGGATACCCCGCAGGGGGCGGGTGACGATATTACCTTCGCTTTTAGCGATCTCGACCTGCTGAGTGCGGCGTCCAGGGGTTGCACGGCCTTTCCGCTCGGTCACGCCGCGCGTCAGATTCGCTTCTTCAACGCCATCTTCATCGTCTTCCAGATCATCAGTCACCTCGATGTTTTGCACCGGGGCTTCTTGTTCCTCGCGGCGGAGTCTCCCCCGGCGGCGCTTGGAATTATCATTGAGCGTCTTTTGCTCAGCAGACATGCGCTGGTTCTCCCTGATACAAACGAATTCGGCCTAGTATGCAAGACACCGCCAGGAACGACGGTGTCTCGCCAGAATGAGCAGGGGAGCCAGGAATCGAACCCGGAACCTACGGATTTGGAGGCCGTTGCTCTGCCAATTGAGCTACTCCCCTAAAAGCCGCGACCTACTTGGTTTCGCGGTAAATGACATGACGCCGAACAAGCGGGTCATATTTTTTCAGTTCCAGGCGGCCCGTATCGTTGCGGCGGTTCTTTTCCGTATAATATATGTGGCCGCTTTCGGTGCTGCGCAGTTTAACCAGCACCCGGTTGCCTTTTTTCGCCATGCCCTTACGCCCTTACCTGTTTACATCTACGAATGAACAACCAAGCCATTGACGGGATTCGAACCCGTGACCTCACCCTTACCAAGGGTGTGCTCTGCCGACTGAGCTACAATGGCATTTCAGACGCCTGGTCTGAAGTGGGCCCGGGAGGACTCGAACCTCCGAAGGCTTCCGCCAGTGGATTTACAGTCCACCCCCTTTGCCACTCGGGACACGGACCCATGTCTGTTAATCAAACTAACTGATAGCGGGCGTACTTTTCGATACCCAATGTGATGTAACTTCGACATTCTATTTCTGTGCTGGGTATCAGATATTTTTCGCCGCTTTCGGTTACTACAAATAAGATGTCTACTTTGGATGGATCAAAATGTGTCGTCTTTCCCGATCCCGAACGATTGCCCCCCAGGACCCGCAGATTGACCTTATAATGACCCCGCGCATCTTTATGATAAGTGGTGCGAACCTGAACGCGATACAGCTTATTTTCTATATCTACTGCGAGATCATAAGGCAGGCTTTCGGTTAAAGGCATCAGGGTAGGGTATCCGTTCTGCATGAACCACGCGATTGCCACGCCAACCCCGACATCACCTTGCTTGATGCTGTTCTTTTGATTTCGCAGTTCCAGCATATATTCGCACCTGCGTATTCGACTGTTAAATAACACGCTACCATGCACAAGCCACCACTGGGACTCGAACCCAGGACCGACCGCTTACAAGGCGGTTGCTCTGCCAACTGAGCTATGGTGGCACTTGGTTGCATTATACCATGCTCAGCAGGCGCGCTTCAAGACGTTGGTGTGCGTTTGAAGGCAGTCAGATTGTAGTGGATGGGGGTAGGATTGTCAATATAACATTTCCGCCGGTACAATAGTGGCTTATGACACCACATCACATGAACCTCACAAAACCACACCGACCGGCAGGCATCGTTTTGCTGGCTGTGCTGGCGTTGCTGGCCGCGTGCAGCGGCGGGCGCGGGCAGCGCATCGAAGACCTGCCGACCCCGGCTTCCATCGAAGGGCTGGCGACGGCGCAGTTTTTGACCGCCAACGCCCCACCCCCCGGCTACGAAGGGCCGCTGGCGCTGCCGGAAGTGGACGCCAACCTGACGGCGCTGCCCGGCTGGCGGTACGTAGTCGAACTGGCCTTTGACGGCGTGTTCGCCGGCACGCCGCGCCAGACCAGCGCCACCACACAGGCGGAAATCTGGTATCGCCAACTGGGAACGGCGCGACGGGTGGTCGTCAGCACGTCCGGCGAGCTGCTGGGGCGGCAGGACAGCGCCTTCGAAGCCGTCCGCCTGGGCGCGGATGCCTTCCTGGTGCGCGAAGGGATGTGCAGCGGCGGGCCGGACGCGGCGACAGCTGCCGACCTGCGCGCCGGGATGCTGGTCGGCGGCGTGAACCGCGCCACGTTTGCCGGCAAACGTGCCACCCTCAACGGTGAGGAAGCCTGGCTGTACACCTTCAGCACCGCCGATCTCAACCTGCCGGCGGTGCGCCTGAGTGACGAAGGCTCGATTGCGCTGACCGGCGGCGAACTGTGGTTCGCGCCGGCGCGGAACGCCGTCATCCGCTTTTACGTCAACCTGGACGTGACCAATGCCATCATCTTTGACCGGCAGCTTCCCGTCAGCGGCCAGCTTTTGCTGCGTTATGATCTGTACGACATCGGTTCGGAGCCTAACATCACCGTGCCGTTCGGATGCTGACACCGGGGGACAAAACCAATGACGACCTCTGATTTAACAACGCTGTTTCTGATCGGCCTGGCGCTGGCCTGCATCGTGCCGCTGATTATCCTGGGCGTGATGGCCGTCTTTCTGCTCACGGTCGGACGGCGCGCCCTCAACGATTTTTTCGACCCGGACAGCGCCAGTCTGCGCCGCTATTATGAACGGCTGCGGACAGATAATCCACACCTGCCCGCCGACCGGCTGCTGGCGCGCGTCATCGGGCGGCAGTCCTTCCGCTGCGGTGTGGTCGGCGCGATCACCGGGCTGGGCGGTTTTATTACCCTGCCCATCGCCCTGCCGGTGGACATCGTTCTTTCGCTGCGGATGCAGGCCATCCTGGTGGATTTCATCGCCGAACTGTACGGCCAGGGGCAGGTCAGCGAACGCGAGCGCCAGCTGCGTCACTATCTGATTCTTGCCGGCGGGCGGCGGTTGAGCGAAGCAGCCTTCGAGGTCGCCATGAAGTTCGCGCTGCGCGTGCTGGGCAAGTCGCTCGCCAAACTTGTCCCCTTCATCGGCGCGGCGGTCAGCTTCGCCCTCAACTACGCGATGGTACAGGGTGTCGGGCGGCTGGCGCTGGCGCGGTATGCCCGGCCGGCCAATTCGTAGGCGCGCTGCGGCGAGTCCTGGTTTAAGAACAGGTGCATTTCATTTCAGTGCGATTTCGCCCTCATCCCCCTGACCCGCTTCTCCCGACCGCTGCTCCGCAGCTAGGAGAAGGGGGAAGCGACGGCGACGGGGCTGATTTTCGCCCCTCTCCCAGTGCCGAAGGCCCGTTCGGGAGAGGGGACGGGGGTGAGGGCCGTCCCCTGAGTGCGAGGGGGCGAGGGCAAAAGGACTCTGCACCAACTTGAAATGCACCCTTTAGGAACATATGTTCTTGACAGATTAGAACATAAATGCTATTCTTAACCTGTCGAAGGATATTGGGAGGAACAGCATTATGATTATGCCGATTTTCACCGTTCAGGATGTGGATGCCAGCATCGCTTTTTACACCGAAAAACTGGGTTTTAAGCAGGATTTTGTGATGGCCGGGCCGGATGGCAAAAACATGTTCGGCATCGTCAGCCTGGGCAAAGCCACGTTAGGTCTGGGCATCGCTCTTGACCAGCCGCGCGGCGGGGCCGGTGTGGACTTTATGGTTTTCGTCCCCGACGAAGCCGACCTGGACAAACACTATGCCGAGGTGCAGGCCAAAGGCGTGAAGATCGCCGCGCCCATCGAAGACAAATACTGGGGCGACCGCGCCTACAGCGTTCTCGATCCCGATGGCTACCATCTGACGTTCGCCAAAACGGTGAAGCAGGTGCCGCTGGAGGAGATTGAAGCCATCATGCGAAGCGGCAGTTTTGCCCAGTAATACCGGTGACACGAACACCCCGACGGGGCGCAGCCAGCGCCCCGTTTCTGATTCGCCGCCTTCGCGTCAGGCGGGCAGCCCTTCGATAGTGGCATAATGGCAGCAGCATAGAGACGGAGATGCCCTGATGAAGTATGTGGCCTTATGCCTGCTGGCCTTTTCAATCATGACTGCTTCTGTCCAGGCGCAGCCGCCGGCCTGCCCATCCCCGGAGCATCTGGCGACCCGGCTGAGTCTCGGCCTGTGGGCGCGGGTGACGCACGACAGCGCCAACAACCTGCGCCGAGAACCAACCACACAGGGGCTTTTACTGGGCAGCATCCCCGGCGGCGACATCTTCCAGGTAACAGACGGCCCGCGCTGCGCCGACGGTTACGTCTGGTGGCAGGTGCGCTACGGGGCGCAGACCGGCTGGACGGCGGAAGGCAGCCCACAGCCGGCGGAATACTGGCTGGAGCCGCTGGCCGGGCAGCCGGCGGATTCCCCTTCCGGCGCGGCGATTGACCCCGAAGGCTGCCGGCGCCCGCCCGACGATTACACACAGATTCGAATCGGTTATGCGGTGCTGAACGCCCGCACTCTGGCGATGCTCGACCATGCCCAGGCGCTTTACCACGCTCAGGGCGGCAGCGTGGATTTCCGGCAGGCCATCATGCAGGGCAGTTATAACCCCGGCGGCGTATCGGCCAGTTTTGGCACGCACGACGGCGGCGGCGCGGTCGACCTTTCGGTACGCAGCCGCCAGGATTGGCGCGTTTTAAGCGACGACATCTGGCCGATGATCCGCGCCCTGCGGCTGGCCGGGTTCGCCGCCTGGCTGCGCGATACCGGCGAGTTATACCCCGGCTCGCCTATCCACATTCACGCCATCGCCATCGGTGACGCCGACCTGTCGCCGGCGGCGCGCAACCAGATTGACGGCGCATTCGGTTATCTGCGCGGTTACAACGGCCTGCCGCAATCCGACAATATCCCCAGGCCGGATACTTCCGGCGAGATGGTCATCTGCGCCTGGATGGTCGAGATAGGATTTGATGATCTGCGCGAAAGCGAATAAAAAAGCGGGCGAACTTATCATTCGTCCGCCCGCGCCGTTCACGTTATTTCCTGCCCGACGGCACCTGATAGACCCAGATGTTGCGACCTTCGCAGCGCGCGCCTGCCCCTTTGCCGACCAGCGCGATGCCGTAAATGCCGCCGCGTTCCTGAATCGGCACATCGCTCAAAGCCAGCTCGCCATCCACGAAAACGTTCGCCCGGCTGCCGATCATCGTGAACACGATATGCACCGGGCGGCTGATGTCGAGAATCGTTTCGCCAACGGTGACATTGGCATTGCTGCTGGGGGAAAACCGATCCAGAATGTACAGTTCCCCGGCGTTGGTCAGGCCGACTTCAGCGAAGGTCGTCGCCGCGCCGCTGCTGTCCATGCCAATGCGCGCCATCAGGCTGCACTGTTCCAGGTCGTTCGCGCTGCCCACTGTAAAGGTCAGTTCGCCGGCCATGATGATATGCGTGTTCGGGGAACGCCGCGCCAGCGGGGTAAACCAGCTTCCCTGCCCGGTGAAGAAAGCGCGATCTTCCGTGAACACCAGGCCGCCTCCGGGCGAAACAAAACCGAGGTTCTGAAGTTCCCGGACGACCGACTGCGGCTGGCCGGCATAATCCACTAACCGGACGGTGCTGTTTTTCGGAGGCTTAACGGACGACGGTTTGCTGTCGGTCAGCGCCTCCCACACGCGCAGGTTATCAAAAGCGACACTGGCACTTCCGCTGTCGTAGGCGCTCACGGTCAGCCCGGCGCGCCCTTCGCTGTAGTCGCGATCGGTGGCTTCGGCCAGCAGGGTATCGCCCACGTACAGCGCCAGATAATCGCCCGCGCAGACGGCGGTGATGTGGTTGCTGTCCCGCCCCTGGTTGATGACTTTCGACTCCTCCCAATCCACCAGCGTTTCAAATTCGCCGGACTTGCCGGTGTGTTTCTGGATGGCATAATAACCATCACCGGAAATCCAGAAATAATAACCCGCGCCGCTGTATTCCGGGTCGGCGCGGCACATCAGGCCGTAAGAATTCACCAGGCTTTTAGAAAGCTGCTCGGTGTCCACTTCGATGATGACATCGGTATGGTCATCCCGGTCTATTTCAAAAACAAAGTAGTTTTCTTCCACCTGCATCTGGTAAGTGCCATTTAGTACCTGCCCGCTAGAATTATCGCCTTCAAAATCTTCCCAGGAAGTATCATCGTCAAACTGCTCATCGGCCAGCAGGTCGCCCGGCACGACCGCCTGCCGCCCGTCCGCCAGCCTGTCGGCGACCGCCTGCGCGTCGGACTTGCCACTATTGCGCTGTGCCAGAACCGGCGTCAGGGTGCCGATCAGCAGAACCAGAACGACCAATAATATACCCTTCTTCACCGTTTACTCCTTTCGAGGCAAGAAAACTTAACATTTATTATATAGAATATCGTGGATACTCGGGCTTAAATCTGGTGGATAAATTGTTTAAGGCGGTTTGATACATGCTCTTATGGCAGCGGCTCAAACACGCTCCGCGCCGGGGATGCCTGCTGCTGGCGGTGGGTTTATCGCTGGTGGTGGCAGCCGGGACGTACTTCGGGCTGAAGTTTTACAGCGGCGGGCACAGCAACAGCCTGCACCCTATCCGGCGCTGGTTCACCGAACCGGCGGCGCGCGCCGAACTGACGACCGCGATGCGGCAGCAGACCTGCCCCGGCGCGCCGTTCATCCTGCCGTCCGACGGGCTGATCGGTTTACTGTGGAACGACCCCGCCGGGCCTTACACGGTTTTGAACACCCACAGCGGGCTGGACATTTTTGGGGATGGCGCGCCGGGCGAAGTGCCGGTTTACGCCGCTTATGATGGCTATCTGTCGCGCCTGCCGGACTGGAAAGCCTCGGTCATCATCCGGCACGACGACCCGCTCCAGCCGGGCCGCACGATCTGGACGTATTACACGCACATGGCTTCCCGCGACGGCGCGCGCTCGTTCATCGCCGCCGACTTTCCGCCCGGCGCGAGCGAAATTCCGGTTGAACAGGGACGGCTGCTGGGCTTCCAGGGCGAATACGCCGGGAACAGCCCCGCGCCGGTCGGCCTGCACCTGCATTTCAGCATCGTCCTGGCGGACGCCAGCGGCGCGTTTTTGAACGAGGCACGGATCGGCAACACGCTCGACCCTTCGCCTTACCTGGGGATGCCGCTCAATATCGCCGGGCTGCCGGAACGGCCTATCGGCTGCCGGCCATGAGACAGGCCGCCTCGTCCGCGAAACGCGGCGGCGGTCAGGCACGCCTGCAAAGCAGCGGCGGCCAAATCGGGAAGGAGGGCGCATCACAGGCCCGCGCCCTCCGCTGATGCAGCCCGGTCAGGCCAGGCTGCCGATCAGCCACACGACGCCGGCCACGCCCAGCAGCAGCACAGTGCTGATCGGCGCGAAGGAACAAATCGCCTTATAGCCCAGGCCGCATTTTTTAGAGGAAGTGGGCCGGGGCAGCAGTGTAACGAGGGCGGCCAGGGCGATCAACAGAGCGATAATCGTGACGATAGACATAGAGTGGACTTTCTGCCTTTGTAACGAAAGAGGCCGCTCACTCTCAGGCATTTTGCTCCAGCCTCTCCGCCGGCGTTCGGCCTCAGGTTTCTATATCCCTATACGCGCTGCTGAACGATTCGTTGCAGATTTCAC
This sequence comes from Chloroflexota bacterium, assembly GCA_013388735.1. Lineage (GTDB taxonomy): Bacteria > Chloroflexota > Anaerolineae > Aggregatilineales > Phototrophicaceae > CFX2. Next base: position 11,824 of record JACAES010000135.1, on the reverse strand, counting down.
AATCGGCGCAGCTCAGCGCCGGCGTCTGCTGTATGCAATGCGATGGCAGCAAAGCGTCACCGCTGCAAATGGTGCTGCCCTGCTTGGCGCTTGCCATCGGCAGCCTGAAAAACGATCAGAAGTCGGGCGGCACTGCTGCCGGAATTCTGAAAGCTGATAAACCGCACTTTTCGGCCAGTTCTCGTAATGACAGCCCCCGCTGCTCGCGTAATTGTCGAAGCCTGATTCCAACGTTGGGTTCGACCCATAACACCATCGCCCTTTGCTTCCCTGCCAGAAGCTCAGTCACAGCCTCGCCGCTCTGACAGCCGGGTTTAATACGGCATTACACCGTTGACAGATCCCATTCTTCATGGAGTTTTGGAACATCACTGAGCAGCCGCCGGGTGTAGGCTTCTTTTGGGTTCAGGATCACCTGGTCGGCAGTGCCGCTTTCAACAAATCTGCCATGTTCCATGATGTAAACGGTATCCGAGACATAGTAGGCCAGTCCAATATCATGCGTGATGAAAATCGGTGTCATGCCGATGTCGTTGCGCAGGCCCATCAGCATATCCAGGATGGTCGCGCGCGAGCAGGCGTCAATCATCGAGGTCGGTTCGTCGGCCAGCAGGATTTTCGGACTCAGCAAAAAGATGCGGGCGATCATCAAACGCTGCTGCTGCCCGCCGGACAGTTCAAAGGGATATTTGTTGGTCAGTTCCTCAAACTTTAAATTGACAAAACTGCAAGCCCTTTTCATCATCTCCAGCTTCTCGTCGTAGGGCAGGTTGCCGCCGCCGCGCATCCGAATGCAGTCGAGCAGCACGGCGTCAACCTTTCTGAAGATGTTGTAGGATGAGAAGGGGTCCTGGAAGATCGCCTGGATGTTCTTCCAGTATTCCCGCTTCTTCTTGTGGGTGCGGATGTCCCGTAGTTCCCCGTCGAAGTAAATTTCTCCTTCGGTGGGCGAGACCAGCCCCAGCAGCATTTTTGCCAGCGTGGTTTTGCCACTGCCCGACTCGCCGACGATGGAGATAATCTCGCCTTTCCTGAAGGTGAAATCCACATGATCTACGGCGACGGTCTTATTGGCACCAAAACCGAAAACCTTCGTCACCCCTCTGCCGCTCAGTATGACGGTATTATCCTTCACTTTGGTAAGCCTTTCTCAGGTCTTCTTCCGGTATGATGCAGCGATAGGCGCGTCCCTCGCCGGCATCCCGCAGTCCGACCGAAATCGCCCGACATTCCGGTTTGACAAATTTGCAGCGGTCGGCAAAGCGGCATCCAGACGGCGGATTTTTAAGATTGGGCGGCGTGCCGGGGATAGCCGCCAGCTTGACATCCCGCAGCCCGGCTTCCGGGACGATGATTGACCCCATCAGCGCCCTGGTATAAGGATGAATGGGATCGAAGACCATCTGCTCGGCTGTCCCTCTCTCCACGATCTGCCCGGCGTACATGACCATGATGTCGTCGGTGACGTTGTACAGCAGGGGAAGTTCGTGGGTGATGAAGATCAGCGCCTTGATGATGCCTTTGTTCATCAGATCCATAATCATCTTGATGACCATCTTCTGCGAGGTCACATCCAGCGCGGAGGACGGCTCGTCGGCGATCAGCACTTTGGGGGACAGAATCACCGAAGTGGCGATGACGGTGCGCTGCTTCATGCCGCCGGACAGCTCAACAGGATATTTTCGCAGCACTTCCGCCGGCAGACCCAGCAGTTCAAACCGCTCCCTGGCAAGTTCGTAAATCTCTTTTTTGGTGGTCTTGGGATAATGCGCCTGAATGACATCCTCGATGAAGTTGATGACCCTCTGCGTCGGGTTGAGCGCGTTCATCGCGGCCTGGGGGATATAGGAAATCTCGCGCCCCAGGATAGTTTTGCGAACGTCGTCCGGGTCCATCCCCGAAATATTTCGCCCATCAACGATGATCTCCCCGCTGGAATAGTGCAGCGGTGCGAAGTAATACCCCATCAGGCTGAGCGCAAGCGTGGATTTCCCGCAGCCCGATTCACCGGCAATACCGACCGATTTGCCCTCTTCAACCTTCAGGGAAACGTGATCAACAGCATAGATTTTTTCCCGAAACCGGGTGACATAGTTGGTTGTCAGTTCATTGACTTCTAGTATAACTTTTGACATACGATCACTTATTCCCTCAATGCGGGATTGAAAACCTGGTCAAGTCCCGTATTCATCAGGTTTAACGAGAACGTAATTAAAGCAATAACGAGAATCACCGGGAAGATCGCCCACCAGTAATTCAGAACATGCGCCTGGTAAATCAGTCCCCATCGCATCATCAGCCCCAGCGTGGGGACTTCCGTCGTGCGCGGGCCAAGGCCCAGGATGGACAGCCCGGCTTCAGCCAGGATGGCGGACGAAATCTGCAAAATCAGCGCCATGACAACATAGGACGCGATGTACGGCAGAATATCCATCGCCAGGATATACGCGACCGAATGCCCGGATAGTTTGGACAGATTAACGTGATCGCGGTTGCGCAAAGACACCACCTGCGCCCGCACCGCCCGGGTCGTCCAGACCCACGAGGTCACACCAATGACCACTGCGATGGTGAAAGCGCCGCGTTGTTCCTGGCCGATGCTGAACGAAATCAGGATCAGCAGCACAAAAGTGGGGATGACGGTGAACAGGTTGGTGATAAACACGATTATATCGTCAACAAGGCCGCCGATATACCCGGATACCAACCCCAGAATCAGGCCAATCGTGGTGGCGACAATGCCCGCCACAAACCCGATAATGAGGGATACGCCGGTTGCGCTCACCAGTTCGGTCAGCACATCACGGCCAAAATTATCTGTTCCCAGGACGAACAGGCGGGAGTTCGGCACTTCGCCGACGTTCACATAGTCGGTCTGGGTGATGACACCGATTTCCTCAAGCGCCCCCGTCTCTGGATTCGCCGCAGCGACCACCGCGTCTTCAGTAGCGAGCAGCCCTTCCAGGGAAGCAGTGAGACGGATGTAATAATTCCGGTCGGCATTCGTCATCCCCGGTAAACGCAGACTGGGGTCGAAGTTGCTTTCCCACAGTGCGATCAGTCCAGCGGTATCCGCAATATCAATCGAGTCTTCAGGCACGCCCTTTGCGACCAGCCACTCCTGCATCGCCTGGCGGTCGTCATCACCTAACTTGCCCGCCACGCGCCGGGACGCTGCCCCTTCCAGGATCAGTGTGTAACGGGGAGAAGAATTCATGCTGTCGTAAACATTCACGTAAATCCCTGGAGCAAGGAACGTTCCCCGGCTGATGATTCCCAATGGCGGATCTTTGACAAAAAGCGGATAGATCAACACCGTCAACAGAATTGTCATGAAGATGACAAAACCGACGAGAAATTTTCCTGATCGAAAAGTCTGTCTCAGTAAATGTTTCATGGTCGTCTTTCCGCCTATTCCGACTGAGCGGCTTTGATGCGCGGGTCAATCAGCCCGTAGATGATTTCCAGGGCAAAAAACGCGATCAGCACCATGAAGGTGATAATCAGCGTCGCTGCCGAAATCAGCGGGTAATCCCCCCCCAGCACGGCGGTCAGCATGGTCGAGCCAATTCCCGGATAATTGAAGATAATCTCAGCCACCACCGCGCCAAACACCATCGTTCCGATTGAGAGCGCAAGTCCGGTGATCTGAGGCAGCATCGCGTTTCTGAAGACGTACCGGATGATCTTGCTGTCTTTGATGCCCAGGAAACGCGCATACTTGACGTAATCGGCATTCAATTCGTAGATCGCCATTGAACGCATCCCGATGGCCTGCCCGCCAATGGTAATCAACACAATTGACCAGAAGGGCAGCTGGTAATGCACAATGACCGACCAGACAAATTCCCAGCTGGAGTTGGGAACCATGTCAAATCTGTAGCCGCCGGATGTGGGCAACCATTTCAAGTTAACGGCAAAAATCACCAGCAGAATGACCGCCATCCCAAATGGGGGTATGTTGCTGAGGAAAAGGCTGACCGGCAGCAGCACCCTGTCAAAGCCCTTCCTCAGGTACGCGGCCATCGCGCCAAGCGTGTTTCCCAGTATCCAGCCGACAATAATGGCCGGGAATTGCAGCGCAATCGTCCACCAGACCGATGCGTTAATTACTTCCCCAACCGTGCGGGGATACTGGCTGATCGAGTAACCAAAATCGCCATTAAGTACATTGCGGATATAGATAAAAAACTGCTCTGGTATTGGCCTGTCGGTGGCAAATAGTTCGGTGTATTGTTCATAAACGGCCTGCACACCGGTGGCGTTGGACATGCCCTGGGCCATCCGGGCCACAATGGCGGCCACCGGGTCGCCCGGCATAAGGCGCGGCAGGGTGAAGTTTAAGATGAAGGCGACCACCACCGTGATAGCAAACCAACCCAGCTTCCTAAGGAAATAATCTCGGTATCCTTTCAACCCAGGCGCTCCTCACTCAATCAATGGGCGATAACAATGAGGTGGCAGTCACTTGTTGTAAAGCGACTGCCACCCGTACTGCATGGTGACTGATTGATCTAGGGGTTAACCAGTTCCAGGTTATAGAGACCGGCAATGCTCCAACCATCCGTCAGGTTCAGCGGCGGCACCGGCGGATTGGTGCCATCACCGTCAAACGGGAAGTTGGTCCAGACACTCTCATTCACCGTGTGGAAAGACTGCGGACGGTACATGAGCGTGAAGGACGGAATATCGGTCAGGTATATTCTGACCAGTTCCGTGTACATTTCTTTCAGTTTGGCGGCGTCGGTTTCCTGCGGGATAGCCTGGATCAGCGCGTCAGCGTCGGGGTTCGAGTAGCCGCCCCAGTTGCCGTTCCAGTTGCTCGGCATACCGATGAATTCGGAACTCATCAGTTTGCGGATACGGCTCCACGGCTGCGTCGGGCCGGCGCCATCGCTCCACATCATGAAGATGTCGTAACCTTCGGGCAGCGGGGCATCCGACTTGGTGACGACAGTCTGGTAAACCGACCATTCGGGGAAGTTGGAAGTGATGTCAATGCCGATTTCCTTACCGGCGGCAGCCACGACTTCGATGGCCGCCTGCCAGTCCGACCAACCGTTCGGGCAGGTCGCAACGTAGCTCAGTTTCTGACCATCGAGTTCGCGCCAGCCGTCACCATCGGTGTCCACAATGCCGGCTTCGTCGAGCAGCGCCTTGGCGCCTTCGATGTCGTTACCGGCCCATTGCAGATCGGCGACTGCGGCATGGTCATAGAGCGCCTGCTCACCGGCGGTCGGGTTCATCAGCGAGCGCGGAACCTGATCGAAGGTGGCTGACTGGTTGGTCATCGCGTTGGCGATGATGGTCGGGTAGTCAACGGCAATCGCAATCGCCTTACGCACCGCGAGGTTGTCCAGGCCATACGAAGACCCGGTCAGGTTGAAGAAGGCGGTGGGCAGGCTGGCGCCAATGCCGTAAGGCGCTTCGGGCAGGTAGGTGGAAATCGGCAGATTATCAACCAGCCAGAGGTCCTGAACGTTGGAGTTGAACTGCTGGCTGACGTCTACCTCGCCGGCCTTCAGCGCGGTCGTCCCGGCGGCATTGTCTTTGAAGATGGTATGGGCCAGGTACTTCGGAACCGGCAGTTTGCCCCACATGCTGGCATCCTGTCCCCAATAGTTGTCATCACGCACGTAAACAACCTTGGAGTCATCGGCAAAGAATTTACCATAGGGGCCGGAGTAAATAACATCTTCAGCCGTGTCCGCCAGCAGCGCCACGGGATCGCCAGCCACACGCTCTTCCAGCGTCTGGGTCCAGGCTTTCGAGATGACGTAGTTGGTGCTGACATAGGCCTGAACCAGCAGCGGATTGACTGCTGCGCCGGCATCATTCAGCTTCGCCTTGATGACGACGGTGGATTCGTCAACCGCGACAATATCTTCGATATAGTCAAGGTTGGCGGCGCCGACCGGGGTATTGTATTTAACGTGGGTCGCCCAGGTGTAAGCGACATCTTCCGCCGTCAGCGGCGTGCCGTCATTCCAGTGGGCTGCCGGTTTGATTTTGAAGGTGAGTTCGGTACGGGCATCGTTCCAGGCAAAAGGCCCATCTGCCAGCAGGGGATAGACCTGCCCGTCGAGCATGTTGTACAGGTAGGGGGTTTCGAACATGATAACGCGGGCGTTGTCCTGCTGCGCAATCGCCATGGCGTTGTTGTTATTGTTCGAATACGGATTCCAGCCAACCACCGGCCCCCACTGCTGACCGTTAAAATACAGGGTTTCATTGCGGGGCAAGGTGTCCTGCGCGATGGACGGCACAACAGCAACCGCCATCAACGTGACGAGAAGCAGCGTAACGATTGTAAAACGGGTAAACTTCATTGTATGGTTCTCCTGATGAACAAATCAAAATACTAATAGAGAGACGTTTCCACACCGGCTGCCGGCGGGATCGCCTACAGTAAACTTGTATAGCGCATTTTTACATATAATACCCTCCTTCCCCTTTTTCGTCACACATTCTGAAGCCTGCCTTTGCCGGGTTTAACCCCAGTTCTTCTGGCGTTTGTTCCCATCAGGTTCAGGTGGACAACACCGAGGAAAACATCGGCATAAGCCTGGGCGGGAGTAAGCTGTTCCTGTTTTTCAAAAGCCTCACAAGCACTGCGGCGCATCAGCCAACCCACCTGTTTCACAAAAACATTTGTTTGCAGCAGCCTGGCACTACGGTTACGTCAGATCAAAAAGAGACCGGGCGCGCAGCCCCGATGCGAATGCATCCTGAATACCATCTGGAACGGAAACGGTAATGACCCTGGGTTCATCCGGCGACAGATGGAAGAAGTTATCCGAATAAGCTGCGTTAAACCTGTCATGAGACAACCACACCCACAGGGCCAGCGTTTTCGTATAAACCGTGATCTGCGCTGTTTGGGAGCGCTTCCATTCCAGTTTAACACTGATATTCGGATTCTGCAAGCGCATGACTTTAGGACGTGATGCCAGCACGGTATTCTGAGAAAGCAGCGTTTCCCCTTCCCACAGTTCGGCCCACAGCAGGCCATCCTCAGGGTCAAATTCCGAAGGGGTGATGGGGATCGTGGTAACAGGCTGGCTGGTGTTTTGTGCCACCCTGACCGCGATTTGCCCCGAATGCCGGACTGCCCCCGCTGTATCAATCCATTTCCAGACGACGCGCCCATTGATCTCGCGCCGGTGGTCATTGGTCACCTGCAGATCAAAGGTGCGACTCTCTGGATGCCATACGCCGGATACCAATGCCGGCGCATAGAAATGTCTCGCCATGTAGTGCAGCGCCTTCCAGTTGCCGCCGTATTCGATGGAAGACCAGCTTGGCGCCTGCCACATATCGTTAAGCTGCCAGTAGAGCGTTCCCATCGTGCGCGGCATCTGCCGCCGCCAATGTTCGATGCCGGTCTTCATGGCAATGCCCTGCAAAATCTGGCTGACCCATAATCTGGCCTCAAAGCTGCCGACCGGCTTGAACCAATCGGCCATATAGCTGGCGATGGCATTATTGCCGACCTCGCTGCGCTGGCGATAGGTCATAACCGGGCCGAGAATATCATGATCGCCTTCGTCCAGCACCGGGTACAGGGTGTTGGGCTGCGGAAAGGACTGGAGTCCGAACTCGCTCACAAAACGATGGGTGGACTCGTAGTACCACTCAAACGGCTTCAGGCCGTGCCAGACACCCCACAGGTGTACGTCGCCGCAGGTCGGGTTCTGCCAGTCGAGCCGATCACCCAGCGGGGAGTGTGGGCTGGCGGGCCAGTAATTGCCCTGCGGGTGTTCCTGCTGCACAACATCCTTAAGCAGAACATCAAACAGTTTGCTGTAGTCCGCCAGGCTCATGGTGGTCGCCGTCCACTCGTGACCGACCAAACCCTGCTCAAGTTCGTTATTGCCGCACCACAGCGCCAGCGATGGGTGATGGCGCAAGCGGCGCACATTATCAACCGCTTCGGCGCGCACGTTCTCCATAAATTCCGCGTCGTAAGACGGGTACGTTCCGCAGGAAAACATAAAATCCTGCCAGATGCAGATGCCGTATTCGTCGCACAGATCGTAGAAACTGTCATGCTCATAAATGCCGCCGCCCCACACGCGCAGCATGTTCATATGGACGGCTGCCGCATCGGCGATCAGCGGCTCGTAATCGGCGCGGGACAGGCGCGCGACAAACGGATCGGCGGGAATCCAGTTTGCCCCTTTGGCGAAAAATGGCCGCCCGTTGACCTCGAAGTAAAAGGACTCGCCCCAGGCGTCCGGTTTCCGCACCAGCTTCAATTCTCGCAGCCCGATTCGCCGTTCCCACCGGTCGAGGCGTTTTCCTTCCGCGTCGAACAGGCGGACGCTCAGATGATAGAGCGGCTGTTCCCCCAGCCCATTGGGATACCACAGTTCCGGGTCGGTGACGACAAGCGGCGTCATCTCATCCGGCCTGGATCGGGACGACGCGACCAGGCGATCATTTCGAGTGAGCGCCACCTCAACCAACACAGATGCCGTGTCGCCGACAAATTTTATATCCGGCGTGATCGTCAGCCGCACCTGATCGGGCGTCGAATGATCCTGCGTGACCAGTACGCCGGCAAGGCGCGCAGTGTCAAACATCTGGAGTTCGACCGGACGCCAGATGCCGCTGGTGACAAACTGCGGCCCCCAGTCCCAGCCAAAATTCGAAGGCTGCTTGCGGATATACGTGCCGGCATTCAACCGATGCCCCCCGACCGCCCAGGACGGCAGCACGCCCTTTTCGGCCTCCATCGCTCGCACGTAGGGCATGGGCGCGGCGAAGATCACATCGAGGACGTTTTCACCGGCTTTGAGAGCTGCTTTTACATCGAAGGCCCATACGCGGTACATGTTGTCTGTCGTGCCGATGGACACCCCGTTCAGCGTCACCGTCGCCAGGGTATCCAGCCCATGAAAGACCAGCCGGATGCCGGAATGCTCCAGGTCTTCCGCGCTCACCTCAAACGTGCAGCGATAATGCCAGTCGGTTTCACCGATCCAGTATTGTTCCTTTTCGTTATCGCGAAAGAAGGGATCGGCTATTTTGTCATGTGCCATCAGGTCTAAATGAACCACGCCCGGCACCTTTGCCGGCAGGTCGTCCAAAGCGTTCACCTGTCTGAACGTCCAGTTTTGATCTAAAGAGACAATTTTCACATTAGCCTTCTTTCTGCGACATACTTTTTTCGGCATCAGGTTGCGCTACCGATCCGCGTTCGATCAACCGGACATGAATGCGGATCGTGATGGTGGTCTGGTCTGGTTGGCTGATTTGTCGTTGGAGATGTTCCATCGCTATTCTGCCCATCAGAAGTTTGTCAATCTGGATCGTGGTGAGCGGCGGCGAAATGATGCCGGCCATGTGCAGGTCGTCAAACCCGATGATCGAAAGATCATCCGGGATACGCAGCTTGAGTTCATGCGCTGCCTGGTAGACGCCGAATGCCGCCGGATCATTCAGCGCGAATATCGCTGTGATATCGGGATGCCGCCGGAGCAGACGCAGCGCCGCCGCGCGGGAGGCTTTCATAAACAGCGCATCGTGTTCTACACAATGATGAACAATGCCATTATCGGCAAGCGCCTGCTGAAAACCCTGGTAACGTTCCCGGATGCCTGGAAAACACCCCGGTTGATACCCGATCACCCCGATGCAGCGATGCCCCTGTCTGACCAGATGACGTCCGGCCTGATAGCCGCCATCATAATTGTCGGGAAGTATCTGGTTGAACCGCAGGTCGCCGGCATACGAATCCACCAGGACAACCGGTTTGCCGCTGTTGATGACATCTGCCAACTGTTCGTAATGGAACTGCGTGCCGACGATCATATAGGCGTCGAATGGTTCAGGATTGATCGGTTGATACAGCCGCACAAACCGGCTGTTTTCGTTGCCTTCAAAGGGGTAAATCGTCATATCAATCTCGGACTGGCCGGTGATCTGCTCTGCGCCTGCCAATACCTGATTGTAGAAGTAATCGTAGCTCATGCTGTCGTCGCCGTAACTTTGCTGCACCAGACAGGCGACTCGTGTCGCCGCCGATGCGGTTGTTACGTCAACGCGAATCGTCTGCTGATACCCAAGCTCCGCCGCCAGCCTGAGGATGCGCGCGCGTGTTTCTTCAGACACGCCGGGTTTGTTATTGAGGGCTAACGATGCAGAGGCAACCGAGACACCCGCCGCGTCTGCAACTTCACGAAGGGTTACTTTATGGGTCATTGGGTCGAAAACCCCATAGTGGTTACACCGGCGCTTTATACCTCACCCTACCGACGGATGAGGCAATGCGCTTTCCTTCAATGGAGAGCTAAACATTTTGCTATTTCCACTAAAAACAGCTTAACGTGTTTAGTAAAAAATGTCAACAAGAACTGAAGGGGGCATTTCAAATTGTTGGGAATGCCTGAACAGCCCTCACCCCCGTCCCCTCTCCCGAACGTCCCTTCGGGACTGGGAGAGGGGCGAAAATCAGCACAGTCGCCGTCGTTTCCCCCTTCTCCTAGCTGCGCAGCAGCGCTCGGGAGAAGGGGGGCAGGGGGATGAGGGCTGAATTCCACTGAAGTGAAATGCATCCTGCATCCTAAAAGGCGCATTTTAAATCCGGGGCTGCGGCGTATAGGGCGGGGACAGCCACCCGCCCCCGCCGGAGATGTTTATTTCGGCTGCATCCTCACCGCGCCGTCCAGCCTGATAACCTCGCCGTTCAGGTACGGGTTTTCCAGGATGGACTGCGCCAGCCGGGCGTACTCGTCCGGGTCGCCAAAACGCGCCGGGAACGGAATCTGCGCCGCCAGCGAGGTCTGCACCTCGTCGGTCATCATGGCGACCATCGGCGTTTTGAAGATGCCCGGCGCGATGGTCATCACGCGGACGCCCAACCGCGACAGGTCGCGGGCGATGGGCAGCGTCATGCCCACAATGCCGCCTTTCGAGGCCGAATAAGCCGCCTGCCCCACCTGCCCATCAAAGGCCGCCACCGAGGCCGTATTGATGATAACGCCGCGTTCGCCGTTGACGTCCGGCTCGTTGGTCGCCATCTGCGCCGCCGCCAGCCGGATGACGTTGAACGTGCCGATCAGGTTGATTTTAATCACCGTCTCGAACAGGTCGAGCGGGTGCGGGCCTTCTTTGCTGACCGTGCGCCCGGCCCAGGCCACGCCCGCGCAGTTGATGGCCGCGTTCAGCCCGCCAAAGGTCTGCACCGCCGTCTGGATGGCCGCGCCGATTTCGGCCTCGCTGGTCACGTCGGCCTGGGCAAAACGCGCCGATGCGCCCAGTTCATCGGCCAGCGCCGCGCCGCGTTCGGTATCCCGGTCTACAATCAGGACTTTCGCACCCTGGCTGACGAACCGCCGCGCGCAGCCCGCGCCCAGACCCGATGCGCCGCCGGTCACAAGGATAACGCCATTTTTCAGTTCCAAAGTCTTTTCTCCTCTCGATAAAAACAATCTACCCTGATTTTATCCCAATTTAGCGATCTGTTTTTCGGCTCTTATTGGGAATAGATGCTCACAATGGTCATAATGAGGATTATTATATTCTGTTAAGGAAAATCATGGGCGATACCCAACCGCCGCCGAACTGAAAGCCACGCCGAAGCGCCTGCCAGAAACCCGCGCTGCGGACAACTGGCAGGACACCTATATCACTGCTGCCGCCCTCTCCACCAGAAGCAGGCACATCGTAACCCAGGGCAGCGGCACACTCATTCCGCCGGCCCGGCCCGATCTGGTCAGCAGCATCATCCGGCAGGTTGTTGAACTGGCGCAGTCCCCGCAGGTGATACCACCGGCACGCGCGCCCGCGCCGTCATCGGCAGGCCGCCTTTCGGGTTGAG
>JACAES010000028.1 GCA_013388735.1 Chloroflexota bacterium | reverse complement strand
GATGACCTCGAATTCGGGATAGGCGGCAGCGGCAGCGGCGATCTGGCTGTCCATCGCCTCGCGCCAGGGTTCGGCGCGGTTGGCCTGCGACATGCCGATCACATATTTGTCTTTGGGCGCGGGCAAGGGACATCCGGCCGGCAGAGCGCCTTCAGGTCGGGCCTCAAGTTTGACGATCCCACCGCCAAGCATATCTTCGGTAAAAGCCTGCCACTCGCCCTGAGCGAATGCTGCGCTAAGCGTTCCAAGTAAGGCTGCCGCAACGACTAAGAACAGGAAAAATTTCTTATTCACGGAAAACTCCTTATACCCTTTCGAAAATTTACTGCCTGGCTCACCATCATTTCTGACCATTACTCAGAGCATTAATCACCCCCTTTCCGGTTTTGTTCTGCCGAGCCACTTGCGGATAACAACCTCGTCGCATGTTGTGATGGGACGAATTTATTCGGCGCTGCGCGGGCGAAGCTGCTGCAGAGCGACTGCCGCGATCACCAGCAGCCCTTTGGTGATAAGCTGGACGTTGCTGTTGACGTTGTTCAGACTGAGCATATTGTCCAGAAGGCCGAGGATGAATGCGCCGGCGATAGCCCCGGCGACTGTTCCCTTACCGCCGGACAGGCTTGCCCCGCCGATGACCACCGCCGCGATAGCATTCAGTTCATAATTCACGGCTTCGTTCGGGCTGCCCTGGTTTAACTGGGCGGCGTGCATAATGCCGGCCATTGCGGCGAAAAACCCGCACAGCATAAACGCCGCGATTTTGATGCGCGACACCGCCAGGCCGGACAGCCGCGCCGCCGTCTGGTTGCCGCCAATGGCATAGAGATGCCGTCCAAAGCCGGTGTATTGCAGCACCAGCGACATGATGATGGCAGCAATAAACATGATGATGGCCGGCACCGGGAAGACGCCGTTGATCCTCTCGCCAATGACCTCAAACAGAGGGTCTGCGCCGCCCGCGCCATACGACAGCGGCACAGCGATGTTATCCGACCAGATGCGCGCCACACCGCGCGCGATGCTCAACATTGCCAGCGTCGTTACAAAAGAAGGGATGCGAAAACGTTCCGCCGTCCAGCCGTTCCACCAACCAATCGCCAGCCCCAGACTGAGGATAATGAGGATGGCCGGGATCGCTGGCATCAGGTCGCGCATCAGCAGGAAGGCCACGCCGGTCGCGGTCAGCGCCACCACCGAGCCGACGGACAGGTCAATGCCGCCGATGATGATGACCAGGATTTGCCCGACCGCCAGGATGCCGGTTTCGGCCACGTCGCGTGTGACGTTGCTGATGTTACGCTGGCTGAGGAAGATATTGGCGTCGTTACGAATGGGCGAAAAAGTAATCGCCAACAGAAGGACGATAATTAATCCGAAGAAGCTTTGAAATCGAAAAACAAACGCAATCGTGCGGCTGAACCAGGGCCGTGCCATCATTCCGCCGAACGCCTGTTGTAGCGCTCCGGGATGCCCAGCGTAACTGGTTGCTTCCTGCATAGCGGTCGGGCGCCCAAAGAAAAACTGTACGAACAGAAGGGCAGCGGTGAAAAACGCCAGCCAGAAGCCCCCACCGCAGAACTGCGGCAGCGCAAAAGCCGTATTGGCGCGATCCTGCGTGGCGAACAGCAGGAAGTAAGCCACCCCCATCAGGCCGGCGAACTGGATGATCCACGAAGCGGGCCGCCGGTAGCGCGGCTGGTACAGCCCGACCACCACCGCAAGTCCGGCCAACAAGCTCGCTGCCGGCACCAGCAGCAGGGCGGCAGGCGTTTCGGTAAATGCGGCCCACAGATCGTCACTGATTGGCAGCGTCTCGGACGTAATCAGGCTGACCCCGGCAACTGTGCTGCCGGCTTCGACCACCCAGGGCAGTGCCACGAACGAAAACAGCAGGACGGCGGCGCAGATCAGTGTGACCACATCGCCGGCGCTCGCGTTTGCCAGCAGCGAACGCTGTTGTGCGGATCGAGGCTGCGTGATTGTATTGCTCATATGGTTATTTCCCCTTGAAGTTGGCGGCCATTGGTCACTTTTTCGATGAAGCGGGTTGCGGCTTCCATAATGGCTTCCTGGTCAAACGTTTCCCGCGAGAATTCCCCGGTCAGGCGGCCATCACACAGCACGTAAATCCGGTCGCATACTGCCAGCAGTTCCGGCATTTCGCTGGAAACCAGCAGAAACGCCGTGCCGCTTTGTGCGAGTTGTCCCACCAGGTTGTATATCTCCGCCTTCGCGCCGACATCAATCCCGCGCGTGGGTTCATCCAGCAGGAACAGGACGATATCCGACAGCAGAAATTTGCCGATGACGACTTTTTGCTGGTTGCCGCCGCTCAGGTTTGCCACCAGGGTTTCGATAGATGGCGTCTTGATATTCAGGTTTTGTACCACCTGGTCTACGGCCTGCCGTTCCGCCCGTTGTTTGATGATCGTGAGGCGGTTCATGAACTGGCGCAGCGTCGCCAGGCTGGCGTTTTCAGTGACCGAACGCTCCAGCACCAGGCTTTGCAGCTTACGATCTTCGGCCACCAGCCCGATGCCGGAGTCAATCGCATCCTGCGGCGACTCGAAACGCACTGGTGTCCCATTAAGGATAACACGACCATTCAGGCTGGTGGGGGGGTATACGCCAAACACAGCTTCCAGAACCTGCGTGCGTCCCGCGCCCATCAGCCCGGCCAGCCCGACGATTTCACCTTTCCGCACGTACAGCGAAACATCATCCAGCACGCGCCGTGTTCCCTGAAGATAGGTGAGGTTTTCTATCTGCAAAACGGTCTCGCCCGGTTCTACGCTCGCTTTTGGGTACAGCACGTCGAGATCGCGCCCGACCATCAGGCTGATAAGCTGGCGGCGGGTGATTGCCTGTGCGGGGGTTGTGCCGACCACTGCGCCATCACGCAGCACCGTGATCCGGTCGGCGATTGTGAATACCTCGTCAAGCCGGTGTGAGATGTAAATCACGGCCACATTGTGTTCACGAAGGCCGCCGATCACCCGGAACAGATAATCCACTTCGGTGTCGCTGAGGGCCGATGTCGGCTCGTCCATGATGATAATGCGGGCGTTCAAACTCAGCGCCTTAGCGATTTCGACAAGCTGCCGCTGCCCAACCCGAAGCTGTTTGATCGGGCTGTTGGGGTCAATGTCCAGACCCAGGTTCGCCATAAGTTTTCCCGCCGATTGGCGCATGGCGCGGCGGTCTAACGTACCCAGTCGCGTTTTATGTTCTCGACCCAGAAAGATATTCTCATAAACGGTCAGTTCCGGGACGAGATTCAACTCCTGGTGAATCATGGCGATGCCGCTGTCCTGGGCTTCGCGCGGGTTATGGA
This sequence comes from Chloroflexota bacterium, assembly GCA_013388735.1. GTDB lineage: Bacteria > Chloroflexota > Anaerolineae > Aggregatilineales > Phototrophicaceae > CFX2. The sequence continues at coordinate 1,613 of JACAES010000028.1, read as the reverse complement.
ATATGACCGGCTGACCGTTTAACAGCATCTCACCGTCGAATTCCGTATAGACGCCGCTCATGATCTTCATCAGAGTGGATTTGCCGGCTCCGTTTTCGCCCACCAGGCCATGCACCTCACCGATGCGCGCATCGAAGGTCACATCGTCTAACGCCAGCACGCCCGGAAAACGTTTGGTAATGTGCTGCATCCTCAACACTATCGGGTGTTCTTCAAACTGCGGCTGTTCAACGGCCATAGGTTCAGCTCCTTAATTTCGCGCCGCAGGACTCGCGCACGATCAGGCGCGTCTGCAAAATAACGGTTCGGAAGGGCAAACCAGGGTCAGCCAGCCGGCGCAGCAGCAGGTTGGTGGCCTCCTGGCCTAACTCATAAGTGGGCTGCGAGACGACGGTGAGCGGCGAATACAGGTCGCCTGACCAGGGCATATCGTCAAAACCGACCAGCGCCATTTCCTGCGGCACACGAATTTCCTGTTCGCGCAGGGCGCGCAGCGCACCCAGCGTCATCATATTATTGGAAACGAAGATGGCGTCCGGCGGTTCGGCCATTGCCAGCAGCTCGCGGGTGAGTTGATAACCACTTTCGGTCTTAAAATTGCCGATTTTGACCAGTGCTTCATCATAAGCCAGCCCGTTGGCTTCCAGAGCTGACCGGTAGCCGGTATAGCGCTCGCGTCCCGTCGTCAGGTGTACAGGGCCAGTGATGGTGGCGATACGCCGGTATCCCAGCGCGATCAGATGCCGCACCGCGTCTGCCGCGCCGCGTTCGTTGTCCACCTTGACCGCATCCACTTCAAAATCGTCGGCCACCCGGTCGAGCAGAATGACCGGAATGCCGATTTTTTTCAGGCGGCTGAGCTGCTGTTCCTCGCTGCTCTGTGATGGCACCATAATCAGGCCGGCCACGTGTTCCGCTTCCATCACGCGCAGATACATCTGTTCCTTAGTTGGGTCTTCGTCCGAGTTACACAGGATGAGCGACATCTGATGGGCATAAGCCACATCTTCGACGCCCTGGATGATGGAGAGAAAATAGGGGTTACGAATGTCGGAGATAATCAGCCCGATGACGTTGCTGGACTGTGCGCGCAGCCGACGCGCGGTTCGGTTGGGCTGGTATCCCAGCGCCTGTATGGCATCTTCAACGCGCAGGCGCAGGGCTTGATCTACAGCGGGGTTGTTATTAAGGACACGCGAAACGGTAGCGCGAGAAACACCAGCATAATCGGCCACATCGTGAATTGTAATACTGGGCATAACAAATATCCCAAAAAACTATTTTTGAGGAAACGTTTTCTAAGCCGGGCGCGCTTTGAGGGAGTATTTTTGGGCTTAAAAAGCGCTTTTATTGCGAAATTTCATTTATTTCGGGGGTGCTGCGGCGGGGTAAACCCGATACAGCGCCACTCTCAGAGAAATCGTTTTCCAGACTTATGATAAGCCGTTTTATCCACCTTGTCAAATGATTGGATGAAGCTGCACTGAATGCCGATGGGTGCGATCAAAAGTTGTCAGGCAACGTGTGGTAAAGGGTGAGGTGGTGCGTTAAGGTCATCCCACTGTCCACTGAGATAGGCGGCACGGGCTTTTGCCACGAGCCGCGCCCCGGTT
>JACAES010000071.1 GCA_013388735.1 Chloroflexota bacterium | reverse complement strand
CCCCCGCAGCAGCAGCCCCACATTGTCCCCTGCCATCCCTTCGTCCAACTGCTTGTGGAACATTTCCACCCCCGTGCAGACCGTGCTTTTCGTCTCCCGCAGCCCGATGATTTCCAGCGGGTCCCCTACTTTCACTATCCCGCGGTCTATCCGCCCCGTCACCACCGTCCCGCGTCCCTTTATCGAGAACACGTCTTCTATCGACATCATGAACGGTTTATCCGTCTCCCGCTTCGGCTCCGGAATGTACTCGTCCACCACCCGCAGCAACTCGCGGATGCACGCGTATTCCGGCGCGTTCGGGTCCGTCGACGCGCTTTCCAACGCCAACTTCGCGCTCCCGCGCACGATCGGCGTCGTCTCTCCAGGAAATCCCTGACTCGTCAGCAGTTCCCGCAACTCCAATTCCACCAATTCCAGCAGCTCCGGGTCGTCCATCATGTCCACTTTGTTCAGAAACACTACGATGCTCGGCACTTCCACTTGCCGCGCCAGCAAGACGTGTTCCCGCGTCTGCGGCATCGGCCCATCCGGCGCCGCCACCACCAATATCGCCCCGTCCACCTGCGCCGCGCCCGTAATCATGTTTTTGATGTAGTCGCGGTGCCCCGGCATATCCACGTGCGCGTAGTGCCGTTTGTCCGTCTGGTATTCCACGTGCGCAATGTTGATGGTGATGCCGCGCGCTTTTTCTTCCGGCGCGTTGTCAATGTCATCGTATTTCATCCGTGCGGCCTTACCCTTCAGCGCCAGCACCTTGGTGATGGCTGCTGTCAGGGTCGTTTTACCATGATCGACGTGACCGATCGTGCCGATGTTCACGTGGGGTTTGGAACGTTCAAATTTGGTCATTGTGTGTCTTTCCTTTTCCTTCGTTTAACACCCAGACGTTTTTGTGTTTTCCGTCGAGGCCGGTCAGACCCCGACGGTGCGAATATGTCGAACTCAGCGAATACCCTTAATCACCTCGTCCGCGATGTTCTGCGGCGCGATGGCGTATCGCTCAAATTCCATCGTGAAGCTGCCGCGCCCCTGCGTCATGTTACGCAGTTGGGTGGCATAACCGAACATCTCGCCCAGCGGCACAGTCGCGCGCACCGACGTCGTCCCCGCGCCGCGCGGCTCCATGCCGACAATCGTGCCGCGCCGCGCCGACAGGTCGCCGACGACCGTCCCGGTATAATCTTCCGGCACGACTACCTCGACCTTCATGGTCGGCTCCAGCAGCACCGGCCCCGCCCGATGCGCCCCTTCCTTGAGACACATCGAACCGGCCACCTTGAAGGCCATTTCGCTGGAGTCCACTTCGTGGAAGGCGCCATCCACCAGGGTCGCTTTGATGCCCACCAGTGGATAACCCGCGATCACGCCGCCTTGCAGCGCATCCCGCACGCCGTTGCGCGCTGCCGGGATGAACTCTTTAGGGATCGAACCGCCCTTGATGGCGTCCACAAACAGGAAGTCTTCGCCGGCAGGCATGGCGGCGCGGTCTTCGTCCGTCAGCGGCTCGAACTCGAACACCACGCGCGCGTACTGGCCGGAGCCGCCGGTCTGCCGTTTGAAGGTCGTGTCCTGGCGCACGTTGCGGGTGATGGTTTCGCGGTAGGCCACACGCGGGCGGCCCACGGTCGCCTGCACACCGAACTCGCGCAGCATCCGGTCTACCAGCACTTCCAGGTGCAGCTCGCCCATACCCTTGATTTTGGTCTGGCCGAGTTTGTCGTCCACCTCAATCTTAAAGGTCGGGTCTTCTTCCGCCAGGCGGCGCAGCGCGATGCCCATCTTGTCCTGGTCAGCCTTGCTGTTCGGCTCGATAGAAAGTTCGATAACCGGCTCAGGGAAGCTGATTTTTTCCAGCACAATCGGGTTGTTCGGGTCGCACAGCGTATCGCCGGTGAAGGTTTCCTTCAGCCCCAGGATGGCGGCGATGTCCCCGGCGTGGACTTCTTCCACGTCCTCGCGCCGGTCGGCGAACATCCGCACGATGCGGCCAATGCGTTCGCGCTCGCCTTTGGTGCTGTTCATCATGGTCGAGCCGGAGCGCACCACGCCGGAATACACGCGGAAGAACGCCAGCCGCCCCACATACGGGTCGGTCAGGATTTTGAACACCAGCGCCGCCGTCGGCTGCTGGTCAGACGCTTCGCGCGTCAGCACCTCGTCCGTCTTGGGGTGCGTGCCTTTGATGGGCGGCACATCCAGCGGCGAGGGCAGCAGGTCAACCACTTTATCCAGCATCAACTGGACGCCCTTGTTTTTGAGCGCCGAACCGCACAGCACCGGATGCACTTTGCCGGCGATGGTGGCGGCGCGCAGCGCGCCCATCAGTTCGTCGTTGGTGACTTCCTCTTCCATCAGGTACTTCTCGGTCAGGTAATCGTCGCTTTCGACGATTTTCTCCACCATTTCCTGACGGCGGGTTTCGGCCTGCTCCCGGTAGCTTTCCGGGATGGGATGGTGCTGAATGTCCGTCCCCTCGTCGTTGCCATAGGTGATGAGCTTCATCTCGATGAGATCAATGATCCCGCCGAAGTCCGGCCCTTCGCCATACGGCATCTGGACGGGAACGGGGTTGCCATGAACCCGCTCCACGATCATGTCCACGCAGCGCCAGAAATTCGCGCCGGTGCGATCCATCTTGTTGACAAAACAGATACGCGGCACGCGGTAATTATTGGCCTGCCGCCAGACCGTCTCCGACTGCGGTTCAACACCGGCTACCGCGTCAAAGACCACCACGCCGCCATCCAGCACGCGCAGGCTGCGCTGCACTTCGGCGGTGAAGTCCACGTGACCGGGCGTATCAATGATGTTGATCTGATGCCCCTTCCACCCGGCGGTCACGGCGGCGGCAGTGATGGTGATGCCGCGTTCGCGTTCCTGCTCCATGTAGTCGGTCGTGGCTGCGCCTTCGTGCACTTCACCAACGCGGTGAATCATGCCGGTGTAATACAGCACGCGCTCGGTGGTCGTCGTTTTACCCGCGTCAATGTGCGCGATGATGCCGATGTTGCGGACTTTATTCAGGTCGAGTACGGTTTCAGCTTTTTTCGCCATGTATCCTCAGATTAGCTCTTAGCTGTTAGCGATTAGCAGGGCCTCTGCATCGGTGGCCGCTAATGTCGCGGCTCCTGTCTTGAAAGCCGCGCGCTGCTGGCTAATTGCTAACGGCCTCGTTACCGGAAATGGGCGAAGGCGCGGTTCGCCTCGGCCATACGGTGCGTATCATCCTTCTTTTTGATCGAAGCGCCCTGTCCCGAAGCGGCGTCCATCAGTTCGGCGGCCAGCTTTTCGGCCATGTTGCGCCCGCCCCGGTTGCGCGAATTTTCCAGAATCCAGCGCATCGCCAGGGTTTGCGCCCGGTAGGTCGGCACTTCCACCGGCACCTGATAGGTGGAGCCGCCCACGCGCATCGGTTTGACTTCCACGGCGGGCGTGACGTTGCGGAGCGCCTGCTCGAACACCTCAATCGGGTCGCGTTTGGCGCGTTCCTCGATCAGATCGAGCGCCTTGTAGGCCAACTGCTGGGCGGTGCTTTTTTTGCCGCCGTACATCATGCGGTTAATTAACATCGCCAGCAGCACGCTGTTGTACTTCTGATCCGGCATCACCGGACGCCGGGTGGGGCGGTATCGTCTTGGCATCGGAACCCTCGCTTACTTCTTCTTCTTTGCGCCAGCAGCAGCACCGGCCTTCGGACGTTTGGTGCCATATTTGCTGCGCGCCTGCTCGCGGTTTTTCACCCCATCGGTGTCCAGCGTGCCGCGCACGATGTGGTAGCGGACACCGGGCAGGTCTTTCACACGGCCACCGCGCACCAGCACGACGCTGTGTTCCTGGAGGCTGTGTCCCTCGCCGGGGATGTACGCCGTCACCTCGATCTGGTTGGTCAGGCGCACGCGCGCCACTTTCCGCAAAGCCGAGTTCGGCTTCTTGGGGGTCATGGTTTTGACCACCGTGCAGACGCCCCGCTTTTGCGGCGCGCCTTTACGCCGCCGGGTGCGCTTCTGGGTGAAGGCGTTCAGGGTATATTGCAGCGCCGGCGCTTTGGTCTTGCTCTTTTTGTCCCGGCGACCCTTACGCACCAACTGGTTGATGGTTGGCATACAATTCTCCGAAAATCAATCCATTCATTTTTGGACACGCAAACGGGCGTACCTAACAGCAGAACGCCCGTATCCGTCTTCGGTCGAAGGCGAGCTACCCCGCAATACGAGACGCTTTCGCCACCAATTCGCTCAGTTCGACGCCGTATTGCCTCATTATACAGAGGATGCGCGCCGTCTTATGCGGAGCAAAATCATAACATTTGCGGCAGGTTGTGTCAAGCGTGGCCGTTCAGGGGGTGCGATCAAAAGTTGTCAGGCAACGTGTGGTAAAGGGTGAGGTGGTGCGTTAAGGTCATCCCACTGTCCACTGAGATAGGCGGCACGGGCTTTTGCCACGAGCCGCGCCCCGGTT
>JACAES010000054.1 GCA_013388735.1 Chloroflexota bacterium | reverse complement strand
TGCGCGTTAACAGATTCAAAAATTCAACAATCAGGCTCACCGGATACATCGCCGGATGCCCGCTGCCTTTAACCGATTCAACGGGCATTTCGATCACATCACGTTTTAAAGGATTGCCGTGTATACGGATGATCGTAAACCCATTTTTCTCAAGCTGAATTTGGCGACCGCCGGCCTGACCGCCAAAAGGCTCGGAATGAACACCCCGAATCTTCATGCGGAAACCCTCGATCTTTCCGGCCTTGACTTCCAGAATAACGCCGCGCAGGGCTTGGCGCGCCGCATCCTTCTGCTGGTCGGTCAAATCCGATTTTTCGATTAATCCGAAATAGGTTTCGCCCAGCTTGCCATTTGAACCGTTGGCCGGTTTTGGTGGGCGTTCCGACGCCAGAAAAGCATCCAGGTCGTAGAAATAGGCATCCGATTTTACGAAATGAAAAAACGGTTCGGTGCTGCTCACCAGGCGGCGCTTGAACTGGCGCGGTGTAGGATTGCGCTTGACCCAGGTAATTTGATTCACAAGTTTGATGGGCCAGCGCTGCACTGCTTCCAGCGCGAAGCGATACGGCACAAGCATCAGGCTGCTGTCCAGATATTTGTCGCCCAGGTTAAACACAATACTTCCGTCGTCTGCCGTCACGCGGACGCACTCGCCCAGGATGACCATCAAGCGTTCGATATAATCGTCAAGCGAAGTTTCGTTACCGATGCCGCCGCCATAATCACGCTGCTGAAAGTAGGGGGGCGATGTAATGACCAGGTTGATACTGCGATCAGGTATAGCGGCGATCAAATCAAAACAATCGCCGCAGATTATCTGATTGAGCGGCAGAGCCATATCAAAAATCCTTCTCACTTACAGCAGCACCAGCGCCACGCCGATCATGGCGCTGAGCAGCCCCACCAGCCAGAATCGCTGGACGACCTGTGTCTCGCTCCAGCCGCCCAGTTCAAAGTGGTGGTGCAGCGGGGCCATACGGAACAAGCGCTGGCCGCCGGTGCGTTTGAAGTACGTCACCTGTAAGATCACGCTGATCGTTTCCGCCACCGGCACGATGGCGATGATCGGCAGCAGCAGCCATTGGCCGGTCATCACGGCCACCGTGCCTAAGGTTGCCCCCAGCGCCAGCGAGCCGGTATCGCCCATGAACAACTGCGCCGGGTGGGCGTTAAACCACAGGAAGGCGAAACACGCGCCGACCAGGATGAAACACAACTGCGTCAAAAAAATCTGCCCCTGCAAATAGGCAATCGCACCATAGGCGGTGAAGGCGCTGGCGCTGATGATGCCCGCCAGTCCGTCCAGACCGTCGGTCAGGTTAATCGCGTTCGACATGGAGATGATGATAAACACCGTCAGCGGGATGAACAGCAGCGGGCTGATCGGCACGCGCACGCCGACCAGCGGCAGCAGGATTTCGTTGGCGAACTGGAAGCCGCCCTCGTAGAGCGAAATCACCGACGCCACCAGGGTCGCCAACGCCACCTGGGCGGCGAACTTGACGCGCCCCGGAAGCCCCTGCCCACGCGGGCCGCCCCGCGACCGGGCGATGCCTTCCCAGTCGTCAATCATACCCAGCAGCGAAAAACTGATCAGCACGAACAGCGGCAGCAGAATGCTTGGCCCGGTGATCTGGTCGTTCGGGCGCACCACCGCCACCAGGTTGATCGCCAGCGCCATCAGCACCACCGGCAAGATGATGAGGATGCCGCCCATCGTCGGTGTGCCGACCTTTTTCTGGTGGCCTTCGCCCAGTTCAACCCGTATCTGTTTGCCGATCTTCAACCGGCGCAAAATTTCCACGAACGGCCCGCCCCAGATCACGCCCAGCAAAAAAGCAACCGAGCCGACCGTCAGCGCAAAGGGTAATCCACCCACCATACATCTATCCCCCAACCGCGCCTTTGACGATGCCGCCCTGCGATTCAAGCGCCCGGCGCACATCATCCGGCGGAATTTCCAGTAAAATGACCAGCCGCTCCGCCAGCCGCCGGAACAGCGGCGCGACCACCTGGCTGGCCCAGCGCCCGCGTGGTTCGTCCAGTTTGATAAAGACGATCACCTGCGGATCGTCGGCGGGCAGAAAGCCGATGAACGACATGATCCAGGCGTCGCTGCGATAACCGACCGGCGTGGGAATTTCGGCGGTGCCGGTCTTGCCGGCCACCGTGTATCCCGGCAGTTGAGCGGCGTCGTCCAGGCCGTCGCGCACCACCGCCACCATCATGTCGCGCACCTGCCGCGCCACCTGGGCGGAAATGGGCCGCCCCAGCGGCACGCGCTGGGACAAAATCTCCTGGCCGTTAATGCTGATCTTCTGCACGACATTCGGCTGCATCATCAGGCCGTCGTTGGCGATGGCCGCCACCGCTGTAATCATTTGCAGCGGCGTCACAGCCACGCCCTGCCCGAAGCTGTTTGTCCCCAGGTTGCTTTCGCTCCAGTTGGGGTCGCCGGGGGTGTACAGCGTGCCTGCCGATTCGCCTTCCAGATTGATGCCGGTCAGGCGGCCAATGCCGAACTGCGACAGTTCATTGTAAAAGTCATTCGGCCCCATCGCCATGCTGATGGTCGCCGCACCGACGTTTAACGACTGCACCAGCACGCCGGCCGTATCTACCAGGCCATGCGCGGCGCGATCCCAGTTTTCGACCACGATGCCGCCGACCGGCAGCCGTCCCTGGTCGTTATACGTCCAGTCCGGCGTAATCGTCCCCTTGTCCAGCGCCGCCGCCACCGTCAGCAGCTTGAACACCGAGCCGGGTTCGTACTGCCCGCTGATGGCCGGATTGCTCCAATCACCCTGATTTTCGACGCTCAGGTAAGCATTCGGGTCAAACGACGGCCAGCTTGCCATCGCCAGGATGTCGCCGGTGCGCGGGTTCATGACGATGATCGAGCCGCCTTTCGCGCCGGTTTCCGCCACCGAAAGCGCCAGTTCACTTTCCACCAGATACTGCACGTCCCGGTCAATCGTCAGGTAAATGTCGCCGCCGCGCCCCGCTTCCTGCGTATCGGTCTGTTCAAACGGGATGCTGCTGACCACGCTGTTCACCGAAAGCCCGGCCAGCTGATCCTGGTAATAGCCTTCGATGCCGTAATAACCTTCCAGGTCGCCGCCCACAAAACCGAGAATCTGCGCCGCCAGCGTGCCTTGCGGATAACTCCGGCGTGGGATTTTTTCAATCGTCACACTTGGCAGTTCCAGATCAAGTTTCATCTGTTCGATCTGCTGGCCGATCTCGGCGTTCACACGCGGGGCCAGCAGCACCCACGACTGATCGCTGCTGATGGCTTCATAGACCTTCAGCTCGTCCAGGTTGAGGATCGAAGCCAGTTGGGTGGCCGTGCGCTGCCGGTCGGAAACCAGGATCGGGCTGACGCCGATCTGATATTCGAGCGTGTTCACCGCCAGGCGCTGGCCGGTGCGGTCGTAGATGATGCCGCGTGCCGCCGCCAACCGCACCGTCCGGTTATAATCCGGGCTGAGTTCGTTCAGCACTTCCGGCGCAAGCTGCTGGAACGAGATCATCCGCAGCAGCAGCAGCCCGCTGACCACCACCATACCGATGACCACCAGCGACAGACGCCGGTTAAACATCTCCTGCTGATTAAGCGTGGGTTGAACGGCCATCAGCTACTCCCCACTGCTAAAACTTCGGAACTGGCCGGTTAACCAGTCCCACTGCTGCTGAAGCCAGCCGGTGAACGTTTCGTCATAAACCGGTAGTTCTTTCTGGGGCGCTTCCGTCACCACACGGGCGGGTGTTCGGTTCGGATTATAACCGTCCACCACCAGGTATTCGATGCTCTCGCGCCCGGCGGTTGTAAAGCCCATCTCCTGCGCCCTGGCGAGCAGACGCGGCACGCTGCGAAGCTGCGCGATTTCGGAACGAATCTGCTCATTGGTCTGCTCAAGCTGGTTGCGCCGGGCGATCAGGGCTTCGAGCTGGCGGCCTAGCGTTGCTACCGAGGCCGACTGCGCCAGATACAGCGCGCCGATGATGATCGCGATCACCAGTCCCAGCGCCCCCAGCGCCACCGCCTGCCGCTGCATCCGCCAGCCTGTGCCGCGTAAAGCGTGCTGAAACCATTCCTGAGACATGCGCTTTTCACTCACAACTTTTCGACCACCCGCAGTTTGGCGCTGCGGCTTCGAGGATTATGCGCGATTTCCGCATCGGACGCCACCACCGGCTTGCGCGTGACCAACCGGACGCTGGCGCGGTGGCCACAGATGCAGACCGGCGTCCGGGGCGGGCAGATGCAGTCGGTACTCGCCAGCTTAAACGCCTGTTTGACCAGCCGGTCTTCCAGGCTGTGAAAGCTGATGACCGCCAGCCGCCCGCCGGTTTCCAGCAGGTCTATGGCCGGCGGCAGCGCCCGTTCGACGATGCGCAGTTCGTCGTTGACGGCAATGCGAAGCGCCTGGAAGACCTGCGTCGCCGGGTGGATTTTATCGCCGGGGCGGCGCGGCGCGGCGCGTTCGATGGCCGATGCTAAGGCTGCGGTCGTTTGGTAAGGCCGCCCGGCAACCACCGCCCGCGCTAGTTTCCGGCCCTGCGGCGCTTCGCCATAACGGAAGAACAGGTCGGCCAGTTCGTCTTCGTCCAGGGTGTTGACCAGTTCGGCGGCGGTTGGGCGCTGGCCGGAAGGGTCGAAGCGCATGTCCAGCGGGCCGTCCCGCAGAAAGGCGAACCCGCGTTCCGGCGTGTCCAGATGCATGGACGACAGCCCCAGATCAAGCAGGATGCCGCCGACCCGCGTCCAGCCCAGGCCGGCGGCGACCGCCGTCATGTCGGCATAACTGGCATGAACGATGCGCGCCCGGTCGCCATAATCTGCCAGCCGTGCGCGCGCGATCTCCAACGCCGCCGGGTCTATGTCCAGCCCCAACACGCAGCCCGCGCCGGCTTCCAGCAGCGCCCGCGTATGGCCGCCCGCGCCCAGCGTGCCGTCAATCATGCGCTCGGCAGGCGGCAGCAGCGATAAAACCGCCTCCAGCAAAACAGGGATATGCGCCATCAAATCCTCAGTTGAAGGTACTGTTCGGCGTCTGCCAGCGCGTCGGAAACGCCGTCCAGCGTTGCCCGCCATTCGGACGGTCTCCACAGTTCGAGGTAGGTTTCCATCCCGGCGATCAGCACTTCGCCATCCAGGGCGGCGTACTCGCGCAGATAGGCGGGGATCAGAACGCGCCCCTGCCGGTCGAGCGAGATTTGCACCGCGCCGGAAAACAGCAGCCGGCGCAGCGCCCGCGCCGCCGGGTCAGTGATGGAAATTTCGTTCAGCCGGTCGGCCACTGCGCGCCAGGTTTCTTCGGGATAAATAACGAGGTTGCGGTCAAGGCCGCGCGTCAGAATCGTGCCGGGTTTAAGGTAAGGCCGGTAGCGGGCGGGGATAATCAGTCTGCCTTTTTCGTCCAGATGATGAGAATATTCGCCCCAGAACATCGTTGCACCCTGTCGCGGCCTTCGACCCGGCTTTTTAGGGGCAATTATACCACATTATCCCGCAGTGATTTTTAAGAATCCCACACGAATTCATAAACATTGAAAAAAGCGTGGGCGTGTAGGCACTTGCAGCCTGCCCGGAACGCCGGCGAGTTTTATCCGCGCCGGCTGGCCGCTGTGCCGGTAGATGTGGCTAAGGCCTGGTCAATCCCGGCGCGCAGATTGCGTTCGCTGGTCAGCCCCCGGAAGGTGGCGATGGTTTCGCCCTGGTCGTTGATGATGATAATCAGCGGGACGGCGCGCGCGCCGAAACGCGCCACCAGGCCGCTGTTGGCCGGCACGTCAATATCCACGTATTCGACATAAACATCGCCCCGGTACTGGTCGGCCAGCGCCCGCACAATCGGTTTTTGCTGCGGGCAGTAAGCACACCATTCGGCCTCAAACATCAGCAGCGTTACGTTGCCATCGTTGTAGGCGAAACTCACCTCGCCGGCGGGGGCGGTGGCGTTCGTCCCGCTCACCAACCCATAACCGACCACGCCGATAATCACCAGGATGACCGCCATGCCCAGGAACAGACTCAACAGGTTCGCCCCGCCGGTCTGCGCTGCCGGCGGACGGTAGACGGTGGGCGCGGGGGACGGCTGGAAGGCCGCCGCAGCGGGGGCGGACGTGGCGGGATAATACACAACCGAACGCGCGGGCTGCGGCTTGGGAACGGGCGGCTGAACGGGCGGCGTGACCACTTCCGGCTCGCGCTCGTCCTGCTCAAAACGCAGCGCCGCCTCACCGATCTGCACCCGGTCGCCGGGCAGCAGGCAGGTCGGCCCGCTGATGGCCTTGCCGTTCACCAGTACGCGCTGGCCCGCAAAACGCGGCTGGATGAAATAGGCGTTCTGCCGCCGGACGATCAGCGCGTGCGCGGCGTCCGCGCCGTCTACTGTCAGATGCGAACGGGAATCGCTGCCGATCAAAAACGCCGGGCGTCCGGCGTCCAGTATGGCACTGATCGAAAACTCCCGACCGGCTGTTAATCCTTCTTCCGCCACCAGAAATGCCTGATAAACCGGCTCGCCCATCTTCACCAACCCCATCCATAACGATACCTTACCAGACATGATACGCAAAAAACGAAGCGGCGGTCAAGTAGGGGCGCATTTCGCGCATTTCAAGCTGTTGGGAATGCCTGAACAGCCTTCACCCCCAACCCCTCTCCCAAACGTTCCTTCGGCACTGGGAGAGGGGCGAAAATCAGCACAGCCGCCGTCGCTTCCCCCCTCTCCTGGCTGCGCAGCAGCGGTCGAGAGAAGGGGATCAGGGGCATGAGGGCTGAACCCAAAAACAGCCCCGGTTTGAGGCTGTTTTTCGGTGTCCCGGTAAGCTTGGCACGGCTTAATTCGGCCAAGTGTAGCGCACGGTGTAGGTGATGACCTTCTCCTGCCCCGGTTCGACGGTGGCGCGGAACTCAATCGTCCAGGCGTTCGGCTGCGTATAAGCGTCGGAGGCGTTCAGGATTTCCCAGCTGCTCCACCGGAACAGGCGCTCCGGCACGCGGATTTCGACGGTCTGATCTTCCTTGCGGTTGCGCAGCTTAATCTCGTAGGTTTCCTCGATGACATTGCGGGCGATGAACTGGAAGCCGGTCTGCGTGCGTTCGCCCACCAGGTCGAAGGCGTTGCCCAGAAGCAGCTGCACTTTTTCGCCTTTGGGCGTGTGGTCAAGCATGTTCTCGCCGATCAGCACCGCCGCGCCGTCCGCATCTTCCTGGTATACCCGAACGCGCCCGGCGGGCAGGTCGGCATTCGCGCCGCCGTCTTCCCCGGTCGAAAATTCCAGCCAGTTCTGCACGGTCGTGATGCCGGATTGTCCATAATACTGGTCGGTGACGGGGCCGTAGTAGCCGTAAAACGGGCTGCCGGCGTCGTAGACGTAAAAAGTAGTGGCCGGGACGTTGGCCGAGGTGACGAACTCAACCTGTTTGGTTTCGTTGTTGGCGACCGTCACCGGGCGCTGAATTTCGTACAGCTTGTACTCGAAGATGTCGCGCTGTTCGACCTGCGGCGTGGGCATGGCTTCGGGCATCGCCATAGCCGGCGTTTCGAACGCCGGGGTCTCCGCTCCCCGTTCCGGCAGGCGGTTCACGTCGCCGGCCACCAGCTTGACCTGGGCATCGGCGTAGCTCGTGCCGCTGGTGTTGGTCAGCGTCACCCAGCCGTTCAGATCCAGGCTGCCGCCGCCGTTCGCCAGCAGCACAATATAATCCGCCGACCAGTTTATGTTGCCCGCCAGGTAGGTCAGCTCCACCTGCTGCGGGCCGCCGGCGCTTTGCAGCAGCCAGCGCAGCGTAGGCCGGGTGATGAGGCCCTCCGGCAGCGCCGGGAAGCGCACGTCGCGGGCTTTGTCCATCCGGACGACCGCCACCCGCCCGTCGTCCTGGCGCAGGATGATCTCGCTGCTGTAACGGCCACCACTCAGAAGCTGGCCGGTGTAAACCGTGCCGTCCTCGGTCGTGACCTGAATCTGTTCGTCCAGGTAGCGCAGCAGCAGCGCCGCGCTGTCCACCAAATCGTAAACGTAGTTCTGTTCCAGCACGATTGTGCCTGCCGGGTCGGTCAGCGATTTGAAGCTGACGGAGGTGGGGTCAATGGTGGCCGCCACGTCGGTAAAGTCCAGGGTGCTGATGCCAGCCTCAAGGTCGAAGGTGCGGCGATCCTGCACCAGCGCCGTTCCCTGGTTGTAGATGGTCAGGCTGACGCCCGGCTGCGGCGCATCCTGCGCCCCGGCGGCGGTGACGGCCAGCAGCAGCAGCGCGACCGCGCAGAAAATAGAAAAGGCTTTTCGGGTCATGGGTTGTCTCACGCTCCTGAAAAAGAATTATGGTACGAATGCCGAGTCAAAAATGACTGCCGGAAATCACAGATTCACATCCACCAGCGTGCCGTTGACGTTGATCTGGTAAACGCCGCTCTCGAAGCCGCCGTCCAGCCGGATAGTGTCGTTATACGGCACAAGCTGCATGGTGCAAATCATGTCCAGCGGCACTTCGCGGTAAATCTGCACGAACACGGTGTTACCCTCACGGCGCTGTTCGACCAGCACCGGCAGCTGGCAGCCGTCCGGCTGGTAGCCGCTGACGTTGAGCATCAACTGGTACGGGTAGGATTCAAGCGTGATGACTTCCACGCTTTCGATGACCGTCAGGCTGGGGCTGACCGGCGCGCCGCCGCCCCCGCCGCCCGGTGTCGTGACACTGCGCGCCGTGCCGAAAAAGGACAGGAACAGAATCACCAGCAGGCGGACGAGAATATCAATCGGGTTGCTTGGGTCCATCATGCTAAAAACATCCTCACAATTGCCGTTTTGACTCTTAGGATACTGTGCTTTGAAAGAAAGACGAAAGTCGGAGCGGTTTGGTTCCCAGGAATCAAAACGGGCGCCCCGAAATGCGCCCGTTTGTGACCGTCCCTGTAAAATGCCCGCGTGGATGTTAAACGGCCAACCTCACCCCGCCGCGCTGTGCGCGACTCCCCTCTCCAAACGGAGAGGGGTTTTAGGGGTGAGGCCGGCACTTAGACCAACAGCCGCATCGGGTTTTCGATCAACTGACGGAAAGCCTGCAAAAATTCCGCGCCTTCCGCGCCGTCGCTGACGCGATGATCCACGCTGAGCGTGACGCGCATCCGCTGGCCGACGCCGAGCGTGCCGCCCTCTTTGACCACCGGCACGGTGCGCGCCGAACCGACCGCCAGCACGCCGGCTTCCGGCGGGTTGATGATGGCGGTGAAGTGTTCCACATCATACGGCCCCAGGTTGCTGATGCTGAAGGTCGCGCCGCTGATGTCGTCGGGCTTGATCTTGCCGTCGCGGGCGCGGGCGATCATCGCCTGGTTCAGTTCCGCCAGCGCGCCGAGCGAAAGTTTGTCGGCATCCTTTGCCACCACGTAAATGACGCCGCCCTGCGGTACGGCCACCGCGATGCCGATATTGACTCGCAGGTGGCGGGCGAGCTTGTCGCCGTAGTAGTGCGAATTGAGGTTCGGGAACCGCCGCAGCGTCAGCGCCACCGCCTTCACGATCAGGTCGTTGACGCTGATTTTGGTCGCGCCTTCCGGCAGGCTGTCGTTAAGCTGTTTGCGCAGCGCCAGCAGCGCGGCCACGTCGCTTTCGACCGTTACAAAAAAGGTCGGGATGGTCTGGTTGCTTTCCATTGTCCCGGCGGCGATGCGCTTGCGCATGGTATTGAGTTCGATGATCTCCACGTCCGGCCCTTCCGGCATCCGGCGTCCCGGCACGGTGACGACCGTCGGCGACGGCACGGCGAGCGGCGCGGGCGGCGGCGTAAAGCCCTCCACGTCCTCTTTGGTGATACGGCCCCCCGGCCCGCTGCCGGCCACCTGGCGCAGATCAATGCCTTTTTCCTCCGCGATGCGGCGCGCCAGCGGCGAAGCCTTCACGCGGACTTCCGGCATCGGCGCGGCGGGCGGCGCGCCGTTGGCCCGTTTGGGCGCAGGGGCAGCCGCCAGAGCAGGGGCGGGTTCGGCCTTTGGCGCGGGCGCGGCGGGAGCCGGTTCGGCAGTCGCCTCCCCGATCTGGCCGATGACCGCGCCTTCGCGCAGCGAATCGCCGGGATGGGCGTCCTGCGCGGCCAGCACCCCGGCGGCGGGCGCTTCGATTTCAATGGTCGCCTTGTCGGACTCGACTTCGGCCACCACGTCGCCGGCCTTAACCGTGTCGCCGACGTTTTTCAGCCAGTTGATGAACGTGCCTTCCATCGAAAGTGTGATCGGGGTAGCCATGCTTATATCACCTCTTTCACTGCGTCCACGACTTTTTGCGCGTTGGGCAGCGCCATCAGTTCGATTTCGCGGGCATACGGCAGCGGCACATCCATCGCGCTGACGCGCTTCACGGGCGCGTCCATGTAATCAAACATATGCTCCTGGAGCTGCGCGGCGACTTCGCTGCCAAAGCTGTAATAGGGCAGCGACTCTTCCACCACCACGCAGCGGTTGGTCTTTTTGAAGCTTTCGAAGACGGTGGGCATATCCAGCGGGCGCAGCCAGCGCATATCTACCACTTCACATTCGATGCCCTCTTTGGCAAGCTGTTCCGCCGCTTGCAGCGACCATTCCACGCCGCGCGCGTAAGCGACCAGCGTCACATGCCGCCCCTCACGTTTGATGTCGGCCTTGCCGATGGGCAGCACGAAGTCATCTTCTTCCGGCACCAGGCCGGGCTTAGAATACATGGCGATGCTTTCGGTGAACAGCACCGGGTTGTCATCCCGGATGGCCGCCTTCAACATGCCTTTGGCATCGCGCGGGGTAGACGGGCAACCGACGTACAGACCGGGGAAGTGAGCGAAAATCGGCTCCGGCGTGTGCGAATGTGTGGCGGTGGCCTGGTCGCCCCAACCGGACGCGGCGCGAATAACCATCGGCACGCGGAACTGGCCGTTGAACATGTAGTGAATTTTGGCGGCGTGGTTGATGATGGCGTCCAGCGACAGGAAGGCGAAGTTAATGGTCATGATCTCCGCCACCGGACGCAGCCCGGCCATCGCCGCCCCGACCGCCGCGCCGGCAATCGCCATCTCGCTGATCGGCGTATCGCGCACGCGCTTTTCGCCAAACTCATCCAGGAAGCCGCGCGTCACCCGGTGCGTCCCCTGCCACGCGCCGACTTCTTCACCCATTACGAATACGCGCTCGTCGCGGATCATCTCCTCGCGCAAAGCCATCCGCAGGGCTTCACGCATCGGCATGTTTTTGTCGGCCATGTCGCTTTATTCCTCGACATAAATGTGGCTAATCAGGTCTTCATAGGTGGGCACTTCGCTGTCTTCGGCGAACTCCACCGCCTTAAAAACGGCGGCCATCTGTTCACGCTCGATGTCTTTCAGTTCATCCTCGACGCATTCGTAATGTTTACACAGGTAGTCCTGCAAAACCAGGATCGGGTCTTTCTGCTGCCAGTCGCGCAGTTCGGCCATTTTGTCGTAACTGCGGTCGGAAACACCGTGTCCCTTATAACGGTACGTCAGCGACTCGATCAGCACCGGGCCTTTCTTGCGGGCGTATTCGACCGCTTTGGAGACGACGTTGTACACGTCCACCACGTTCTGGCCGTCCACCCGCCCCATGTCCTTCATGCCATAAGCGACCGCCCGCTTGTGCAGTTCCGGCTGGCCGCTGGAAACTTCCACCGGCGTCCCCATGCCGTAACCGTTATTTTCGATCAGCCAGACGACCGGCAGGTCCCATACCGCGCTCAGGTTAAGCGCCTCGTGGAAATAGCCGTTATTGCTGGCGCCGTCGCCAACGAAGGACAGCACCACATCATCCTTGCCGTTATAACGCGATTCGAGCGCGATGCCCGCCGCCAGCGGCAGATGCCCACCGACGATGGCGTAACCGCCCCAGAAGTTATGCTCGCGGGAAGCCAGATGCATCGAGCCGCCCTTGCCGCCGCTGCACCCGGTTCGTTTGCCCATCATTTCGGCCATTGCCGATTCGGGCGTCATGCCGCGCGCCAGGGCGATGCCATGATCGCGGTAGGCCGTGATGACATGATCGCTGGGGCGCAGCGCCGCCACCGCGCCGACGCCGGTGGCTTCCAGGCCGCTGTACAGGTGCATGTATACGCCCGTGATCTTCTTTTCTTTATACAGCACATCACACTGATTCTCGAACTGCCGGATGAGAAACATCTGGCGATACCATTCCAGCAGAGTTGGCTTGTCTATTTCGGCCATACGGTTTCCTCGCGCCAAATAAATAAACAGTGAGAGCGGTGGTCGTGATCAGATTGCGTGAATATATAAAAACATCTTTCAGTTTACTCGAACCATACTTAGAGTTCAACCGGCACAGCAGACCGATTCCGCAAATGCTCATCGTGTTATTATCTTTGTGAAAAATGTTACAAATTGGGATGAGACAGAGCGCGCCGGCGTGATTGATAAACGCGGAAATCAGGCGTAGGGCAGTCGTCGGCCAGACGCGCTGCAAGCATCGGTAGACAAGCATCGCGTTTCTTTCTACGATATAATGTGTATTGTAATAACAATCCGTTCGTAAGGAGAGAGACCGTTTATGCGTAGGATAACGCTTTTCATCATCGCCGGGCTGCTGACGGCCCTGCTGGCGGTGGGCGTCCCGGCGGGCGCACAGGACGAGCCGGGCTTCGTCCAGTGGGACTGGGCGAAGTTTTCCGAAGGTTTCTGGCGTCAAGACCTGCCCGACCCACTGGCGCTGACGCCGCCGCCGGTTTATGCCGGCGACCTGCCCGCGCTGCCGGTCAACCTGGACGGCGTGTTGTTCGCCGACAAGCTGACCGCCGAACAGCGGGTGATGCTGTCGGAAAACGGCTTCGTGGTCGTGCCTGCCGGCCTGGACTGGTTCGACCAGGCTTATATGTGGGACGACAGCTGGAAATCGGAAGAAGGCACGGGCTGGTTCGTCACCACCGACTCCTTCCTGCACACGCTGCATTTCATCTTCGACAACCTGCTGGCCGACCTGGAACGCGCCCTGCTGTACGACCGGGTGCTTTCGGCCACCCGCGCCACGCTGGATGTCGCCCGGCAGCAGGCCGCCGCCACTACCGGAACACCGCTGGAAGCCGCCGCGCTGAATGCCGCGAATTACCTCGCGGTCGCCGAGCATCTGCTTTCCGGCGAAGCCTCCGCCGACCCGGCGCTGCAGGCCATCATCGCCCAGGCCGAGGCCGGGGAAGGCATGGCGAATGTGCCGTTTTTGGGCGATTACGTGGAGGACTTCAGCCATTACCGCGTGCGCGGTCACTATGCCGGGGACGAAACGCTGGAACGCTACTTCCGGGGCATGATGTGGCTGAGCCGCATCACCTTTCTGGCGAACGACCAGACCGCTACGCAGACGGCGCTGCTGGTGCTGCGGGCGCTGCGCGAGGCCGACGGCGCTTATGGGCAGTGGCAGGACGCCAACGACGTGATTAACTTCCTAATCGGCAGCGCCGACGACCTGGGGCCGGTGGAGTACGGCGCGCTGGCCGACGCGGTGTTCGGCGTGGGGATGCCGCTGAACGCGCTGGCCGACGGCGCGAAACTGGCCGACTTCATGACGCAGGTGAAAGAACTGCCGGGGCCGCGTATCATCGGCCTGCTGCTGCCGCCGACCACTGCCGTCGAAGACATCGGCGAGACTTCGCGCGGGTTCCGCCTTATGGGGCAGCGGTTCACGATAGACGCCAACATCTTGCAGCAGTTGATGGCCCCCTACGTGCCGGGCCGCACGCTGCCGAAAGTTCTGGACGTGGCTGCCGCGATGGGGTCGGACGTGGCGCTGGCGCTGGCGAACGGCATGGGTGCCGGCGAATTCCCGGAATATGCCGAACATATGCAAACGCTGCGCGCCGAAGTGGGCAGCATGACCCAGGATGAATGGCTGCAAACCGTTTACAGCGCGTGGCTGTGGATGCTCGACCCGCTGTGGGAGCGTGACCCGGCTTCCTACCCGCCCCTCATGAACAGCGATGCCTGGCTGCTCAAAAACCTGCATACCGGGTTGGGCAGCTACACACAGCTTAAACACGATACGGTGCTGTATGCCAAACCGCCCGGCGGGCTGGGCGGCGGCGGCGAACTGTTCAGCTATGGTTATGTCGAGCCGAACCCGCTGGTGTTCGCCCGGATCGCGGTCGTGGCGACCCTGACCTATGAAGGGCTGAAGGCGCGCGGCCTGACCGACTTTGAAGTGACCTTCCCTGAATATCGTGAGGACGGCAACTTCGACGAATCGGTGACGATGAATTTACAGCTCAGCCTCAGCCAGTTGGAAACGCTGGCGCAGTTTTCCGCCATGATGGCCGAGATGGCAAACAAACAACTGGCGGGCGAGCCGCTTACCGAAGATGACTATATGGCGCTGCAAGGCATCGGCGCGCTGCTGTCCGGCATCCGGGTGACGCTGCAAGACCCGACTAATCCTGAGCCGGTCGCGCTGGTGACGGACATCGCCAGCGCGCCGATGGAGGGCCTGACGCTTCAGGAAGGCGTTGGCGGTGTGGATTATATCTACGTAGTGGTGTCGCATCCTGACGGCTTGCAGGTGGCGCGCGGAGGTGTCTTCAGCTACTACGAATTTGAGGGCGACATGAACCGGCGTCTGACCGACCAGGAATGGCGAGAGATGGTCAAAGCCGGCAGTCTGCCGCCGCGCCCGCCCTGGGTGGGCGAATTCATCAGCCTGCCCTGAACGGATGTTTTGCCCTCTCTGCGCCTGCGGAGAGGGTTTTTATATGCTTAGAAAGTTTGCGTATTTCCGGCGGGTGCGGTAAACTCGAAAGTGTGAGAACGTTCGCATAAAATGATGGTTTTTAGCTCCATTCTTTCCAAACACAGGTTTTTAACACCGTGAGCCAACCCGATTTAAACAGCATCCATTCGCCGGAACAACCGCCCCTGCTCGAAATGCGCGGCATCACCATTGCATTTCCGGGCGTGCTGGCGCTGGATAACGTGAACTTCGACGTTCGGCGCGGCGAGGTTCACGCCCTGGTGGGCGAAAACGGTGCCGGCAAATCCACGCTGATGAAGATTCTGTCCGGCGTCTACGTCCGCGACTCCGGCGAGGTGATCTTCAAGGGCCAGCCGGTTTTTTTCACCACACCCCGCCAGGCACAGCTTGCCGGCATCACCACCATTTACCAGGAACTCAACCAGGTGGCGCAGCTGTCCGTCACCGAAAATATCTTCCTGGGCAGCGAGATCGAACGCGGTGTGCTGGTGAACTGGCCGGAGATGCACCGGCAGGCGCGGGAACTGCTGGCGAAACTGCATCTGGATATTGACCCGCGCCAGCCCCTCAGCCGGCTGGGCGTCGGCCAGCAGCAGATGGTCGAGGTCGCCAAAGCCCTGCACCACCGCGCCGACCTGATTATCATGGACGAGCCGACTTCGGCGCTCAGCCTGCGGGAAATCGAAGACCTGTTCGCCATCATCCGGCAGTTGAAGGCCCAGGGCGTTTCGATCATTTACATCAGCCACCACCTGGAAGAAACCTTCGAGGTCAGCGACCGCATCACGGTGCTGCGCGACGGGCGGCATATCACCACCCAACCGACGCGCGCGCTCAATGTGGACAGCCTGATCCGCTACATGGTCGGGCGCGACCTGTCGGAGAAGTTCCCAAAAGAAGAAGTGCCGCGCGGACGCGAAGTGCTGCGGGTCGAAAACCTGAACCAGGGCGACCGGCTGAAAGACATTCATTTTTCGGCCTATGCCGGGGAAGTGCTGGGGATCGCCGGGCTGGTCGGCGCGGGGCGCACCGAACTGGTGCGCGCCGTCTTTGGCGCTGACCCGATTGACAGCGGCCAGTTTTATATAGACGGCAAACCCGTCACGATCCGCAGCCCGCGTGACGCCATCCGCTACGGCATCGGCCTGCTGACCGAAGACCGCAAGCAGCAGGGTTTGGTGCTGAAGATGTCCACCCGCGAGAACATCACCATGACGGTGCTTAAGCGGCTGACGCGCGGCTTGTTCACCAGCCGCCGCCGGGAAACCGCCCTGGCGCAGCAGTATATTGACAGCCTGGCGATCAAAGCCAGCAGCCAGAACCAACTGGTCATCAATCTGTCCGGCGGCACGCAGCAGAAGGTCGTCCTGAGCAAGTGGATGGCGACCGAACCGCGCGTGCTGGTGTTTGACGAACCGACGCGCGGCATTGACGTGGGCGCGAAGGTCGAAATCTACAAGCTTATCAACCAGCTGGCCCGGCAGGGCGTGGCGATTTTGATGGTCAGTTCCGAACTGCCGGAAATCCTGGGCATGAGCGACCGGATTATGGTCATTCGAGAGGGGCGCATCCGCGGGTTTTTGAACCGCGCGGAAGCCACCGAAGAAAAAATTATGGAGTACGCCACCGGCGCGAACCAGGTCGTACCCGAAGCCGCCAACGTTACATAGAGACAAGAGCGGCAGGGGTAAAAACCGCCCCGCCGCAGATCAGCCCTGGAGATTGAGCGAGTTCTTTTTATGAGCGAATCGGCAGTTGTGAACGTTCAACCATCGGCCAACCGCGCCAGCAGAATTTTGCGTCAGGTGGTCGTCGCCGCCGGGCCGCTGCTGGTATTGATGTTGATGGTGCTTTTTCTGTGGATCACCTCGCCGGCCTTCCGCACACCGACCAGCCTGCTGCTGATCGGCCTGGAAGCGGCAGCCATCGGCGTGGTGGCCGCCGGGCAGACCTTCGTCATCCTCACCGGCGGCATTGATCTGTCGGTTGAGGCGATGGTGTCGTTCAGCGGCGTGGTGGCCGCCATCCTCATCGCCGGCACGAATATCGCCGGCGGGCAGATCGCCTTTGGCATCCCGGCGGGCGCTGCGATTTTGATCGCCCTGGCTGCCGGCACCGGCGTCGGGCTGCTTCAGGGTCTCATCATCACGGCGCTGAACATCAATCCCTTCATCGTCACCCTGGGTTTCCGCAGCATCCTGCTGGGCGTCTCGCTGGTCTGGACGCGCGGCGCGGGCATCAACATCCAGAAAGATGCCTTGTTGAGTTTTCTGACCGGCCATATCGAACTCGGCTCGCTCAAAATCCCGATGCCGCTGATTATCGCGCTCATTCTCTACACCGTCGTGTGGGTGACGCTGCGGCATACCAAACTGGGGCGCTACACTTATGCGCTGGGCGGCAACGAAACGGCGGCGCGGCTGTCCGGCATCAACGTCGGTCTGACGAAAACCATCATCTACGGCATCAGCGGCCTGCTGGCTTCCATCGGCGGCATCCTGGTGATGGGGCGCTTGCAGTCCGGCGCGTACCAGAACGGCACCAACATGACGCTGATTTCGGTCGCGGCGGTGGTCATCGGCGGCACGGCGCTGTCCGGCGGCACGGGCGGCATCTGGGGGACGCTGGTGGGCGTGTTCATCATCCGCGTGGTGGAAGCTGGTCTGGTCTACCTGAGCGTGCCGTCCAATGCCAAAGAAATCGTCATCGGCGCGATCATCGTGCTGGCCGTCGCGCTGGATGTGCTGCGGCGGGGCGACATCCCCTGGCTGCGGATACGGCGCAAAAGTTCGGCCTGAACAGGCTGCCGGTTCGTTTTACGGGTTGCGATCCACCGGGTTTTCCCGGTTTTAGAAAAGACCGCCGGAGTCTGGATCGGCTCTGCCGGTCGTTAGGGAACTTTCAAGGAGAGTTTTTACATGCACCGGAATAAAGTTCTCAGTTTAATGGTCGTGGCGGCGCTGTTCCTGGCCGTCGCCATCGCTCCCGCAGCGGCCCAGGAAGCCGAACATTATGTTGGTTTTGTGCCGCCGGCGCTCACCAGCCCGTTCCATGTGGCGATGGTGGAAGGCGCGAAGGCTCGCGCAGAAGAACTGGGATGGAAACTCGAAGTGCAGGCTCCGGCCAGCGAGGGTGACTTTGCCGCTTTCGTGACCACCGTCCAGCAGCTTCTGGAACTGGGCGTCGAGGCCATCAGCATCAACCCCATCGGCACCGACTCGGCCATCACGGCGGTGAAGGCAGCCAACGAGAAGGGCATCCCGATCCTGGCGCACAACTTCATCACCCCGTTTGATGAGGGCGAAGTCGTCTCTTACATCGGCTACGATCAGTGGGGCGGCGCCGAAAAACTGGCGATGCACACCTGCGAACTGATTGCCCAGAAATACGGCAAGAGCGCGGCGGAAACCAACGGCAAGGTTTACATCCTGCTGGGCATTGACAGCATCTTCTCGCACCGCCGCACCGGCGGCTTCAAAGCCGGCCTGGAAAAGGGCTGCCCGAACGTGGAAGTCGTGGGCGAGCAGACCGGCGAATGGCTGCGGACGAAGGGTTCGGAAGTAGCATCCATCGCCCTCCAGCAGACCCCGGATATTGACGTGTTCTACGGCAACAGCGACGAAATGGCGATTGGCGCGGCGCTGGCGGCAGAACAGCTCGGCCTGACCATCAACGAAGATTTCTTCGCGGTTGGCATTGACGGCAACCCGCCCACCCTTGACCTGCTCGGCCAGGGCGCGTTCAGCGCCACCCTGGGCGTAGACCCCTATCGCATGGGCGTGACCGTGATTGACACGATGGCGAAGGTCTTCGCGGGCGAAGAAGTGCCGCTGATTACCCTCACCCCGTCGGTGGTGGTGACGCCGGAGAACCTGCAGGACTACCTGGACGGCCTGCTGTGGACAGAACCGGTCGCTGGCTTCCCCGAAATGGACAACGACCTGCCCACCATCCCCGAAGAAGAGATGATGGACATGACGCCGGAAGCTACGCCGGGCAGCTAGGTTTGTAAACGTATCAATAAAACGGGCGCGGGACACCGCGCCCCAATACCGGAACGCCTCGGCTTGATTGGGCCGGGGCGTTCTGGCTTTCCAGCAGCTTATGACCGTGCCTCGTCGGCCAGCACCTTCGCCACGCCTTCCAGCACCCGCGCGTGAATACGCCCGTTGCTGACGATGATGCCCCGGTTGTTCGCCAGCGTGCGCCCCTGGGAAAAATCCAGCGCCGAGCCGTCCACGTCGGTTGCCAGCCCGCCCGCCGCCTGCACCAGCGCCGCCCCCGCCACATGATCCCAGACCATATGCGGACGCTTGCTGAACAGGCGCGGCAGCCGCAGATACAACTCGGCATCCCCGGCGGCGATGCGGGCGTATTTTTCCATGCTGTCCAGCCGTTCCAGCGCCGACTCCGCCAGCCCGGCGGCCTGGCGCACCCGCTCCATCCGTTCGTGGCTGGCGTGGCTTTTTTCGACGCTTTCCAGCACGCGCAGGCTGGCCGGTTCGGTGCGTTCGGAAGCATGGATGCGTTTGAGCGCGCCGCCGGCAAGCGGCTGCATATAGGCCACGCCGCTCTGCGCATGGAACAGCGCGCCGCCCCGGTCAGGCGTGGGGTAGCCGGGCGCGCCGATCACCGCCCCGACCGGCTTTCCATTCACCATCAGGCCGATGGCGATGGCGTAGTTTCGCAGCGCCAGAAAACCGCGCGTGCCGTCAATCGGGTCAATCACCCACAACCGTTCGGCCTCGTAGCCGTAACCGTGATCGAGCCAGCGCACGATGTCGGCTTCGGTCACACGCTGCCCCAGCATATCGCTCAACAGCCGGGTGATCTGCGCCTTTTCGCTGTCGGACACCAGCTCGACGAACTGGCCGCCCTGTTCTTCGGCCAGCACCGCATCGCCGGGGAAATGCCGGCTGATCGCCCGGCACAAGAGCGCCTGCGCGCCGTAGTCGGCTACCGTCACCGGCTCGTGGCCGGTCTTTTCGCCCCCGGCCAGGTGCATTTCCTGGACGACGCGGCACAGTTCGGCGGCCTGGCGCACTGCCTGGAAAATCGGTTGAAGGTCTATCACGCCTGCAAATCCTTCCGGTCAGCGAGTCGAATCTGGTGTGACTCTACCGATAATCCCGCCGGACTTCAACCGTCCGGCGCGGCAATTGTTAAATCCTCTCGCCGCTCGGCGGGATTCGCGCGACGCACTCCGGCGGTCATACGTATACCTGAATGAGGGCAGATTGCATCATCCCTCGCTTACTTTCTCGCCAACCGGAGGTAAAACGAAGTTATGGTCACACGGAAGACCGTCTGGTTTCTGCTGGCGGTCGCGCTGACTCTGTTCCTGGTGGCTGTGCCGGCTGCGGCACAGGATAACACGACTGCTTACGAAGACCCACAGGGGCGCTTCTCGGCTGCCATCCCGGCGGGGTGGGCGGCCGAAAGCACGACCGATTATGCTTTATTCACCAAAGAGGGCGTCAGCGTTTATCTGCTGGCGCTCGAAGCCGCCAGCCCGGAAGCCGCCATCGAGGCCGCGCTGCCGTTGATTGCGCCGGATTTTGCCGGAACCGAACCCTTCCAGACCGGGACTATCCCCGCGCCGAACGGCATCTGGACACAGCACGTTTACGGATCGTTTGTCGGCAAGATCGGCTCCATCGTCGTCCAGGTCAAGGATGGCGTGGGCTGTGTGCTGTATGGTGAAGCCGGCAATCTGCTGGCGCTCCAGGCTGCCAATAACGATGTTAATACCATCCTGCTGAGCATCGTTATTGGCGAGGCGCTGGATCTGACCGGCGTGACACCGACTGTCCTGGGCGCGGCGGAACTGGCCGACATCGAAGCCTATGTCGAACGGGTCATGGCGCGTGATGGGATTCCCGGCGCGGCGGTAGCGATCATCCAGAACGGGCAGGTTGTCATGGCGAAGGGTTTCGGCGTGCGCGAACTGGACGGCGACCAGCCGGTAGACGCTGACACGCTGTTTCTGATCGGCTCGATCACCAAGTCCTTCACGGCCATGCTGATGGCGACGCTGGTGGAAGACGGCACGCTGACCTGGGATACGCCGGTGCTGGACATCCTGCCGACTTTCCAGTTATCCGACCCGGACGTGACGCCGCAAATCCGCATCCGTGATCTGCTGACGATGTCCACCGGCGTGCAGCGTTCCGACCTCATCTTGCAGTTGAAGTATGGTACGCCTCAGGAAACCATCGAGTCGCTGGCGCACATCCCCATGAACGCTCAGCCCGGCGAGCAGTACAACTACAGCAATCAGATGGTGGCGACCGGCGGTTACGTGGCGGCGCTGGCGGCGGGCGCAGCCTATGACGACGACCTGATCGCGGCTTACGGCGCGCTGGTGCAGGCGCGCATCTTCGACCCCATCGGCATGACGCGCTCAACGCTGGATTTCGAGGCCGCCATCAGCGACGGCAATCATGCCAGTCCCACGCTGTACAGCCCCTTCACGCAGGCGTTCCACGTGGGGGATTTTGGCGAGGAACGGTTCGTCATTCAGGACTCGCCCGCCGGGGCGATCTGGTCAACCATCACGGACATGGCGCAGTACGCGGCCACCCAGCTGGCCGGCGGCGTCGCCCCCAATGGCACACGGGTCGTGGCGGAAGCATCCCTGGCCGAGACTCGCATCCCCGGCCTGCCCACCGGCAGCGGCACAAACTATGCGATGGGCTGGGAGATCGGCGATTACAACGGCCTGCAAATCGTCAAACACAACGGCGGAGCGGGCGGTTTTACGTCCGACCTGGCGCTGCTGCCGGAGGCGAATCTGGCGGTCGTCGTCCTCAGTAACCGTATTGCGTGCGTCTTTTCTGTGGACGCAGTGCGCGATTATATCTTTGAAACCGCCTTCGGCCTGGAACACACCGCCGACACTGTATACAAAGCCTCTGAGGAACGGCTTCGCGGCCTGTTCGAGGGGCTGACGGCGCAGCTCGATACCGCGCCCGACCCTGCCGCGCTGCAGCAGTACGTAGGTGATTACACCTATCTGGACTATACGCTCACGATCCGGTCAGGCGATGACAAGCTGCTGGCGGTGCTGCCGGGCGGCGATTCTGCGCTCTACCCGATGGTGGGACAACCCGGCGCGTTCGTCGGCGATGACGCGCTGATGAGCCTGCTGGCGATTTTTGAAGGCAGCGGCGATAATGTGAC
Organism: Chloroflexota bacterium; assembly: GCA_013388735.1. GTDB lineage: Bacteria > Chloroflexota > Anaerolineae > Aggregatilineales > Phototrophicaceae > CFX2. The sequence continues at coordinate 2,268 of JACAES010000054.1, read as the reverse complement.
GGTCACGCTGTCTTCCCTGCTGGACGACCAGAATCTCACGCTGAACAAAGCCCCATAGGGGCAAAATCATTCGTTGATAATCGGCTTCTCGCTCAAGGAAGTGTAAACATGACTCCGCTCGATTCACAGACCGAGGCCACACTGCGGCAGTTCTTCAGGTATTTCAACAAGATCATGCTGCTGCTGTGGCGGTTGGGCATCGGCCCTTCGATGAGCCGCTATCCCAACACGACCGGTCGTTTTATGGTCATCGTCCATACCGGGCGCAAAACCGGCCTGCGCCGCCTGACACCAGTGAACTACGCCGAAATCGAAGGCGGACTGTACTGCACCACCGGGTTCGGCAGCGTCTCGCACTGGTATCAGAACATCCTGGCGAACCCGCAGGTTGAAATCTGGCTGGAAAACGAACGCTGGGCGGCCACCGCCGAGGACGTGAGCGACCATCCCGACCGGCTGAAGCTGCTGCGCGAGGTATTGAAAGGCAGCGGTTTTGTCGCGCCCATGATCGGCGTTGACCCGCACACCCTGAGCGACGAGAAACTTAACCAGGCGACCGTTAACTACCGGTTGATTCACTTGCGCCGCACCGAGCCGCGCACCGGCCCCGGCAGCCCCGGCGATCTGGCCTGGGTCTGGCCGGCAGGCTTCGCTTTCCTGCTGCCGTTGGCGCTGGCGGGTCTGTTCGGCAGGGGGCGTAAACGGAAGTAGAGGGCGGGGCGCGCCGGTGTGCGCGCCCCCAACCACGCTCACTGAACAAATACGCGGTAGCTCCAGAGGGCGAGCATGAGTGCCGCCGCGTCCACGAACGTGACCGCTTGCCGACTGAAATAGTCCGGTATACACGCCGTGATAAAGCGTCTCGTGCGGTGTCAAGGTCTGCGTTTGATCCGCGAAGCCGATGACCTCAAACCAGGCTATCTCAAATCGAGACTATTCAGGTGTTTGTCTGATGGGATGCAGGGTGTGGATGCTGTGTTCAGCAGGGTGGTGGGCAATCGGATAAGTCTTCGGACGAGCGGGTTAAGATGGGCGCACCAGGATTCGAACCTGGAACCTAACAGTTATGAGCCGTCAGCTCTGCCATTGAGCTATGCGCCCTAAAAGCCAGAGCGGGTAACGGGATTCGAACCCGTGCCAGGACCTTGGAAGGGTCATGTGCTACCACTACACCATACCCGCCTATCAGATGATTATAGCACAACCTGTACAGGTCGGGGTGCCCGGACTCGAACCGGGGGCCTCATCGTCCCAAACGATGCGCGCTGCCAACTGCGCCACACCCCGCCAACGCTCTGATTTTACCATTGCATCATTACAATGTCTATCCGCTTTCGACGCCCTCATTTGTCGCCAAACAGCGACAGCCACTCGTCTACCTCGGCGTCAGAAAGATGCACGTCGGTGGCTTCCCCGACATCCACAGCCGGCGGCGGTGGGTTGAGCAGCAGGGCAGCGAACTCGGCGGAAGTCAGCACCGGCATACGACGCTTGCGGGCGGTTTCGCGCACTTCTTCATCCGACGACACAATCACCCAGCCGGTTACATCGGCAATTTTGCGGATACGTTCGATCATCACCCGGTCGGCGGTGGAGCGCATCGAGGCAAAAACCACCTGGACGGCGCGCGTGGACATACGCGACGAGCCGCCGGGCAGGCCGTGATCGAAAATCACCACGCACTGCTTGCCAGTTCGGGCGGCGAAACCGATCAGTTTTTGCACCAGCAGGGCTTCATCGTTGGGGTCAGCAAGCGAAATATCGGAGAGCTGGCCGATAAGATTATGACCATCAATCATGTACGGCATAACAACTATCCTCCGGCCCGTTCGTGACTACACTATAACATAGACCGGAGACAGTTCCTACCGCTTACGGCGGCGGAGAGCCGGTTCTTGGCAAAATCTAATCATGGTGGCGGCATGATGAACGAATCGAAACGCGGGATGGGGCGCATCGCGGCGGTGCTGGTCGGGCTGGTGGCCGTGCTGGTGGGCTACTACTGGGTACACAAACCGCTGGATGCGGCGCTGGCCGGTTCGCTGGGCGGGGCGGCGCTGGATGCCGGCGCGGTCGGGCTGCTGGTGATGGTGGCCGGCGGCCTGGGGCAGCGAATGCTGGCGCGGGTGACGGCGGACGCGGACTGGTCGGCAGCAGAACGAATCGCCGTTGAGGCGCTGGCCGGCCTGGGCGTGCTGGCCTGGGGCGCACTGGCGCTGGGGCTGGCCGGCCTTTATACCCCGACGGCCTTCTGGCTGGCGCTGGCGG
>JACAES010000012.1 GCA_013388735.1 Chloroflexota bacterium | reverse complement strand
GCTGCCAGTCAACCAGCCTTTTGTCTCGACACGGCGTATGCGGTTAAAGTGAGCCATGCTCCACCTCGTGCGAGTGCGTCAGGGACAAGCCAGCCGCTTTAGCGGTTGGTCGTTGACTTGCCCTTGTAGCTCAGAGGATAGAGCAGCGGTCTTCTAAACCGTGGGTCGGGGGTTCGATTCCCTCCAGGGGCGCACGACGGTATGCCGTTTGAGTCGCATCTTCAGGAAAGAAAGACCATATCATAAGGATACACACGCAGCTTCAACGATGTGCGTGTAACATCCAGAACGTCGCTCAGATGCAGGAAATCCTGTTCGCTGATGACAAAAATCCAGGGGTCGCCTTCCTCAAAGAATCCGTCCAAATCCAGACCCAGGTCTTCGCCATCCGGGATGACGCCATGTTTATCCCGCAGCGCATCCCAGAAGCGCGTCATCGTCTTGCTGTACCACTGGCGCACGATACGGCGAAACAGGTACGGATACATGACCGTATCGTCATAGAGGCTTGCCAGTGAGGCCACCTCCACGCCCTGATCGGTGCGATCATGCAGCCACACGTCATCCTGATCGGGGTTCTGCTGCGCCTGCCGCGCCGCCTCCATCAGGGGAATGCGTATTGCCCCAGGCAGCCCCATATAAAAAAACGGATACACGACGCCTCGTTGCAGTAAATGATAATTGGCGCTGGCAGACACCATCTCGCCAACCTGGTGTTTTGTCAGTTGCGCGCCGTCGGTAATCGGTGAATGACCCGCGAAAACCCAGCCCAGCGGTCGTCCATTCTGCTCAACATCGTCGGTGATGATGGAGCCTGGAATGGCATCGCCCAGTTTTTCTTCAATGCGGATGCCTTTGACGCGCGCTTCATCAATCCACGTATTGCGCCCCCAGCTTTTCCACTTAACATCGGTCACGCCCATAAACCCAAGAAAGGTATTGGTCGCCATTTCGCCAAAGTGGTGAGACTGTCTGTGGCTGCCCTTGCCCGGTTCTCTTGCCTTCCCGGTTATGGGGCCAATGTCTTTGGGCGGACGTATGGCAGGCGGCGTGTAGTGGGTTTCCAGCGCGTCAATCGCCTGCAGGCGGATCGTCACGATACCGTCCTCTTTCTTCAATGCATCCTGAAGCTGCCTGCGATTTTCGGTTTTAATCTTCTGCCAATGATCGGGGTTATCGGCTCTGAATTTGATGGAATCGGCATCGGGCGACATGCCAACAATATAATAGGTGCCTTTTATGAGCGTGTACATAATCCCATCCTGAATAACAACATGCGACGAAGCTGTTTATAGCACAGGATATAATAGCTGTCCGAAACGCTTCTTATATCATGGTTACGGTATCATACCCGAATACTGCACTGAAACTCAAATGTCAACAGAAGCTAACCCTCCGGTGGCGGCCAGGCCGGGTCTAAAAAACGCTGGATTTCGATGAGATAACCGTTCGGGTCGCGCAGGAACGCGTGAAAAATCTGATACTTCGGGTTGTGCGACGGCGGTTTTTCAAATACGACGCCGCGCCCCTGAAGATAAGCGTGCCAGGCTTCCACGTCCGGCGTGACCAGCGTGAAGATCACGCGGTCGGCGGCTTCCGCCGTGAGGCCATCACGCTGGCAGAAGCCGACAAAGGCGTCCCCGCACACGCGGTAAATGCGGCACGCGCCCTGATCGAGCGCCAGCGGCAAACCGAGGATGTCCTCGTAAAAACGCGCGGTGCGGGCCAGGTCAGCGGTGTACAAAAACGTGATTTGCTGATGGACAGGCAAAGGCGGCATCATCCCCTCTTGGGCAGTTCGCCCAAAAATGCGTGCTGATTATACAGCCTGATTTGTAAGTATTGACAAATAAACTATCGGATCGCCCCGCACAGCCGATATACTTATGCTATAAGCAAAAATATCCTCATGCCAGAAATGCAGCATACCGGTCTGCCTGAGATTTCCAGATACACGAGCCATTCGATAAGGAAACACTTATGAACACATCCGACTTCATCGCCCTGGAAAAGCAGTATAACGCGCACAACTACAAACCGCTGGACGTGGTGCTGGAACGCGGAGAGGGAATCTGGGTATGGGACGTGGAGGGCAACCGCTACCTGGATTTCCTGAGCGCCTATTCGGCGGTCAACCAGGGACACGCCCATCCCCGTATCCTGAAAGCCCTGATCGAGCAGGCCTCGCGCCTGCCGCTGACCTCGCGCGCGTTCCGCAACAACCAGCTTCCGCTGCTGGCGCAGGAACTGTGCGAACTGTCCGGCTACGAGATGGTGCTGCCGATGAACACCGGCGCTGAAGCGGTCGAAACCGCGCTGAAAGCCGCCCGCAAATGGGGCTATCAGGTTAAGGGCGTGCCGGAAAACCAGGCCGAAATCATCGCCTGCGCCGGAAACTTTCACGGGCGCACCATCAGCATCATCAGCTTTTCCACCGAGGAACAGTACCGCGCGGACTTTGGCCCTTACACGCCGGGTTTCGTCACCATCCCTTATGGCGACGCAGCAGCGCTGGAAGCGGCCATCACGCCTAAGACAGTCGCTTTCATGGTGGAACCCATTCAGGGCGAAGGCGGCGTCATCATCCCGCAGGAAGGTTATCTGCGGCAGGTGCGCGAAATCTGCACACGGCACAATGTTCTGCTCATCACCGACGAAATCCAGACCGGCCTGGGCCGAACCGGGCGGCTCTTCGCCGCCGACTGGGAAGGCGTTCGGGCGGATATGGTCACAATCGGCAAGGCGCTTTCCGGCGGTTTTTATCCGGTATCCGCCGTCCTCGCCAGCCGGGAAATCCTGGGCGTGTTTAAACCCGGCGATCACGGCTCAACCTTCGGCGGCAATCCGCTGGCGGCGGCGGTCGCCCGCGAATCGCTCAAAGTCCTGATCGAAGAAGGGCTGATCGAAAACGCCGTCAGCCAGGGCGAATATCTGCTGGGGCGTCTGCGGCGCGTTGAGAGTGAGCATATCAAGGAAGTGCGCGGGCGCGGCCTGCTCATCGGCGTGGAGCTGAAGCGGGAAGCCGGCGGCGCGCGCCGCTTTTGCGAGGCGCTGCAAAAAGAAGGGCTGCTGTGTAAGGAAACGCACGAAACAGTCATCCGTTTTGCGCCGCCGCTGGTCATCACCCGCGAGGAGATTGATTGGGCCATGGAGCGCATCGAACCAGTTCTGATGATGACCTGAACCTGAGCCGTGGTCTCGAAGTAAAAACTATACGGGCAATATCTGGTCAAATATCGGATATTGTGCTAAATTCTACCCGGCTGAGCATAATAAAAAAGTCCCCTCGGCTTACATTTATGCTTGGCCGTTCTGCATTACTGATTATTGTGAAAGGACTTGGAGATGCGTAGAGTTCTAACTTATTTTAGCTTGGCGATGGTTGTGTTAATCGTCGCCGTGGCGCCCGCCGCTGCCCAGGATACAACTTTCCGTTGGGGCGCTTTCGGCAACCCGGTTCAGCTTGACCCGGCATTGGTCACCGACGGCATCTCGCTGAATGTCACCAACCAGGGCTGCGAGGCGCTCGCGTCATTCGTCGGCTCGACCACCGAGGTTGAACCCTGGCTGGCCGAAAGCTGGACCGTGACCGAGGACGGCTTGACCTGGACGTTCAAGCTGCGTGAAGGCATCACCTTCCACGACGGCACGCCCTTCAATGCTGAGGCCGTCAAGTGGAACTTCGACCGCTGGCGTCTGACCGATCACCCGCAGCACCTCGATGAAGAAGGCCAGGTTTACGAGTATTACGAAGCGCAGTTCGGCGGTTTTGACGAAAATTCGATCATCACCGATGTGCAGGCTACCGGCGAATACGAAGTCGTCATCACCCTGTCGCAGCCCATCGGCGCTTTCCTGAACAACCTGGCGATGTCGAACTTCCAGATCGCCAGCCCCACCGCCGTCGAAGCCGCCGGCGCTGCTTACGGCACGCCGGAAGTCGGCTACGTCTGCACCGGCCCGTTCAAGTTCGTCGAGTGGGTGCCGGATGTCCAGGTGGTCATGGAACGCTACGAGGGTTACTGGACGGAGATTCCGGGCAACATCACGCGCATCGAATACAAATCCATCCCGGATAGCGCCGCGCGGTTTGCCGCCCTCCAGGCCGGCGAAATTGATGGCTTCGAACAGCCCAACGTCGAGGACATCCCGACCATCGAATCCAGCGATAACCTGTACATCGTTTATCGCCCGTCGTTCAACACCTTCTATCTGGCCTTCAACTACCGCATCCAGGAATTCCGCGACCCCCTGGTGCGTCAGGCGATTTCGCTGGCGATCAACCGCGAAGCCATCGTGGGCGCTTTCTACAACGAAGCCGCCGTCCCTGCCAACACAATGAACCCGCCCACTATCGCTATTGGCTTCAACCCGGATGTCAAAACCCCCTATGACCCCGAAAAGGCTAAAGAACTGCTGGCCCAGGCCGGTTTCCCAGATGGTCTGAGCGAAGTGCATGTCCTGGGCTTGGATGAAAACGGCAACGTCACCGACGAAGTGGTGGAAACTATCCCGGTGCGGCTGTACTACATGCCGGTCGTTCGCCCCTACAACCCGGACGGTGAAGGCATTGCCAACGCAATGGCCGCCGACTTGGCCGCCGTCGGCATCAACGCCGAAGCGACCTCCGCCGGCGACTGGTCAACCTACCTGTCCGAACGCTCCAACGGCAATCTGCTCGGCCTGTACCAACTGGGCTGGACGGGCGACAACGGCGACCCGGACAACTTCATCGGCTACTTCTTCCATGACGTAGACAAACCGCTGGCGCGTGAAGGCTTCTACCAGAACGCAGAAGTGGCCGCCCTGCTCCAGCAGGCGCGCGCCCTGACCGATCCCGCCACCCGTGATGCGCTGTACAAAGAGGCCGAGGCTATCCATGCCGCCGGTGCCGACCGTGTGTACATCGCGCATGGCCCGGTGCCGCTGGCTTTCAGCAAGCGTGTGAGCGGTTGGGTTCCCAGCCCGTTTGGCAAGGAACTGTACAAATACGTCACCCTGGGCTAAGGCATACCGGCAGGCATTAACTGTACGTCCAGTGGGGCAAGGCGAACCTTGCCCCATCTGTTATATCCTGATTGATGTTGAACGGCTTACGGGATACAATCACGCCCCTATAATCAGCAAGAAGTGAATGATGTCGAAGTATATTATCCGCCGCGCATTGGAATCTATTCCCGTCATCATCGGCGTATCCATCCTGGTGTTTTTGCTGCTGCGGCTCATCCCCGGCGACCCGGCAGTTGCCATCCTGGGCGAACGCGCCACACCGGAAAACGTCGCCGCCATCCGGGAACGCCTGGGCCTGAACAAACCCCTGCCGGAACAATATGTCATCTGGATCGGCAATCTGCTCCAGGGCGACCTGGGCAACACAGTACGCGGCAATATCCCAATCGCCAACGAACTGCGCAGCCGCTTCCCGGCGACCATCGAGCTGTCGCTGGTTGCCATCACTCTGGCGTCGGTTATCGGCGTGCCGATGGGCATCATATCCGCCGTGCGCCGTAACTCGGTGGTGGATACCACCACCATGTTCGGGGCGCTGCTAGGGGTATCCGTGCCGATTTTCGTGTTGGGACTGCTGCTCATTTATCTGTTCGGCGTGCAGTTAAAGCTGCTGCCGTTCATCGGACGTATTGATTCGAGCATCGAACTGGAAACCCGAACCGGGTTGTTTGTTGTGGATTCGATCCTGACCGGCAACTGGGAAGCCCTGCAAAATACGATTTCGCATTTAATCCTGCCGGCTGTGACGCTGTTCACCGTGCCGCTGGCGATTATCGCCCGCATCACCCGCTCGTCCATGCTGGAAGTGCTGAATCAGGATTACATCCGCACCGCCCGCGCCAAAGGTCTGGGCGAACGTCCGGTCATCTTTTCCCACGCGCTGCGAAATGCGCTGCTGCCCATCATCACCATCATCGGCTTGCAGCTTGGCACGCTGCTTTCCGGCGCGGTGCTGACCGAAACCATCTATTCCTGGCCAGGCATCGGCAAGTGGCTGTTCGATTCGATCATCGCCCGCGACTACCCCATTGTGCAGTCCGTGACTCTGGTCGTTTCCCTTATTTACGTTATCATCAATTATGTCGTTGACATCCTGTATGCCCTGGTTGATCCCCGGATTCGAGTGGCCTGATGAGTACCGCGACCCAGCTTAAAACCTCGGAACCTGTAAAACGTTTGAACGGCGGCAGCGCCCGGCGGGAAATGCTGCGAGACATCACGCGCCGCCTGTGGCGCAACCCCAGCGCGCGAATCGGCGGTTTCCTCGCGCTGGCTTCGATCACTATTGCCATCATCGTCCCCCTGCTGGATAACTACGATCCGGTGCGCGACAACAACCTGGGGGCGCGCTATCGCCCGCCGGACTGTCTGGTGGGCTGGCTGACCTCGCAGCTTAACGACGTGGAAAAACAGTCAATCGGCGACATGACCTGTGAGTTCCCCTTCGGCGCGGACAAAAACGGGCGCGACATCATGCGCCGCGTGGGACACGGCCTGTCGGTTTCGCTCAGCGTGGGCGCTTTCGTGGTCGGCATCTCCCTCAGCATTGGCGTTTCCATCGGCTTGGCGGCAGGGTTCCTCAGCGGATGGGTCGAAAGCATTTCGATGCGTTCGATGGATGTCATCCTGGCCTTTCCATCACTGCTGCTGGCGATTGCCCTGGTGACGGTCGCAGGGGCCAGCCTGACCAACGGCATGATTGCGATTGCCATCACGCAGATTCCCACCTTCGCCCGCCTCAGCCGCTCGATGGCAATTTCCATTCGCAACACCGAATACGTGGTAGCGGCGCGCAGCGTCGGCGCGGGCGGGTTTAGCATCATGCTTTCTCATGTGCTGCCCAACAGCCTCGCCCCACTGATCGTACAGGCCACCCTGATGCTCGGCACGGCAGTTATCACCACGGCGGCGCTGGGTTTCCTGGGGCTTGGGCAGCAGCCGCCCTGGCCGGAGCTGGGCAAAATGCTGGCCGAAAGCCAGCCGGCGCTGGCCTCCGGCAAATGGTGGGTGATGTTATTCCCCGGCCTGACGATTGTTCTGATCGTGCTGGGCTTTAACCTGCTCGGCGACGCCCTGCGCGACGCGCTTGACCCCCGGCTGCGCGGCAGTGATTAGGCCGCTCACCGGCCTGTAAACTGCGGGGGGCGTTTTTCCAGGAAGGCCGCCACGCCCTCCCGGTGATCGTCGGTCGCCCCGGCCAGGTCTTGCAGTTCAGCTTCTTTTTCCAGCGCAGCTTCCAGGTTTTGGTCGAGCGCGAAATTGACCGCCTGTTTGATGTACCCGATGGCGCGCGTGGGCGCTTCGGCAAAAGCGCGCGCCGTCTCGTGTACCGTCTCCATCAGCCGGCCATCCGGCACAACCGCGTTGACCAGCCCCAGCGAAAGCGCCTCGTCCGCCGCCACGCGCCGCCCGGTCAGCATCAAATCCAGGGCGCGCGTCAGCCCAACCAGACGCGGCAGCAGCCAGGTCGAACCGCTGTCCGGCACGAGGCCGATTTTGACGAACGCCTGCATAAACGAGGCGCTTTCGGCGGCAATCCGCAGATCGCAGGCCAGCGCCAGGCTCATGCCCGCCCCGGCAGCCGCGCCGTTGACGGCGGCGATGATCGGCTTCGGCAGGCCGCGCATCAGCATCACCAGCGGGTTATAGGTTTCCCGCAACAGTTCGCCAAAGTTGACCGGCGCGCCGTTTTCCATCGCTGCCGCCAGGTCTGCGCCGGAGCAAAAACCCCGCCCTGCCCCGGTCAGCACCACCACGCGCACCGTTTCGTCGTCGGCGGCCTGCGAAAAAGCCGCGATCAACTCGCGGCGCATGGTATCGTTCATGGCATTCAGCCGCTCCGGGCGGTTCATGGTGATGGTCAGTGCCGCGCCATCTACCTGGTAAAGAAGTGTCTCAAAAGTCATTTTTTCTTTTCCCCGTTTTATGCGTCCGCTTCCCGATACGAAATCATCTGTCCGTTTAGAAGTATACTCGAATCGCGACAATGTTTGGGATTCGCGCGCGAACGGAGTAGACTTATCCCGGTCTGGATTGAACCTGTGCCGGCGCAAACTGCCGCATCAATCATCTAGCAGTTGAGGAGGACACGTGAAACGCATTGCCGTTCTAACCAGTGGGGGTGACGCTCCCGGCATGAACGCAGCCATTCGCGCCGTCGTGCGAACCGGCATCGTCAAAAGTTGGGAAATCTACGGAGTCGAGCAGGGTTACAGCGGTCTGATCGCCGGCACGATACGGCAGATGGGCGCGCGTGACGTGAGCAACATCATCCAGCTGGGCGGCACCATCCTCGGCAGCGCCCGCTGCCCCGAATTCAAAACCGAAGAAGGGCGGCTGCGCGCCATCCGGGAACTACGGAAGCGTGATATTGATGGCCTGGTTGTGATCGGCGGCAACGGTTCGCAGACCGGCGCGCACGCCCTTTCCGAGATGGGCTTTCCGGTCGTCGGCGTCGCCTCGACCATTGACAATGACCTCTACGGCTCGGAAATCACCATCGGCGTGGACACTGCCCTGAACATCGCCCTGGAAGCGATTGACCGCCTGAAAGTCACCGCATCGTCTCACCAGCGCGCCTTTCTGATCGAGGTCATGGGGCGCGACTGCGGTTATCTGGCGCTGATGAGCGGCATCGCCGGCGGCGCGGAAGCCATCGTCATCCCCGAAGTCGAAACCCAACCCGAAGAAATCGCCCGCGAGCTGCGCGGGGCTTACGAACGCGGCAAAGCCCACGCCATCGTCGTGGTGGCCGAAGGCGCGCAGCACGACGCCGAAGAACTGGAACAATACTTTAAGACCCACAAAGAGCGCCTGGGCTTTGAACTGCGAGTCACCCGGCTGGGACACATCCAGCGCGGCGGCCAGCCCGGCGCTTTCGACCGCCTGCTGGCGACCCGTCTGGGCGCGGCAGCCGTCCGCTGCCTGGAACGCGGTGAGTACAACGTCCTGGTCGGCCTCAACAAAAGCGAAATCACCACCACGCCGCTTTCCGAAGTGGTCGCCACCAAAAAAGAGATTGACCTGGATTTGATTGAATTGGCCCAGGAATTGGCGCGTTAAATCACTCACCTCGCTCTTGAAATTAACGCCGCCTGTAATACAATAGGTCTATCATGGGCGTGAAATAGTCTCGATGCGGAGGCCGGGCCGGGCAGTAGCGAGAAGGCGCATTGGTCAAACGCGAAAACCGGCTGTTAACGACTTTGCAGACGGGGTGGCGGAACCCCCACGTCCACAGGCAGCAAAAAGCCCCTTGCACAAAGGGGCTTTTGATTCCCGCGTTTCATCGCTAAACCCGGCGTTCGATCTCCGGCACCATCCCCCGGTGACGTTCGACCAGGGCAGCCAGATGATAGAGCAGCCGGTCTATATGCTCCGGTTGGCTGTGTTTGCCCAGCACAAACCGCATCTGCCCCATCAGCCGGTCAGGGTCTATGCCCATCGCTACCAGCACATGACTCGGCTCCTGCTGGCCGGTCGTGCAGGCGCTTCCGCCGCTGGCACCGACGCCGACTTCGTTCAGGTCGAGCAGGATCGAATCGCCGTTCAACCCCTTCATGACGAAGCTGGTATGCCCCGGCAGGCGTTCGGTCGGGTGTCCCGTCAGCGCCGCCTCCGGGATGGTCGCCAGCACACGTGCGATCAGCGTATCGCGCAGCGCGATCAGCCGCGCGGCGGTTTGTTCGCGTTCGCTTTCGACCAGCCGCAGCGCCTCGGCCAGCCCCACGATCAGCGCGACCGGCTCGGTGCCGCTGCGGCGGTGCGACTGCTGCCCGCCGCCGACCATCTGCGCTTGCAGCGGCACGGCGCGGCGCACGTACAGCAGGCCGATACCTTTCGGGCCATAAAACTTGTGCGCCGAAAGGCTCATCAGGTCAGCATTGAGCGCCTTCACATCCAGCGGCAGACCGCCGGGAGCCTGCACTGCGTCGGTATGGAACGGAATACGCCGCTCGCGCAGCGCCGCGCCGATCTCGGCAATCGGGTTCACGCTGCCGACTTCGTTGTTGGCATAAATCACGCTCACCAGAATCGTATCATCGCGCGCAGCCTCCATCACCTGCCCGGCAGTCACGCGGCCCGATTCGTCCACCGGCAGGAAGGTCACATCGAAACCGTCATCGGCCAGTTCTTTCGCCACATCCAGCACGGCGTGATGTTCAGCCGCCGTCGTGATGATGTGGCTGCCCCGGCCACGCGCCCGCATCGCCCGCGCCACGCCTTTCAGCGCCAGATTGTCGCTTTCTGTGCCGCCGCTGGTGAAGACAATCTCGGTGGGCGAGCAGTTCAATACGCCGGCGGCAGTTTCGCGCGCCGTGTCCAGCGCCAGTTTTGCGGCTTTCCCGATCTGATGCAGGCTGGACGGGTTGCCGAACTGCGCCGTCCAGTACGGCATCATCGCCTCAACGACGCGCGGATCGGTCGGCGTCGTCGCGCTGTGGTCAAGATAAATAAAATCCGGGTTCATCGGTCAAGTCCTCATCGGCTCATCCGGCTGGCCGGCATTTCGGTCATAGACGGCGCAGACGCCGCATCGGCGCGGTAATGCGCTCCCCGGCTGACGCGGTTGCGCTGTGCCGAAAAAGTGACGATTCGCGCCACCTGCACGGCGTTGCGCAGCCCCACAAGCGCATCGTTTAACCGCTGGCTGCGGTAAAATTCCTCGATTTCGTGCCAAAGGTGACGCAGTTCGCGCTCAGCGCGCGCCAGACGTTCGGCGGTCCGCACCAGGCCGACGTAATGCCACATCACATTTTTGATCGTCGTCATATCCACTTCGATCAAGGCCGGGTCCGGCTCGCTGTCACCCCGGTAGACCCACCCCGGCACGCGGGCATCGTCCACCGGGTCGCACCGTCGGGGCAGGATATGACGCGCGGCGCGGTCGCCCCACACCAGCCCTTCCAACAGGCTGGTGCTTGCCAGCCGGTTCGCGCCGTGCAGGCCGGTACAGCTTACCTCGCCGACTGCGTACAGCCCTTCCAGACTGGTTTGCCCCCACTCATCGGTGAGGACGCCGCCGCAGAAATAATGCGCGGCAGGCACGACCGGAATCAGATCGCGCGTCACGTCCAGCCCGTACTGGGCGCAGTTGGCCGCCAGCAGCGGAAAACGGCTGCGGATAAAATCGGCGGGGTGCTTGCTGGCGATGTCCAGGTAAACATGTTCGTAGCCATGTTCCAGCATCTCCGTCTGGATGGCGCGCGCTACCACATCACGAGGAGCCAGGTCTTTCCATTCCGGCGCGTAATTCTCCATAAACGGTCGGCCATCCGGCGTCAGCAGCACCGCGCCTTCGCCGCGCACCGCCTCGCTGATGAGCAGGTTCGGCGCGCCCCGCACGCTGAGTGTAGTCGGGTGGAACTGCACATATTCGGCGTTAACGACCCGCGCCCCGGCGCGCCAGGCCATCGCCAGCCCATCTCCGCGCGCGCCCTTTGGATTGCTGGTATTCAGGAAAATCTGCCCCAGGCCGCCGGTCGCCAGGACGGTCTGCCCGGCCAGCACGCGATCAACTTCACCGGTTTTCCGATTCAGCACATACGCGCCATGACAGGTGATCGGCTCGTAAACCATCAGCGGGTCAAGCGCATGATGCGGAAAGGTAATCAGGTCAACCGCCGTATGGTGGGTGAGCAGCTTAACGTTCGGGCGTTCGGCCAGCGTCTTGAGCATCCCGTTGATGATGGCCGCGCCGGTCTGGTCGCCAACATGCAGAATCCGCCGGGTGCTGTGCGCGCCTTCCAGCCCGTAGACCAGTTCGCCATCGTCGGTGTGGTCGAAGCGCACGCCGCAGCGTTCGATTAACACAGAGCGCACCAGTTCCGGCCCTTCTTCCGCCAGGATGCGCGCCATATGGGGCGAACTCAGCCCCGCACCGGCTTCCAGGATGTCCCGCACCAGCAGGTCGGGCGAGTCGTCCAGGCCGCGTGTGACGATGCCACCCTGCGCCCAGGTCGAAGCCGTGTCGGAAGCCTCGGCGGCGCGGGTAATGACGATGACATGATGCGCCGGGTCATCACTCAGGCGCAAAGCGGCAGCCGCCCCGGCGATGCCGCAGCCAATGATGAGTGTGTGGGTGTGAAGTTTGTTCATTCCATTTCGCTACTTCGGTATGGCAAGCATCCGGTCGAGCGCCAATCTGGCATTTCGGCGGATGTCCGGCGGTACGGTAATCGGGTTAACGACGCGGCCTGCCACCAGGTTTTCCAGCGCGTTCGCCAGATCAATCGGGCTGATGCGGTACATAGTGCTGCATAGGCACGAAAACGGCGACAGCGATTCCACCATTTTGTCTGGGTGAGCATTCTTCAGCCGGTTGACCAGATGAATTTCTGTGCCGACAGCCCACTTGCTGCCCGGCGGCGCGGCTTCCACCATTTTGATGATGTAAGCCGTCGAGCCGATATAATCGGCTTTGTCTACCACCTCCATCGCGCATTCAGGATGCACCAGGATATGAACATCGGGATGATGACGCCGCCACAGGTCAACATGCTCCGGGCGGAACTGCTGGTGAACGCTGCAATGCCCCTGCCACAGAATAATCCGCGCGCCGCGAATCTGGTCGTCGGTCAGGCCGCCGTAGGGTTTGAAGGGATTCCACAGCACCATCTGTTCCAGCGGTATACCCATCTGCTTGCCGGTGTTGCGCCCCAGGTGTTGATCCGGGAAAAAGAACACTTTCTCGCGCTGGGCAAAAGCCCACTCCAGCGCGCCGCGCGCGTTCGACGATGTACAGACCGTGCCGCCGTTTTCACCCACGAACGCCTTCAGGTCGGCGCTGCTGTTCATGTAGGTGATCGGCGTGATGACGCTGCCGGGGTCGGCACCCAGCACGTCTTCGAGTTCCGCCCAGGCGGTTAACACCTGTTCCAGATTCGCCATGTCCGCCATGCTGCACCCGGCCTGCATGTTCGGCAGAATCACGGTCTGTTCGTCGCGCCCCAGGATGACGGCGCTTTCCGCCATGAAGTGAACGCCCGCGAACACGATATATTTAGCGGCCACCTTCGCGCCTTCCCGGCTTAGCTGGTAGCTGTCGCCCTGAAAATCGGCGAACTGTATCACTTCATCGCGCTGGTAATGGTGTCCCAGGATGACGACCTGATCGCCCAGAATGCGACGCGCCGCCCGGATGCGTTCGATGGCCGCCTGTTCCTGTTCGATCAAAGTTTCATCACCGGCCATAACTACGGGTGGCATCATATTTTCCATCATTGACATTGACTCCTCTACATCACACCCGCGTGATTTTCATAGATAGATCGAGCGCCGGGGCAGAATGAGTGAGCGCGCCGACGCTGATAAAATCCACGCCGGTCTCGGCGACTGCCCGCGCCCGTTCGAGACTCATATTGCCGGAGGCCTCCAGCGGCACGCGCCCCGCCGCCAACTGTACGGCAGCCCGCATCTGTTCTTCGTCCATGTTGTCCAGCAGGATGCGATCCACACCCAGCGACAGCGCCTCGCGCAGTTCGTCCAGCGTGCGCACTTCGACCTCAATCAGCACATCACGGACAGGCGGATAAGCACGCGCCGCGTTCACCGCTGCCGCGATCCCCCCCGCCCCATCAATATGATTGTCCTTCACCAGCACCATGTCATACAGGCCGGTGCGGTGATTTTGCCCGCCGCCCATCCGCACTGCGTACTTTTCCAGCGACCGCCAGCCCGGCGTCGTTTTGCGCGTATCCAGGATGATCGCCTGCGTGCCTTCCACTGCGGCTACAAACTGCGCCGTCAGGGTGGCGATTCCGCTGAGACGCTGGACGAAATTCAGCGCGACCCGTTCGCCGGTCAGCACCGAGCGTCCGGGTCCGATCACTTCGGCGGCAACCGTCCCATCAGAAACATGCTCACCATCATGGGCATAAAAAGATACGGTCACGTTTGGGTCTACCTGGCGGAAGACCATCTCCACCAGCGGCAGGCCGGCCAGCACGCCGCCGGCCTTGGCCCGCAGCCGCCCGCATAAGCGGACGTGGGCAGGAATGGTCGCCTGTGAGGTGATGTCGCCGCGCTCGCCCAGGTCTTCGGCCAGCGCCAGCTTAATGAGCTGTTCGGCTGCGGGATGATCGAACATAGTTTTCTCGGCAAGGCTTGTTAAGGGCTTCTCCACCGCTTAAACCACCTTTTTTATCATAATCATAAGAGATAAGCGGAACGTGAGCAATAGCCCAATGACTCCGATGATCGGTCGTCAGCCGAGCTTCTCCAACGGCTGCGGACGCTGGCCGAACGTCACCGACGGCCCGGCGCTCGGCGCGGCCCAGCGGACGGCGTTAGCGATCACCCGCAGCACTTCCGGTTGGTAATATGTCGGGTAGGTTTCGTGGCCGGGGCGGAAGTAAAAGATTCTGCCGCGGCCGCGCGTGTAACAGCACCCGCTGCGGAACACCTCGCCGCCCTGGAACCAGCTCACGAACACCAGCTCATCCGGGGCCGGCACATCGAAAAACTCGCCGTACATCTCTTCGCGCGGAATCTCAAAGTATTCCCCCAGCCCTTCGGTGATCGGATGCCCCGGCGATACCACCCAGATGCGCTCGCGCTCGTTGGCTTCGCGCCACTTCAGATTACAGCTTGTCCCCATCAGCAGTTTGAAGATTTTCGAAAAATGGCCGGAATGCAGCACGATCAGCCCCATACCTTCCAGCACCCGCTGCCGGACGCGCTCGACGATGGCATCCTGCACGTCGCCGTGCGCCATGTGTCCCCACCAGATCAGCACGTCGGTTTCGGCCAGCGCCGCTTCGGTCAGGCCGTGTTCGGGTTCGTCCAGCGTGGCCGCCCGCGCCTGCATCCCCTGCTCGCGCAGGAAGTTCACGATGGGCTGGTGCAGCCCTTCCGGGTACATCTTTCGCACGTCCTCATGGGTCTTTTCATGGCGACCCTCATTCCATACGGTTACGCGCAGCGTCATACTGAACATCCTTTAATGATGAGATGAGCGAAGTTATTTATTGTAACGTGCCTGATGACAGAAAGCATGTAGATAAGCCGTCTCATACAGGGTAATCGTTTGAAGATGCATCGTCTCAATAAGCACGCTGTGCGCTCTTGACCCCACCCCCAAACCCCCTCGCGCTCAGGGGACAAACGTCCCCATTCGGCTCGCCGAATTCAGGGCGGGGGCTTCATCCCATCGGCAGCCAGGTCTCCCCCGAATTCGGGGGAGATTGAGAGGGGGTCTGAATGCTGTTGAAGCGATTGCCCTGCCGTCTCATACAGGTTACACTATCAAAAGCACAATTCCGTCGTTCATTTCAAACAAATTCAGAGGAGTTCGCAAGCATCATGGCTCGTATACGCACGCTGATTATGGGCGCAGCCGGGCGCGACTTTCACAATTTCAACACCTTCTTCCGCGACAACGAACAGTACGAAATCGTCGCCTTCACCGCAACGCAAATCCCCGGCATCGAAGGCCGTCTTTACCCCGCCGAACTGGCCGGCAGCCTGTATCCCCAGGGCATCCCGATTTATGATGAGCGCGACCTGCTCAACCTGATCCGTGACCGGCAGATCGAACAGGTCATTTTCGCCTACAGCGACATCTCCCACGAGTACGTGATGCACAAGGCATCGCAGGTGCTGGCCGCCGGGGCAGACTTCCGGCTGATGGGGACAAGCGCTACACAGATCAAAAGCAGCAAGCCGGTGGTGTCGGTCTGCGCCGTGCGCACCGGCAGCGGCAAGAGTCAGACTTCGCGCTTTGTGGTCGGCGCTTTGCAATCATTCGGTCATCGTGTCGTGGCGGTGCGTCACCCCATGCCCTATGGCAATCTGGTGGCGCAGGCCGTACAGCGGTTCGCCGAATATGATGACCTGGACGAATATGAATGCACCATCGAGGAGCGCGAAGAATACGAGCCGTACATTGACCGGGGCGCGGTCATCTATGCAGGCGTCGACTACGGCGCGATTCTGAAGAAAGCCGAAGAAGAAGCCGACGTGATCGTGTGGGACGGTGGCAACAATGACCTGCCCTTCTACCGCCCCGACCTGCATATCGTCGTCGTAGACCCGCACCGCCCCGGCCACGAAATCGCCTATCATCCCGGCGAAGCCAACCTGCGTTCAGCCGACGTGGTACTCATCAATAAAGTGGATACTGCCGACTATGCGAATATCCGCAAAGTACGCGAAAACATCCAGGCCGCCAACCCCAACGCGATCATTCTGGAAGCCGCTTCGCCGCTGTTCGTGGACAACGCCGCTGCCATTCGCGGCAAGCGCGTGTTGGTGGTGGAAGACGGCCCGACGCTGACACACGGCGAAATGGCTTACGGCGCGGGCGTCATCGCGGCGCAGCGTTTCGGCGCGGCGGAAATCATTGACCCGCGCCCCTTTGCCGTCGGTTCGATTGTAGACACCTATAATAAGTATCCCACCACCGGCCATGTGCTGCCGGCGATGGGTTATGGCGCGAAACAGATGGCCGAACTGGAACAGACCATCAACAGCGCCGACGCCGATCTGGTCATCGTCGCCACGCCGATTGACCTGCGGCGGGTCATCAAAATCAAGCTGCCGATGGAGCGCGTTCGTTATGAACTTCAGGTGGTCGGCACGCCGACGCTGGAAGACGTACTGCGCGAAAAATTCGGCTGATCGAATAGTGAAACGTCGGGGCGGGTTTTCAGTTCGCCCCGACACCCCGCTTAATACGAGGTTTCCATATCGAAAATGCCGTTTTCTTTGGCGCGATGCAGCGCCCACCGGTAAAAAAACCACGAGAAGACCAGCAGCGCCAGCGTGATGGCCGCCAGGATGCCGGTCAGTTCCAGGTCGGAGAAGCCCGATAAAGTGGGGAACTTCGCCGCATTCGGGCCGAGGATGGCACGCCGCGCCAGCTCCAGCCAGTACGTCACCGGGAAGGCAAAACCAATCGGGCGCAGCCAGGCCGGCAGCACATCCAGCGGAAAGATTGCCCCGGTGAACAGGTACAGCGCGCCGGAGATCGCGTCCCCTAGTGACCAGAAGTGCCGCGCCAGCATCAGCGTCAGCGAGCCGACTACCATACCGATAGCCGCCAGCGACAGGACGCCCAGAACGGTGCTGATGACCAGCATCAGCCAGTCAATCGTGCCAATCGAAATCGGCAGTTGGAAAGCGACCATCCCAAAGCCAATAGTAATCAGCACCGAGATCAGCCCGATGATGAGCCGCGCCACCCCTCGACCCATCAGGTAAGAGTAGCCATCCATCGGCGTTGTGTAAAGCTGGCGCAGCGTGCGGTAATGCTCCCGGTCGTCAATCACCGACCAGCTTACGCCGGTAATCACCTGCCCCACCAGGATGTACAGCGCGTTGCCCAGGTAGATATAGGCGAAAATCGGCTCTTGCAGCGCGCCGTTGGTGATGACGCTGTACATCACCACCAGAATCAGCACACTGGTCACGGGGCGAACAATCGAATACACCGCGAACAGGAACGGGTCGGCCCAGTTGGACTCGATCTGCCAGCCCAACCAGGACGCTGTGATGAACGTCCGCAGGTGGTTGCTGCGGCGGATGAAAGGCGTGTCTAATAACGGGCGTGTGATGGACACTGTTCACCTCCTGCGTTCAATCAAGCGGCCCTCGCGCCGGCCAATTTCTTCCAGTTTTGCCAGCATCTTAATCGCGCCGTAGATGAAAACGACGGACAGCACCAGCAAAATCAGCAGTTCGGCTTCCACGGACAGAAAACCCAGCGTGGGGTCGCCCGCGAAAATAAGCTGCCGCATCGCGTCCAGGCCGAGCGTCAGCGGAATGACCGATGCGAACGTCGCAATCCAGAACCCCATCGCCTTGACCGGAAAATAGAAGCCGGACGCCAGGTAAATCGGCTCTTGCAGCAGATTGGAGATATGCCAGGCTTCGCGTCCGGCGGCCAGAAAGACCGATGCGAACATCATACCCATGCCGTACAGGGCGGCCATCGTCGTCACAAAAATCAGGATGAGCAGCGGCAGGCTGGCGATCTGATAGCTGACGTTAAACAGCAGCGAACAGACGACCAGGATGATAACCGCGCGCGTGGCCGTCATCAGAACGCCACCGACTGCCATGCCCAGCAGGATCGCCATCAGCGGGCCGGGCGACACAACGTATAGTTCCAGGTTGCCCCCGTCCTTGTCCCAGTAAAGCTGGCTTGCCATCGCCCACAGCACGTTCAGCCAGAAGGCCGTCATTGCGCCGCCCAGCACCACAAACCCCGTGTACGCTTCCGGCGCGCCGATGGCCCGGTAGACAAACACGTATGAGGCCGTACCCATCAGCGGCAGCACGGTTTCAAAAAACAGCCAGCTTTTTTCCCGTGTTGAACCGATGATGCGCGGATATGCCCGCGCCCAGATCGTATACCAGAACAACCGGAGGCCGGTCGCTTTCTGCACGCGCTCAGCCGGCAGCATGTTCGCCCTCCGCATGATGCGACGTATCCACATCCAGACGCCGCCCTACCAAATCAATGAACACGTCTTCCAGTGTGGGTTCGCGCTTCTCCAGTGAAATCAGGCTGGAGCCGCGCCGCGTCAGGTGCGCCAGCACGTCCGACAGCACATCTTCCTGCGCCAGTATCAGGTTCAGTTCGGTGTGGCCGTTCTGCTCGACGACGGTGGCCTGCCGCACGCCCGGCACGGCTTCGATCATGGCGTCGCGGCTGGGTCTTGGCCCCAGCGGCCCCACCTTCAGGTTGAAGATCGCGTCCTGCTGCAGGCGGTGTTTGAGGCTGTGCGGCGAATCGCAGGCCAGCAGCTTGCCCCGGTCAATGATCGCCAGCCGGTCGCATAGTTCGTCCGCTTCGGCCATGTAGTGTGTGGTCAGCAGCACCGTCCGGTCGGGATGATCGTGCATCCATTGTTTGACGAAGCCGCGCACGTCACGCGCAGCGGTTACGTCCAGACCAAGTGTGGGTTCATCCAGAAAAACGACATTCGGATCGCTGATAAAACCGCGTACAAAATTCATTTTCTGGCGTAAGCCGGTGGACAGATCGGATATTTTTGTGCGCTTGCGGTCGGCGATGCCGACGACTTCCAGTAAAGAATCAATCCGTTTGCGGGCGGTAACATTATCCAGGCCGTAAAAACGGGCGAACATCCACAGATTTTCCTCGACCGTAAGCAGCCCGTAACCGCTGGTTTCGCCGCCGCTGACCATGCTGATACGCCGCCGGATTTCCTGAACATCGCGGGTAACATCCAGGTCTTCGACCAGCGCCGAGCCGCTGGTAGGCAGCAAAAGCGTCGCCAGGATTTTGATGATGGTGGTTTTGCCCGCGCCGTTCGGCCCCAGCAGACCGAACAATTCGCCGCGCCGCACTTCCAGGTTAACGCCGTCCAGCGCCACCAGTTGTTTCGCATCCCCCTTTCGTTTTGGGCCGCGCAGCCGGTAGACGCGCCCCAGGTCTTTGGTTTGGATAGCCAGGTTTGTGTCCATTGTACAACTTTCCCCCATAGATGGACTTTATGGGTTCACAAGGGTTCACTTGGGTCTGGTCCTATTTTATAGTGGGCTGCAAAGAAATCAAGGTGTTAATGATAGCACGTTCGTTCTAATTCGTCAATGCATGATACTTCACACCTCAACATATGACGTTCTTTACTGGCAGCAGACGGTAAAAACCCTTAATGTAAGGGTGTAGATCAACCGCTGTCTTAATTGCGAGGGTTCTTGTATGACTATGGGAAGAATAATTATCAATCGAGACCGCTGTAAGGGCTGCACCCTCTGCTCCACCGTTTGTCCCCAAAATGTAATTTTCATGGCCGAAAATCAGCTTAACGCTAAAGGCTATCACCCGGCTATGCTGGTTGACCCCGATGGTGCCTGTACGGGCTGTGCCGTCTGCGCCGTTATCTGTCCCGATGTGTGTATCACCGTTTACCGGGAGACAACTCAACGAACAAAGGCGGTGCGAGAGGCGGTTACGATATGACCAAAGAGCTGCTTAAAGGCAATGTGGCGATTGCCGAGGCCGCCGTCCGGGTCGGCCTGGAAGCCTACTTCGGATACCCCATCACCCCCCAGACCGAACTTCTCGAACACCTTTCCCAACGCATGACCGAACTCGGTCGTGTGTTTTTGCAGGCCGAAAGCGAAGTCGCCGCCATTAACATGGTGTACGGCGCGGCCAGCACCGGCGCTCGTGTGATGACCTCATCTTCCAGCCCCGGCATCAGTCTGATGCAGGAAGGATTATCCTACATCGCCGGTTCGGAACTGCCCTGCGTGATTGTGGATGTCATGCGCGGTGGCCCAGGGCTGGGCAACATCCTGCCGTCGCAGGCCGATTATTTCCAGGTCACTCGCTCCGCCGGGCATGGCGATTTTCACCCTATCGTGCTGGCTCCGGCCTCGGTGCAGGAAGCGATTGACTTCGTAGAACTGGCGTTCGACCTGGCCGACAAATATCGCCACATGGTGCTGATCGCCGCTGACGGGCAGATCGGCCAGATGATGGAACCCGCCGAACTGCCCCCTATGCGCCCGCTGCGGGACAGCACCCCCGATTGGGCGCTGACCGGCGCAAAAGCGCGCGAAAAGCGCGTCGTCACTTCCCTGTACCTGAAGGGTGAGGACGAAGAAGCCTTCAACCTAAAAATTCAGAAGAAGCTCAAACAGATCAAAAAGACCGAACAGCGCAGCGTTGAATACGCCACCGAAGACGCGGAACTGTTGGTCATCGGCTTTGGCACCGCCGGGCGTGTCGCCTACAGCGCGGTCGAGGCCGCACGGGAAAAAGGTCTGCGGGTCGGTCTGCTGCGCCCACAAACGCTCTGGCCGTTCCCGGAACAGCGCATTTCCGAACTGGCCGACTGTGTGAGCGGGTGTCTGGTCGTTGAGATGAACGCCGGGCAGATGATCGAAGACGTGCGGCTGGCGATTGGCGGTCAGATACCTGTCACCTTCTATGGGCGCACCGGCGGTATTGTACCCATGCCGGATGAAGTCCTGGCTGCTATCGAAGAAAGTTACCACCGACTTCAGATTACGGTTTGAGGAGATAAGGATAAAAATGGAACTCGTGATGACTCCCACCGAAATGCAGGTTGTATATGAACACCCCCGGTCATTGGCCGACGTGCCAACCCGTTACTGCCCCGGCTGTACACATGGCATCGCGCATCGGCTGCTGGCCGAAGCGATAGACGAACTCGGCCTGCTGGAACGCACCATCCTGGTCGCGCCGGTTGGATGTTCGGTGTTTGCCTACGAATACTTCAATGCTGACGCCTGCCAGGCCGCGCATGGCCGCGCCCCGGCGATGGCGACCGGCGTCAAACGGATGCTGCCGGAAAACATCGTCATCACCTACCAGGGCGACGGCGATCTCGTCTCCATCGGCGCGGCGGAAATCATGCACGCGGCGGCGCGCGGGGAGCAGATTACCACTATTTTCATCAACAACGCCGTCTACGGCATGACCGGCGGCCAGATGGCCCCCACCTCGCTGCCCGGCCAGAAGACCACCTCGTCGCCCCTGGGCAGAGATACACATCTGACCGGCGCACCTATTCGGATGAGCGAAGTCCTGGCGCAGTTCGACGGCGCGGCTTACATCGTGCGCCGCTCGCTGCACGATGTCGCCAACATCCGCAAAGCTAAAAAGGCCATCCTGACCGCCCTTAAAGTGCAGATGGCCGGGCTTGGCTTTAGTATGGTGGAACTGCTGTCAAGCTGCCCGACCAACTGGGGCATCGCGCCGGAAAAAGCCCTGGACTGGATTGAAGAGAACATGATCCCCCATTTCCCGTTGGGCGACTACAAAGTCCGCGACGACGTGAAAGCCCTGTAGGAGGCCCGGCCATGCAGAAAGAATTTCTTTTTTCCGGTTTTGGCGGTCAGGGCGTGATGTTCGCCGGCCAGCTTCTGGCCTATGCAGCGATGGACGAAGGTCTGGAAGTGACCTGGATTCCATCCTACGGACCGGAAATGCGCGGCGGCACAGCACACTGTTTTGTCATCATCAGCGACAAACCCATCGGCTCGCCGGTCACGCGCTGCCCGCAGGTGGGCATCGTGTTCAACAATCCTTCTTTCGTCAAATATGAAGGCGAAGTCGCGCCCGGCGGCCTGTTGGCGATCAACACGTCGCTGGTCAGCGCGCAAAGCCACCGCGCCGATATTT
This sequence comes from Chloroflexota bacterium, assembly GCA_013388735.1. Classification (GTDB taxonomy): domain Bacteria; phylum Chloroflexota; class Anaerolineae; order Aggregatilineales; family Phototrophicaceae; genus CFX2. Next base: position 1,137 of record JACAES010000012.1, on the reverse strand, counting down.
CCCTGCTGCCCGTCCCGGCCACCCAGCTTGCCGATGGCCTGGGCGATGTGCGCATGGCGAATGTCGTCATGCTCGGCGCAGTGCTGACGGCTGTCCCGGCGCTGCCGTTGGAAGCCATTCGCCATGCCCTGCAAACCCACCTGCCCGAACATCGCCGCAAACTGCTGGATGCAAACTACAAGGCGCTGGAAAAAGGAGCGGAATTTGCCCGCAGCATGGTAAAATCTGCACCGGAACTATAGAGTCTTTACGCCGCCCATTTAAAAGAGTGGTGAAACATGCTGACTGTTGCAGATATCATGACCTCTAACCCGATCACTGTGGAACGACAGACTCCGCTGGCCGAAGTCATCGGCCTGATGAAAGGGCGCGCCTGCCGCCAGATTCCGGTCGTTGATAAAGGCAGGGTCATCGGCATCATCACCGACCGCGACGTGCGGCTGGCGATGAACTCGCCTTTCGTCCTGCACGAGCGCAGGCAGGATCAGGAGCTGCTGCACAGCGTCACCGCCGAAGCCTGCATGACGCGCGACCCGATGACGATTGAAGCGTCCGCCTCTGCCGAGCAGGCCGCGCAGCTCTTACGCACCTACAAGTTTGGCGGGCTGCCGGTCGTCAGCGAGGGGCGTCTGGTTGGTATCATCACGGTGAGCGATATTCTCGGCAACTACCTGGAACTGCTTAAGGAAAAAACCGCGCAGCCATAGGGGCTGTTATGCACTTGCCACCACAGCAGGGCGATGAAACCGCTTTTTGCCCTCACCCCCGTCCCCTCTCCCGAACGTGCCTTCGGCACTGGCAGAGGGGTGAAACACATGGCTTTTCGTTTTTTCCTCCCCCTCGCCTAGCCATGAAGTGGCGGTTGGGAGAGGGGGAACGAGGGCGAACTGGCAGCGCAGAAGAGCATAACACCCCGCAACGCCCCAGGCAGACGATCAGGCGCGGCAATTGTCTGCACCTTTTTGTTTGTCCCCCGACTTCGGGAGGGGAACAGCAATCGCAGGCTTTCAGCCCTTCTCCCCTGAATTCGGGGAGAAGGCTTAGAATGAGGGGGTCTGGCGCAGATCACACCAGGATGGTCAGGCTTTCCAGGTCGCGCGGGTAGTAGGTCAGCATCTCGACCCCATCCCCGGTAAT
>JACAES010000099.1 GCA_013388735.1 Chloroflexota bacterium | reverse complement strand
GGGCGGGGCAGCACCTTCACCATCTGCCTGCCCATCCGGCGATCCGCCCTGGCGGGGGGCTGAATGAGGTGACGATAATCACTGTGAGCGCGGCGAAAAAGTCATATAATGGACTTATAAGCAGTTACGCTTAGAGCGTGTTATGCCCTTCTGCGCTGTCAATTCGCCCTCACCCTCGGCCGACCACGAAGTGGCGGTTGGGAGAGGGGGAACGAGGGGGTGAGGGCAAAAAGCGGGCGGGCGTAAAAAGCCGTTTCATCGCTCTGCTGGAGTGACAAAGGACATAACAGCCTCTTAGTGAGTTAGATGGGGGGTTCATGGTGATTGGCGACCGCAAAATCCGCGTAATCCTGGTGGACGATCACCACACCATTCATCTCGAAATCGGCGCGCTGCTGCGCACATTCGAGGATGTTGAGCTGGTCGCCCAGGGGGGAAACGGCAAGGAGGCAGTGCTGTTGTGTGACCAGCACCAGCCGGATATCGTTCTGATGGATATTTCCATGCCGGTGATGAACGGTATCGAGGCCACGCGCCTGATCCTGGAACGCCACCCGCAAATCCGCGTGATCGCCATGACCGGCCTTGACGATGCCGGCACCGTTCAGCGTATGATCGCCGCCGGCGCAGCGGGTTATCTGCTTAAGGAAGCGCCGCCGGCGGAACTGGCGAGTATCATCCACGCCGTCTACGGCGGCAATGCGGTTTTTTCCGCCGACGTGATGAAACCGCTGCTGGCCCCCCGCCACCAGCGGCAGACTCGCTGCGCCATGATTACGGCCTGACCCGCCGCGAACTGGAAATTCTGCATTACATGGCGGACGGTAAGACCAACCCCGAAATCGCCGAGGTGCTGACGGTCAGCCTGCCGACCGTCAAGTTTCACATCTCCAACATCCTGCGCAAGCTGGACGTGAACTCGCGCGCCGCCGCCATCGCGCTGGCGGCCAAACAGGGATTGCATTCGTAGACCGCATGTACCGCCGACAGTTTGATGCCTCTCCCGCACAAGGAGAGGCGTTTTCTTTTATTAGTATAGATAAGGTTCGTGAAGATTTTGTGAATTCCATCCCGATCTGCCGCTCCAAAGGGTGAAAGTCGAGAAATCCTCGACTACCGGCTAGGTGTGTCTGGCGCGGTTGGCTCCTATATTAAAGATGAAAGTTACGAAGCTAACGGCTCGTGTGGAGCGATCATCAATGAATTCTGGAATTCTGCGCGAAGAGTTGGGCGACCGGACGCTGCCGCGAAACCGCCCAAACCCAGCCATCAAGTTTTTTGAGTGGGCCACGCGCCCGCATCCGTCGCTGCCGGACGAGCTGACGCGGCGGCGCTCGCAGCTTCTGGCGGCCATGATAGGCGTGCTTGTCCTCGTCAGCGTGGCCGGCCTTTTTATCAGCTACCTCCAGTGGCCGGATGTTCCCTCCAAACCCGACTACTGGCTGTTCGTCGTCGCCACGCTCATCGTCATCGGCGCATTCGGGATGAACCGCTCCGGGCGCGTTGACCTGGCGGCGGGGCTGGTGATCGTGATTTTGGGGATGACCTTCACCATCGTCCCGTTCCTTCCGGGGGCAGAAAATGATTATGCCTTTTTCGCCGCCCTGCCGATTCTGGCGACAGCCATCTTCTTTTCTGCGCGCGCGTCGGTGCTGACGATGGTTTTCATCACGATCTGGATGGCGATCCAGATCAGCGCAGCGGGCGACCAGCCCTGGTCAATGACCTTCTTCCTGGCCGTGACAGGCGGGGTGATCTACGTCTTCACCAAACATGTGCAGTATCAGGAAGGGCTGCGGACGAAGGAATTGGAAGTCATTAACCGGCGGCTGCGCGCTTCGGAAGAAAGCCTGGAACACCGCGTGCAGGAGCGCACCCGCGACCTTCAGGTGGCCGCCGACGTATCGCTGCAAATCACCACTATGTTAGACCGCGCCGAACTGCTGGCCGACGTGGCCGAACGCACAGCGGGCGCGTTTAACCTCTATCACGTCTCCATCTTCCTCTATGATGAAACACAGCGGGTCATCCGGCTGCATCAGGGCGTCGGGGAAGCGGGCGACCAGATGGTGAAAATGGGCAAACAGTTCCACATGGGTCATGCCGGCCTCGTCCCACAGGCGGCGCGGACGCGGCAGGCGGCGCTGTCCAACAACGTGCTGCAAGACCCCCGCCATCTGCCCAATCCCCTGCTGCCGGATTCCCGCGCTGAGTTAGCCATTCCGATGCTCTACCAGGGCAACCTGATCGGCGTTCTTGACTTGCAGTCGCAGCAGGTCAACCGCTTCAGTGACGAAGACATCCGCATCCTGAAAACCCTGGCCGACCAGATCGCCATCGCCGTCCGCAACTCGCAGCTTTTTGAGCAAACGGTCGCCGCGCTGGCGCAGGCCGAACGCGCCAACTCGGTCAAATCGGCTTTTCTCGCCAGCATGTCCCACGAACTGCGCACGCCGCTGAACGCCATCATCAACTTCACCAAGTTCGTCGCCAAGGGCATGATGGGGCCGGTGAACGACGAGCAGATCGAAACGCTGAACGAAGTGATTGACAGCGCCAAACATCTGCTGAACCTGATTAACGACGTGCTGGATATGTCGAAGATCGAGGCCGGTTCGCTCAATCTGTTCGTCGAACCCGGCGTTGACCTGAACGTGATGCTGAAGACGCTGATGGCGACCGGCAAAACGCTGCTGGCCGACAAGCCGGTTGACCTGCGGCTTGAAGTGGACGCGCCGCTGCCGGCCATCACCGGCGACCGGCAGCGCATCCTCCAGGTGCTGCTGAACGTCCTGTCCAACGCCTGCAAGTTCACCGAAGAAGGCCGGATTACCATCCAGGCGCGGCACGTTGATGATGAAGTATTTTTCGCCATCGAGGACACCGGGCCGGGGATTGCGCCTGAAGATCAACCCCTGGTGTTTGAAGCCTTCAAACAGACCGAAACCGGCCTGCGACAGCGCGGCGGCACAGGGCTGGGTATGCCCATTTCCCGCAGTCTGGTCGAAGCGCATGGTGGCCGCCTGTGGCTGGAAAGCGAACCGGGCAAAGGCACGATCTTTTATGTCGCCCTGCCCGCCCTGACCGAAAGCCCTGAGCCTTTCGTCATACTGTAAATGAGCGAGGTGTAACGATGAGTATACAGCAGCCGGTTATCCTGTACGTTGAAGATGAAGCACGCAGCCGCAAGGTGATGCGGCTGATCGCCGCCGACATGGATATCACACAACTGATTATCTTCGAGGACAGCAGCGATTTTGCGGCGCGGGCGGCGGCGCTTGACCCTAAACCAGACCTGATTTTTCTGGACATTCACGTCCGGCCTTACAACGGTTTCGAGATGCTGGCAATGCTGCGGCGGATGCGCCGGTTCGACGGTATCCCGATTGTCGCTATGACGGCCAGCGTGATGAACGAGGAAATTCAGCAGCTTGGCGTGGCCGGCTTCAACGGCTGCCTCGCCAAACCGATTGACATGGACTCGTTCCCCGATACCGTTGCGCGTATTTTGAACGGCGAAGAAATCTGGCGTGTCGTTGGTTAAAGCCAAAGGAGCAGAACAGGGAATGATGACCTTACATGGGAAGCGAATTTTCATCGTTGAGGACAATTTTCAGAACCGCGTCGTTTTTTTGACGACGCTGAAGATGCAGGGCGCATGGGTGGAGTTTGACCGCTGGGGGACGGACGCGCTGTGGCGTCTGCGCGCTTTCCGGCAGGTGGACTTAATCATTCTCGACCTGATGCTGACCGCCGGGATTTCCGGCTACGACATCTTCGACCAGATTCGCAGCCTGCCGGAATACAACCGGACGCCTATCGTGGCCGTATCTGCCGCCGAGCCGGCGGTCGCTATTCCAAAAACGCAGGCGAAAGGCTTTGCCGGTTTCATCACCAAACCGATAGACGATGAACGCTTCCCCCAACAACTGGCGCGGATTATCGCCGGTGAGCAGGTGTGGTACGCCGGCGAACGCTACCAGGGGATTTGTTAGTGCAGTTTTCAGTTACAAGTTGCCAGTTGTCAGGTTAAATCACAAGCCTTGATAACGCTGAATCCCTGATCTGGCCGCTTATGGACTTGTGATTTACAGGCAGCATTCAAGCTGGATGCGCTGAGATTACATTAGGTACGGTCTTGTTTGGTCTGACATCCAGGCACAGCCGCCTGATACACGCCAGAGTTTAACGCGGTTCACCGCTCAGGAGATTAACATGAGCCAGCCCCATGCCCTTATTTTTGACGACAACCTCAAGAACCTGAACGTCCTCGCGCGCCTGCTGGCCGAACAGTCGGTCGGCAGCACGCCGGTGATGAATTCAAGAATGATCGATTCGATCCTGGACAGCATTGACAGCATTGACGTGATTTTTCTGGACCTGGAAATGCCGGGGCTTAACGGCTTCGACGTGCTGGAAAAGCTGAAAACCAGCCCGCGTTTTGAGCATGTGCCGGTGGTGGCCTACACGGTTCACGTCAGCGAGATCAATGAGGCGCGTCGGCGCGGTTTCCACAGCTTCATCGGTAAACCGCTCGACCCGGATAAATTCCCCGGACAGCTTGCCCGGATTCTGCGCGGTGAGCAGGTCTGGGCAACCGCTTAAAACCAGTTCATTTGTCCGATGGATGGCCGATCATCATCATAGATTATCAGCGGCATCCATCGGGCAGCAGACGGATGATTTCACGCCATGACAGCAGTCAGCAGCACGATTTATCTTGTCCCGATTATCGCCGCCTGTGGGTTGTTGTTTACTATCGTCATCCTGGGCTTCATGCATCCGCGCGTGACCGGCGCAAAAGCGACTGCCGTCCTGGCGCTTTCGGTATCGCTGTGGCAGGTCGGTTATCTGCTGGAACTGATAAGCCCGGATCTACCGCAGAAGGTCTTCTGGGATAAAGTTCAGTGGATTCCCATCCTGCTGATGAGCCTGGCGGCCTTCAAACTGGGCCTGATTTTTAACACGCCGCACAGCCGAATCTGGCTGCTGCCGCTGACCATCCCCCCGCTTTTGTTCTGCCTGCGCCTGTTTATGGACAGCGAACAGTCACTCATCTACCCCGCCCCGATGCTGCTGGAGAATCCACCGTTCAGCGCGCTGTTCTATGACTTCACGCCGCTGCTGGCAGCCGCGCTCGCCTATGTTTACCTGCTGGTGGGCGGCGCGCTGCTGCTGCTGGCGCGCGCATTCTTCCGCACGCGGCGGCGGGAACGCATCCGTATCGGTTTTATCTTTGGCGGGCTGGCGCTTGGCGCGGCGCTTCACCTCATCCTGACGACTTTCGAAGTCCCGCTTCTGGGACAGCGCGACGTATCGCCGCTGGCCTGCACGCCGGGCGCGCTGGTGATCGCCTGGGGTGTCTGGCGCTATCGCCTGTTCGACCTGATTCCGGTCGCCAACGGCAAGCTGTTTGAAAGCATGAGCGACGCCGTGGTTATCCTGGATGCCGACAGCCGCATCATCGAGCTGAACGCGGTTGCCCGAAGCTGGGCGAAAACGTCAGTCCAGCCAATCGGCCAGCCCGTCGAAACGGTCATCCCGGATTGGAAGGCGAAGTTCGACCGCTACCGGAACGCCGTCAACGTGGAGACCGAAATCCGTATCACGGATTACGGCGCATCCCGGTTTATCAACTTTCGTATCGAACCGATTCGTAATGCGCGGGGCGACCTGGTGGGGCGGCTGGTGGTGGCGCGGGATATCACCCAGTCGGCCATGCTGCTCGAACGGCTGCGCCAGAACGAGGAACGGCTGCGGATCATCACCGACAACATTCACGATATGGTCGCGCAGATAGATCAGTCTGGCATCATCCTCTACGCCAGCCCGTCCTTCTACAAAGGGCTGGGCTACAAACCCGACAGGCTGGTCGGGCGGGTCGGCTTTGACCTGATCTACCCGGAGGACATCCCTCAGATGCGGGAGTGGTTTGAAGCATTTATCGTTCACGGCACGCCGCGCTCCTATATCACCTTTCGCTGCCAGCATGCCGACGGCCACCTGGTCTGGCTTGAAGCATCCGGCACGATGGCCTACGACCGGGCAGGACAGGCCGGCGGGATTATCGCCATCTTCCGGGATGTTTCGGAACGGATCGAACTGGAACGCGCGCAGTTGGAACAGGAACGGCTGAAGGTCACGCTGCAAAAGGAAAAGGAACTGAGCGAACTGAAGAACCGAATGATGGTTCGGATCGGTCACGAGTTCCGCACGCCGTTGGCCGTGATCCAGACATCGAGTTATCTGCTGGAAAATTACCTGGAAAGTTACACCGCCGAGCAGCGGCGCGCCAAGATACAGCTGATTCACGACGAAATCCAGCAGATCAGCGCGATGCTGGACGCGATTTCGGATGTGGTCGCCAACCGGCTCACCCGCCAGTCGCTTCAGCTTGAGCCTGTTTCGCTGGAGGCGCTCTGCGCTTTGACAGTGGATGCCATCAGGACGACAAACGGCGCGAAGCGGGCGGTCACGCTGGAAACGCACGGGTCGCCGACCGTCTTCGGGGATTATGCCGCCCTGCAATCGGCGGTCAATCATGTGCTGAAAAACGCGGTGCAGTATTCCCGCAACGGCAACAGCGTTCAGGTCACGCTCTCCGAGCAGGAAGGCGAGGCGATCATTCAGGTGCGCGATGAAGGAATCGGCATTCCGGCGGACGAACAGCACCGCGTCTTCGAGCCGTTCTTCCGGGGGACGAACATCGGCGAAAGCGGCGGCCTGGGCCTGGGGCTGACCATCGCGCAGGCGGCGGTGATCGCACATCACGGCAGGATCATGGTCGAAAGCGACGTGAACCAGGGAACGACCTTCACCATCCGGCTTCCGGCGCTGTCCGGCAAACAGACGCCAATACCGCACCCGTGACCGTAGCCCAACCGTAGGACTCCCGTACATGAAAACCGGCCATTTACTGCTATAGTAGGGCATGTCTGGTTAATGAGATCCCCCACCTCACACCAGACAGGCTGCCCCGAATTCCAGACGCCTCCACCCGGAGGCGTTTGGATTCTGTTTCCACGAACGTCTGTGCTATAATAGCGGTATGTATGCGGAAATCGCAGTGGACGCGCCCGTCCACAACACCTTTCATTATCACATCCCGGCGCAACTGGCGGGCAAACTCGCGCCCGGCCATCTGGTGCAGGTGGCGTTCGGCACGGCCTTGCAGCACGGCATCGTGCTGGCGCTGCACGATCTCAGCCCGGTGGAGCAGACCAAGCCGGTGCTGGCGCTGCTCGACCCGCAGCCGGTGGTGACACCCCGGCAGATCGAACTGGCGCGCTGGATGAGCCTGGAATATCTGTCGCCGCTGGGGGCCTGCCTGTGGCTGATGCTGCCGCCGGGCATGAGCGGCGAGCGCGACGTGCGCCTGAGCCTGCGCCGGGATGCCGAAACCGACGACCCGACCGAGCAGAAGATCGTCTCGCTGCTTCAGCGGCGCGGGGCGCTGACCGGCAGCCAGCTTGACGCGGCGCGCGCCCTCAAGGGCGAACACTGGCAGACGGCGGTCGAGCGGCTGGAAAAAGCCGGCGTCCTCCAGCGGGAGCGCATCCTCAAGCCGCCGCGCAGCCGCCCGAAGATCGTCCAGACGGCGGCGCTGGCGATCAACCCCAATCACATCCCGCACATCGCCCGTCACCTGGGGCGCGAATCGCGCCGGGCGGATATTCTAGAAGTGCTGGCGGCCATGCGCGCCGAGCGACCAACAGTGGCGCAGGTGCTGACGGCGGCGGGTGCGAGCCGGTCGGCGCTGGACAGGCTGGCCGCAGATGGCCTGGTGGTGCTGCACCGGGACGAGCGCCCGCAGGCCGTATCGCTGAATATCCCGCGATACGAGGTGGACGGCAAGCTGGTCGAACTGCGTAAGGGCGAAAAAGACCTGCACGTGCTGAAGGTACTGGCGCGCGAGACCGAGCCGCTGGACGTAAGCTGGCTGTATGCTCAGACCGGCGCGAGTCTCGATGATTTAAAGCGGCTGGCCGAAGCGGGTTTTATCATCCTGGGCGAAAAGCAGACCTGGCGCGATTCGCTGGCGGAGCGCGACTTCATCCCGGCAGCAGCCCCGCCGCTGACGCCGGAGCAGCACGCGGCCTGGTCGGCGGTGGCGCGCGCGATCAGGCAGTGGAACCCCTCCCCCCGGCCCCATTCGATCCCACCCCCAAATCCGCCGGCAGGGAGGGAAAGCGGCGCGCAGCTGACCCCACCCCCTGCCCCCCTCCCCGAATTCAGGCAGGGGGAACAAGACGCCACGTATCCGACTCCTCCCCCGGATTCGGGGGAGGTTGGGAGGGGGTCAAACAACCAGGGCGAGGGGTTCAAAAATCGCTTCCTCCTGCACGGCGTGACCGGCAGCGGCAAGACCGAAATTTACCTGCGCGCCATTGAACTGACGCTGGCGCTGGGGCGGCAGGCGATTTTCCTGGTGCCGGAGATCGCGCTGACGGCGCAGACCGTGCGCCGGGTGGCGGCGCGTTTTCCGGGGCAGGTGGCGGTGGTTCACAGCGGCCTGAGCGAAGGCGAACGATACGACACCTGGCGGCGCGCCCGTGAAGGGCTGTTCAGCGTGGTGGTTGGAGCGCGTTCGGCGTTGTTCACGCCCCTGCCGGACGTGGGACTGGTCATCCTTGACGAGGAACACGACAGCAGCTACAAACAGTCGCCGCCCGTTTCGCCGCCCTATTATCATGCCCGCGCCGTCGCCGAAACGATGATGCGCCAGAACAACGGCGTGTTAATCCTGGGCAGCGCCACGCCCGACCTGGAAAGCGTCTACCGCGCCGGGCGGGGCGACCTGCAGCTGCTGACGCTGCCGACGCGCATCATGGGGCATCGCGTCCGCGTGCTGGAACAGTCGGAGCGGGCGGGCGTGGTATCGCGCTACTACCCCATCCGCGATTCCGACGCGCTGGCGATTGACCTGCCGCCGGTGACGGTGGTAGACATGCGTGAGGAGTTGAAGGCCGGCAATACCAGCATCTTCAGCCGGGAACTGCAAGCCGGCCTGATCGAAACGCTCGACCGCCGCGAGCAGGCCATCCTGTTCATCAACCGGCGCGGCGCGGCCACCTACGTGTTCTGCCGGGACTGCGGCTACGTGGCGCTCTGCCCGCGCTGCGATACGCCGCTGACCTACCACCGGCAGGGCGAGGCGCTGCGCTGCCACCTGTGCGGCTATCAGGGCCCGCAGCCGCAGACCTGCCCCCAGTGCGGATCGGCGCGCATCAAGTATTTTGGCGCCGGCACGCAGCAGGTCGAATCGGCCCTGCGGGACTTTTTGCCGGGCGCGCGCGTGGTGCGCTGGGACGCCGACACGGCCAGCAACCCGGCCATGCACGAAGCCTATTTGCAGCGGTTTCTCGACCGCCAGGCCGACGTGATGGTCGGCACGCAGATGGTGGCGAAGGGGCTTGATCTGCCGCTGGTGACGCTGGTAGGCGTGGTGAGCGCCGACATGGGGCTGAATCTGCCGGACTTCCGCGCCGCCGAACGCACCTTCCAGGTGTTGACGCAGGTGGCCGGGCGGGCGGGGCGCGGCCTGCTGGGCGGGCGCGTGGTGCTGCAAACCTACCAGCCCGATCATTACGTCATCCGGGCGGCCTCGCGCCACAACTTCGCCGGTTTTTACGAACAGGAGATGGCCTACCGGCGCGAGATGGCTTATCCCCCCTTCCGGCGGCTGGCGCGGATTTTGTTCCGCCACGCCAACGAAGGCAAAGCCCGCGCCGAAGCCGAACGCGCCGCCGACTACTTGCGCCACCGCATCGAAAAAATGCGCCTGACCGGGACGGAACTGATCGGCCCCGCGCCGTGTTTTTTCGACAAGGTGAACAACGACGCCCGCTGGCATCTGCTGATACGCGCCGCGAACCCGACCCTGCCGCTCCAGGGCATGGACATATCGCGCGGCTGGTACGTGGACATTGACCCCGTAGACGTGCTGTGAAAAAACGCGCCGAAAACCGAATTTTTCGTGAAGGACAACGCTTATCTTTACGCTCCATGCTACGATAAGAGCGGAAACATTAATCATTCATGAGAGCGTTGCACGATGAAACTACGGCTTTTCGCGCTCGTTCTGGCGCTGCTGGTCGCGGCGCTGCTGGTTACCACCTATCCCGCCTACACATCGCCGCCGCCGGCCACCCCACCGCCACCGCGCCCCGACCCCGCCGCTGCGGCCGCTGCGCCGCTCCCGCCGGAAACCACGTACAGCTTTTCGCCCTGGGATGTTTCGGTTAACCCGCCGGCGCCGGCGTCTGAATCCGCGCCGGTTATGCCGTCCGGGGCGACCGAAAGCCGCACCGGGTTTTTGAGCGCGCTCAACGGCGACGCGCTGCCCGGCGATACGTCGCGCCCGCGCCTGCTGTACACGCTCACCGACGCGCGCGGCATGGTCACGCCGCTGCTGATCGAAGGCGCTGCCGCAGCCGCCTATCGCGGCCAGTGGGTGACGGTCGAAGCGGCTTTCGGCACGCCCGCCAACGGGCAGTTTGCTTTTGGCGTGCCGGTGGCGCAGGTGGTTTCGGTGCGTCCGGCAGCCACGCCCGGCGCGGAGTCGGTGACGCCCGGCGGCGGAGGCGGCCCGACGGTGCGCCCCTGGGTGACGATCCTGTGCCGCTACAGCGACGTGCCGGATACACCCAAACCGGCCTCCTGGTTCACGGGCGCGATCAGCAGCGTGTACCCCGGCGTCAACCATTACTGGCAGCAGATTTCCTACAATCAGGCCAATATCAACGGCAGCATCGTGATCGGCTGGTATAACCTGCCGCGCCCCAAAAGCTATTACACGCAGACCAACGGCGAAATTGACTGGTGGAAGGTGCGGGACGATTGCAGCGCCGCCGCCGACCCGGACGTGTATTTCCCGGATTTTTACGGCGTCCACTTCTGGATGAACGCGCAGATTGGCTGCTGTGCCTGGGGCGGTTACGGCTGGCCGCTGAACCTGGACGGCTCCGGTAAAATCTACGGCATGACCTGGATCGGGCCGGGCGGTTACGATCACCAGGGCATCATCGCGCATGAGATGGGACACGGTTTTGACCTGCCGCATTCCGCCGCCAGCGACGGCATCAACTCCGCCCTGTGGGATGTGATGAGCAACGCCGCCGCCGACTGCCGTTCGGTACATCCGACCTATGGCTGCCTGGGCGCGGGGACGATCACTTACCAGATGAACCGCGCCGGGTGGATACCGCCGGCGCGCAATTACGAGGTGGCGGTCGGCACGCGGGTAACGCTGAACCTGGAACGGCTGAACCAGCCGACCGGCGCCAACGGCTATCTGATGGCGCGCGTCCCGGTGAGCGGCTCGACCACGCGCTACTACACGGTAGAAGCCCGCTATCGCGTCGGCTACGATGATCTTTTGCCGGGTGATGCGGTCATCATTTATTCGGTGGATACGGCGCGCCCCACGCCGGCCTGGCTGGTGGACGCCGACGGCGTTCCGCCCTGGGATGAAGGCGCCATGTGGCGTGTCGGCGAAACGTTTTTCGACCCGGCCAGCAATATCAAAGTCCAGGTGGTGTCGGCCAACGCCACCGGCTTCACCGTCACCATCTCCAACGATGCGCCCTATTCGGTCTGCGAGGATGTCACGGAAATCCCGAAGTCGGAATGCGAGGCGCTGGATGCGCTGTATAAGGCCGCCGGCGGCAGCGGGTGGACGAACCGCGCCGGCTGGCTGCAAACCATCACGCCCTGCTCGTGGTACGGCGTCACCTGTTACGACGGCCACGTGAACTCGCTGGGGCTGAACGCCAACAACCTGCGCGGCACGATCGCGCCGCAGATCGGCCAGCTTCCCCGGCTGGGCTGGCTCGACCTGTCCTATAACGACCTGACCGGCGGCATCCCGGACACCCTCGGCGGGCTGGACGAACTGGCGGTGTTGATCCTCAACGATAACGACCTGGACGGCAGCCTGCCCGCCAGCCTGGGCAGCATGGATAAACTGGCCTGGGTGGGGATGTGGCACAACCACCTGAGCGGCGAACTGCCACCGGAACTGGGCAATCTGCCGGAACTGACCAACCTGCTGCTGGGCGTCAACCGCCTGAGCGGGCCGATTCCGGCCTCATTCGCCAACCTGCCCAAACTGGGCTGGCTCGACCTGTCCTACAACCAGCTTTCCGGCGAAACGCCCGCCGGGCTGGCGAACGTGCCGACGCTGACCGGCATCAATCTGCGCTACAACAAACTGTATTTCAGCGATACGGCGCTTCAGAACCGCCTGTGGCTGCTCGACCCGCTTTCGCTGGCGACCCAGACCACCACACCCGGCACGCCGTATCTGGTCGAACGCTGGCAGGACAGCATCATGCTCGGCTGGCTGCTGATTGATTACACCGATCACGGCGGCGGTTACGAGGTCTACACCGCCGGCGCGCCGGGCGGGCCGTTTTCCTACAGCGGCATCACGTCCAGCAAGGCGACCGGCGCGTTTACCATCGGCGGGCTGAAGTCGGCCACAACCTACTCCTTCAAAATTCGCGCTTACACGCCGCCGCACGACTTACAGCAGAACGCGCTCTACAGCGACTTCACGCCGGTTTTTGCGGCGACCACGCACGATTCGTCCGCCGCCGCGCCGAACCTGCACCGCTACGCCTCCACGCCGACGCTGACCTGGAATCCGGTGACGTGGGCGGATTACTATGATGTGCAGGTGGCGCGGGACGCGGCCTTCAAAGACTCGCTCCAGACTTTTTCGATCAGCGGCCTCTCGCTGACGCTCGACCCGCTGGACGACGGCACGTATTACTGGCGAGTGCGCGCAGTCGGCGGCGGGCGCACCGGTGGATGGAGCGCCGCGCAGATTTTCGTGGTGGACGGCTGAGGTAGAAAATCGAAGCGGGGCGGGCGTATCACCCGCCCCGTCCTGCGTGGTTATTCGGCGACCGGCAGATACAGGTCGAATACCAGTTCCTCCGGCGGCACGCGAATACGCTTATGTTCCTCAAGACACTGGGCATTAACGCACCGGTAACGACTCTGCTCCACCCAGGCGACCAGCTTTTGCCAGGTATCGTAGATGGTTGACACGCCCTGGCAGCGCGTCACGGCGTACAGGCCGCCCGGCATGTCCTTGACGATCACCGTGTCATCGGACGGGATGTCCGGCCCGACGATCATCCATACCTCATAGCCGTAGTTCGGGCTGCCGGGCGCGGGGTTCGGGTTGTTAAAGCCGAACAGCCGCGTCTTTTCCGGCGGCAGCCCGCGCGACTCCGCCCAGGCCAGCAACTTGTTCCAGGCCAGCATTTCGGGTTCCGCGCCGAAGCCCAGCACGCTGGCGACCCGCGCCGGTTCGAGTTTGACGATACGAACATCCAGATTGTCGCTCATGGTGATTTTCTCCTGATGGCTGCGACAGCTATGATGGATGTTACCCCGTAACCCTGACATCCTGTGTCAGCCTTCCCGCATAGAATAAAAATGTGAGTTTATCAACCCTGGAAAGGAGTGAATGATGCGCGCCGAGCGTCTTTTATCGCTGCTGATGCTGCTCCAGCGCGGCGAATGCCTGCCGGCCCCGGCGCTGGCGCGGGAACTGGGCGTGTCGGTGCGGACAATCTACCGGGACGTAGACGCGCTGGCGGCGGCGGGCATCCCCGTTTATGCCGAGTTGGGGGCGAACGGCGGCTACCGGCTGGTCGAAAACTACCGCACCAGCCTGACGGGTTTAACGGCGGACGAGATCGGCGCCCTGCTGCTGCTCAAAATTCCCGAACCGCTGGCCGCGCTGGACGCCGGGCAAAAGCTGAAAGCCGCCCTGCTCAAGCTGTTCGCCGCCCTGTGGTCGAACCCGGCGGCAGAAGGCCGCGCCCCGTATATTTACCTGGATTGGGCCGGTTGGGGGCAGCAGCCCGCGCCGGTTCCCCTGCTGCAAACGCTGTACCGCGCCGTGCAGGAAAACCGCGCCGTCGTCGTGCGCTACCGGCTGATTAACGGCATCGAAATCGAGCGTTCGGTACAGCCGTATGGCCTGGTCGCCAAAGCCGGCGACTGGTATCTGGTCTACGCCGGGGGCGGGCGGCTGCACATCCGCCCGGTGGCCGATTTTCTCGACGCCCACATCGGCGCGGAAACTTTCGAGCGCCCGGCGGATTTCGACCTGGAAGCCTGCTGGAACGCGCACCGCGCCGCGCTGGAAACCAACCGCTACGGCTTCGAGGCCGCGCTGCGGGTCTCGGCTGACGCGCTGCCCTGGCTGCCGCGTGTATTCGGCAGCCGGCCTTATCGCACCGGCGCGCCGGATGCCGACGGCTGGATGCGGGTGGACGGCGTATTTGAATCGCTGGAAGCGGCGCGGACGGTGGTGCTGGGATTAGGCGGCGCGGCGGAAGTATTGACCCCGGAGGCGCTGCGGTTAAGCGTGCGCGACTTCGCCGAACAGATCACGCGGCGATACGCCGGGGCGGGTTAACCGACTCATGTCAGGGCGCACAAAAGCCGAATACGCAGAAGCGTATCCCTACAGTTTGGCGGCCATTTGGATTACAATGGCGTTTGATCGCAGACCCGGCACTTGTTTTTGAGGTTGTGACCCGTTTGGACGATACGACTCACTATTTAACCCCGGCGGACGTGTACGCGATTGCCGAGGAAGTCTTAGGCCGCCGCCCGGACGTGCGCGACCGCCATCTGCTGCGGGCCGCCGCCGCGCGCCCGATGCTGCACGCCTTCGGCCAGGACGCCTACCCGACGCTGCTGGACAAAGCCGCCGCGCTGCTGCATTCGCTGGCGGCGCATCACCTGTTTTTTGACG
The DNA here is from genome assembly GCA_013388735.1 of Chloroflexota bacterium. Taxonomy (GTDB): domain Bacteria; phylum Chloroflexota; class Anaerolineae; order Aggregatilineales; family Phototrophicaceae; genus CFX2. The sequence continues at coordinate 2,910 of JACAES010000099.1, read as the reverse complement.
GCAACAAACGCACCGCCCACCGCGCGACGGTGGTTTTTCTGGAACGCAACGGCCTCAAACCCACCTGGAAGGCGGAAGAAGCCTACGCTTTCATCCTGGAAGTGGCGCAAAACCGGCACGCTGTCGAAGCGGTGGCGCGCTGGCTGGCCGACCACACCGCGCCTGCACACGCCGGCGGTTAATCCCATGCGTTATCTCACGGTTGACGAACTGATTTACATCAACGAGCAGCTTCCCACCGCCGACCGCATCCACCGGATTTTAAAAGGCAAACAGCGCGTGCGGGACATGGGATTGTTGGAGGCCGCCTGGGGACGCCCGATGCAGACGGTCTTCGGGCAGGACGCCTACCTCACGCTGCCGGAGAAAGCCGCCGCGCTGCTGCATTCGCTGGCGCGCAACCATCCCTTCGCCGACGGCAACAAACGCACGGCGGCGATTGCCGCGATTTTTATGCTGCGCGTCAACGGCCTGCGCGTGACCTGGGAAACCGCCGACGCGCTGGAAAACATCGTCGCTGTGGCCGAGGGCAAACTCAGCGTGGCCGATTTCGCCGCCTGGCTGCCGGTCGCGCCGGTCGCGCCGTCACCCGAACCGGACGCCGAGGCCGACGCGCGGATGATTGCGGCCATCATTCACGAACACAGCCACCTGCTGGACGAACTGGCAAAACGTTAGTGCGGTTTTTAGTCAATAGTCTTCGGCCAGAAGGCGGATCTGGGCCGGGCGGCCTCGAAAAATTCTGCGCGTCTTTGCCTCTTTGCGCCTTTGCCTTACGCTGTTTAGCTTCGCGCTAATCCAGCCCGCCGAACAGTTCCTTCTGCATGGTTTCAACCCCCCGGCGCAGCAGTTCGTCGGTTTCTAAATCCTCGGCGATTTTGTTGCAGCTGTGCAGGACGGTGGTATGCGCCCGCCCGCCAAATGCCTCGCCGATCTGCGGCAGGGACGCCTGGGTGACTTCCCGCGCCAGGTACATGCCGATCTGCCGCGCCAGCGTCAGTTTTTGCGTGCGGCGCGGGCCGGTCAGTTCCGAGACGGGAATGCCGTGATAGCGGGCGGTCACGTCCAATACGCGCGCCAGGGTGACGTGATGACGCGGGCGGCGGTAGCCGTCCAGCACGCCCTGCGCGACATCCACGCTCAGGGTGCGGCGCGAAAGCTGCGACGTGGCGACGATCTGGTTGAAGATACCTTCCAGTTCCCGCACGTTGGTGCGCGCCCGGTTGGCGATGGTTTCGGCCACGCCGGGCGGCAGTTTAACGCCGCGTTCTTCCGCCCACATCTCCAGGATGGCGAGGCGCGTCTCGAATTCCGGCGGCTGCAAGTCCATGATGAGGCCGCCCCCGAAGCGCGAACGCAGCCGGTCTTCCAGCGTGTGAAGCTGGCTGGGATGCCGGTCAGAGGCCAGTACGATCTGTTTGTTGAAGGTGTACAGCGTATTGAAGGTGTGGAAAAACTCTTCCTGCGTGCTTTCTTTCCCGGCGATGAACTGGATGTCGTCCACCAGCAGCACGTCCGCGGAACGATATTTGTCGCGGAACATGGCGGTGGTTTTCTGCCGGATGGCGTCTACCAGGTCATTGGTGAACACTTCCGACGGGATGTAAATGGCGCGCTGGCCGCGCTCGCGGCAGGCGTGGGCGATGGCTTGCAGCAGGTGGGTTTTGCCCAGGCCGACCCCGCCGTACAGTAGGAAGGGGTTGTAGACGCTGGCCGGGTTTTCGGCCACCGCCAGCGCCGCTTCGATCGTCAGCCGGTTGGCCGAATTGACCACGAACCGCTGGAACGTAAAACGCGGGTTCAGTTCGCTTTCCGGCAGGTCGGGGCGAACCGGGCGGCTGACGCGCTGGTGCAGCGGCGTGGACTCGGCAGCCTGCCGGGCCAGCAACCGGAACAGCGGCAGTTCGTCGTCGCCGTTGGCAGCAGCCGGCGGTTGGTAAATCTCGAAGCTCAGTTCGATGCGCTCGCCCCACACGTCGCTGACCACCCGGCGCACATCCCGGTAGAGCCGGTTTTGCAGCATATCCCGCACGTAGGTGTTGCCAACGCCCACCCGGAACACACCCGTGTCGAAGCCCAGGAACGTCGCGCCGCGCAGCCAAGTATCAAAACTGGCGCGGTCGAACTGGATTTCCAGTTGGCTGTAGGCGATGTTCCAGGCGTCTTCTGGCTTCACAAGTATCATCCATATCATGACCCGGCAAAAAGGGACAACAATCCAGCGGGATGTACAGGCCCGTTTCACCGGCTATCACTTGATGTTTAGGTTGATTTCCCACCGGGGCGCGAAGGCTGCCCTTTTTATTGGTGCGGAAGTGACCGATTGGGTCGTATCGGTGATTGATGTACTATGTAGTATAGCGCAATTGTCCCCGAACCTCAACCGATTCTGCGCCTCGAATGTTAAAACTTTTAACATTTTAAGGTTGGGAAAAAATCTACCAGACATAACCCTGTAATATCTTTATATTCTAACGCAAATCCAACCAGAGTCACAGCTTCGCTAGGCCGGTCATTGGGGATATCAGGCCAGAATCAGGGCTTTATAACGCAACATATCACAAATCGGCGGCGGCGGGAAAAACGCCCTGGCCGACTATGAGGCACATCCCAAAAATTTAACATTGGGATATCTTCTACCCACGCCGGGAAAATTGCGCCGGAATTGGGAAAACGGTGTGATATTTGGGATATTCCGTCAGGCTTAACCTCTGGCCGACAGACGGCAGCCCGAAACCGGCCCGTAGCGGTGGGTCAAACGGCAGTTTGACAGTCAGCTAACTTCCATTCTGGTGGGGGAAAAGTGTGAACGCTCTGACCGGCAATTACCGTCCTCCAGTGGGATTGGCTTCTGGGCTGCCATACCCTTCAGGGTAGGACGGCGCTGGCGGCAGCGTTAAGCGGAGGCCT
>JACAES010000019.1 GCA_013388735.1 Chloroflexota bacterium | reverse complement strand
GGCTGCCAGTCAACCAGCCTTTTGTCTCGACACGGCGTATGCGGTTAAAGTGAGCCATGCTCCACCTCGTGCGAGTGCGTCAGGGACAAGCCAGCCGCTTTAGCGGCTGGTCGTTGACAGAATTCACCCTCAGATTGCGCAAGTATTGTATATCAGCTTTGGAGAACCCCGCGAGTTACGGTATCATCGGCAGTAAAACACTTCGTAATAGAGTTTAACAAACAGCAGGAATCATGACCAAGCAGATTGCCATCCTGCACTATGCCAGCCCGCCGGTCGTCGGCGGGGTTGAATCCACCATCGCCTACCACGCGCGCGGCTTGGCCGACCTGGGCTATCGTGTTCGGGTCGTCAGCGGCAGCGGCAGCGCGTTCGACAGCCGGGTCGAAACCCGCATCTATGCGCGCTTCGGCTCCAAAGACCCTGACGTGCTGGCCGTCAAAAAAGAGCTGGATGCCGGGTTCGTCTCTCCGGCATTTGAGGCGCTGGCGCGTCAGATCGGCGACGACCTGCGCGAGGCGCTGGCGGATTGCGATCTGTGCCTGGCGCATAACACCCATTCGCTTAACAAAAACCTGCCGCTGACGGCAGCGCTGGCGCGTCTGCCCGCCCCGCGCTGTATCGCCTGGTGTCACGATCTGGCCTGGACGAACCCCCAGTACCTTCCCGAACTGTACAGCGGTTATCCCTGGGACCTGCTGCGCCAGGTGTGGCCGAACACCCGCTACGTCACCGTTTCCGAAGCGCGGCGCGAAGAACTGGCCGGGATCCTGAACGTCGCGCCGGAACAGATCACCGTCGTCGTGCCGGGCGTTGATCCGGCCCGTTTTTTCCAGTGGACAGAAACGATGCAGCAGATCGTATCCCGGCTGGCGCTGCTGGATGCGGACGGCCTTTTGCTGCTGCCGGCGCGGCTGACGCGGCGCAAGAATATCGCGCTGGCGCTGCGCGTGCTGGCGCAGGTGCGCCGGTTAAGCGGCCAGGATTTCCGGCTCATCGTCACCGGGCCGCCGGGGCCGCACAACCCCGCCAACCCTGGCTATCTGGGCGAACTGCTTGACCTGCGCCGCGAACTGAACCTCGAAGCGGCAGCGCACTTCCTGTATGAGCTTTCCGAACCGCCGCTCGTCCCCGATGACACGACGATGGCGAACCTGTACCAACTGGTGGATGCGCTGTTTTTCCCCAGTGTGCAGGAAGGCTTTGGTATCCCTGTGCTGGAAGCCGGGCTGGCCGGAGTGCCGGTATTCTGCTCCGACATCCCCGCTTTTCGACTGACAGGACGGCAGGATGTAACCTATTTTCATCCCCTCAACGAATCGCCGGAAGCCATCGCGGCACGCATCCTGGATGTTCTCACGGCCTATTCCACTCACCGCCTGCGAGGGCGGGTGCGCCGCCAATATCGCTGGGAAACGCTGATACGCGAAAGCGTCTTGCCACTTCTGGAGGACGGATGAGCGACTATAAACTGGTACTCGTTCTATCGAATGCGACGATGCTCGAACACTGGGTTGGGCTGGCGATGCGACTGCTGCCCAAAGAGGGTGAAATCCATATCCGGGGCATGGTCACGGTCGAAGCCGGTATCTCTTTAAGCGAGGGGATGCTGCCCGCGCGCGCGCTGCGCGACGCGATTTACGAGGCCGCCCGCAGCCATCCTTACATCCACGATGAAGTACAGGTCTACGTGGACTACCAGCCGTTCATGCGCGTGTTGGAGAATATCGCCGGCCTGGAGGCCGATCTGCTGCTGGCGCAGTGCGGCGCACCCGGCCAGTTGATCGGCGGTGTCAGCGCCGATGACATCTTCCAGTTAGTGCCTTCCGACGTTGTGCTGGTCAGCGGTGAGGGGTGGGAACGCAGCGGCAATGTGCTGATGGCGCTTCGGGGCGGCCCCAACATCTCGCTGGGCGTCCGTGTGGCGCAGGCGCTGGCCGCCGAAGATTCGATCACGCTGTTCCATGCCGCCGACCGACGCCGCACCGCCCCCGATCTGGAACTGGTTATGCGCGCCGTGCCGCAAATTGCCCGCACCGTGACCGCCGTCACTGCCATCACCGATGGCATCGTCCGCGAGGCTGCCGGGCATAAAGCTGTGGTTATGGGCGCATCGTTCCGCCGCCCCGAAAAAGGCGAGCCATCCGGTATCATCGTGGAAGAAGTTTACCAGCGCACCAGACTGCCGGTTGTCCTGGTGCGCGGTACACAGCAGGAAGCCCTGGAATTTCACCTGCCGCGTCCCCTGCTGATGATGGAAGAAAATCTTTCCACCCGCGTGGATCGGTGGTTTGCCGAAAACACTTTTCACAGCAGCGAGTTCAGCGATCTGCGCGAACTGGTATCGCTGAAGGAAAAACGCGGCCTGAGCATCAGCCTGGCGCTGCCGGCGCTGAACGAAGCAGAAACCGTCGGGGCGGTGATCGAAACACTGAAAAGCGCCCTGATGGACGAGGCGCCGCTGATAGACGAAATCGTGCTGATTGACAGCAGTTCAACTGACAACACGGTCGCCATCGCCCAGGAGAAAGGTATTCCGACTTACGTGCATCAGGAAATCCTGCGAGATGAAGTCGGCTCGTATCATGGCAAGGGCGAGGCACTCTGGAAAAGCCTGTACGTGACCAAAGGCGATATTGTCGCCTGGGTAGATACCGACATCACCAATATTCATCCACGCTTCCTGTACGGGCTGCTCGGCCCGCTGCTCAAGCACCAGCAAATTCAGTACGTGAAAGGTTTTTACGCGCGGCCAATCCTGGTCAACGAGAAAATTCAGGCTTTTGGCGGCGGGCGCGTGACCGAGCTGGTGGCGAGGCCGCTGCTCAATCTGTTCTATCCCGAACTGTCCGGCATCATCCAGCCGCTTTCCGGCGAGTATGCCGGGCGGCGCGAGGCGCTGGAACAGATGCCGTTCTTCAGCGGCTATGGTGTCGAAACCGGCTTAATCATAGACCTGCACGAACGGTATGGACTGCCCGGAATCGCCCAGAGCGATCTGGAAGTGCGCGTCCACCACAACCAACCCCTGGTCAACCTGAGCAAGATGTCATTTGCGATTTTGCAGGTGTTCATCGCGCGGCTGGAAGGGCGCTACGGGATGCAGCTTATAGACAAGGCCAATCGCAGCATGAAGCTGGTGGTGCAGGAGCCGGAACGTTTCGCGCTGGACATCGCCGAAATCGGCGACGTGGAGCGTCCGCCGATGATAACTGTCGGCGCGTATCAGGAGAAACACGGGATCGCCGGCGTGCGCGAGAATCCCCTGTCAGGTTAGAGACGGTTCGCCGGCGTGTTACGCGGGCGCAGTAACCGACGGGGCAGCGCGCAGTCAGCAGGCGATCACGCGCCCCTCGGCGGCGCGCAGCAGACGGTCGTAGATGGCGACTCCCAGCCCGGAACGCGCGACGGCGCGCGCCAGAATCACATCTGCCTTGCGCCGGTCAAGGTCGCGCAGCCCGGTGAACAGATTAGCGCCGATCTGCGCCACGTTTTCGACTGCGCCTAGACTGAATACCAGCACGTCCAGGCCTTTGAACAGATCGGCCTCTGCGTCCGGCAACAGAATGCCCACCCGCCGCCCCGCCGCCAGGTGTTCTTTTACGGCGGCCTGCATTCGCGGGATAACCTGCTCCGGCTCGCCCGTGAACAGCAGCAGTTCGGCGCGCGGCGAATAGTGTTTGAGCAGCATCCCCGGCGCTTCGATGCCGGCTTCATCCGCCTGGAGATAGCGCGACACCAGCGCCACATTGGGGATAACTTCGCGCAGCTTTTCCAGCGTCACGCCGCCGGGGCGCAGCACTTCCGGGGCGGGTTTCGTCAAATCCAGCACCGTCGACTCCAGGCCAATCGTGGTCGCGCCGCCGTCCAGGATTACTTCTACCTTACCGCCCAGGTCTTCCAGAACGTGCGCCGCCGCCGTCGCACTGGGCCGCGCGAAACGGTTGGCGCTGGGCGCAGCCACCGGCAGATTCGCCACCCGGAACAGCGCCAGCGCCACCGGATGATCGGGCATTCGCACCGCAACCGTTTCCATCCCGGCTGAGACATTGGGCGGGATCAACGCGCTCCGCTTCAGAACCAGCGTCAGCGGCCCCGGCCAGAAGCAGCGCGCCAGCTCAAAAGCCAGTCCCGGCACATCGGCAGCCACCTGTTCAAGCTGCGCCAGATCATACAGGTGAACGATGATCGGGTCGGACGCCGGGCGGCCTTTCGCCACAAAGATGCGGCTGACCGCCGACGCGCTGGTGGCGTTCGCACCCAGGCCGTAAACCGTCTCGGTCGGGAAAGCGACCAGCCCGCCCTCCCGGAGCGCAGCGGCGGCCCGTTCGATCAATCGAGGGTCGGGGTGGCGCGGGTCCACTTGAAAAACCTGTGTAGCAACCATAACAACTCTCACAGCAATCTCACCGCGCAAACCCAATGAAATGTTTATAATAGCATCAGGGTTAGTTTTTGTGGAGTATGGTATGGAACACCTGCGCGCCGTCTGGCAGCGTTTACGCCCATTTCAAATCAGCTTCCTGGTCGTCGGCGTTTTCGTGGCCGGCTTTGTACTGGGCAGCCAGTATCATGTGAGCCAGGCGCAAAGTGACCTCGAACCCCCTGCTGAAGCCGAGGCGCTTTTCGCCCCCTTCTGGCAGGTTTACAACCTCATCGCTGATGAATACCTGGAACCCGTTGAGCCGGAAGCCCTGGTTGACGGCGCGATCCAGGGTATGTTCGACGTGCTGGGCGACGAGTTCAGCGG
>JACAES010000081.1 GCA_013388735.1 Chloroflexota bacterium | reverse complement strand
GGGCTGCCAGTCAACCAGCCTTTTGTCTCGACACGGCGTATGCGGTTAAAGTGAGCCATGCTCCACCTCGTGCGAGTGCGTCAGGGACAAGCCAGCCGCTTTAGCGGTTGGTCGTTGACAATGTAGTTTCCAGTTACAAGTTGTCAGTTACCGGTTCAAATCACAATCCTTGATGATCCTGAATATCGGATCTGGCATCTTATGGACTTGTGATTAACAGGCAGTATTCAAGCCTGATACGCTGAGATTGCAATAAGCAGCCATTCGTTATATATGTAACTAATAATGATTATATTCTCAATTATGAGAATGTCAAGGCAAAATGTAGAGGCGCAGAGCGCCCCTACATGCCAACAGAGGATTTCAGCTAACGGCTTCCAGGTCGTTGATGGTCGTTTCGATCAGATTGACCAGTTCGCCCAGCGTGTCGGCGTCGAAGGCGAACTTCGCCCCGGCGGCGGCGTACAGCTCCGGCAGGGTGCGCGTGCCGCCCAATGACAGCGCGCGGCGGTACTGTTTAACCGCGCCGGCCTGGTCGCGCAGGGCATTACGCCAGACCTGCACCGCGCCGACCTGCGCCAGCCCGTAATCCACGTAATAAAACGGCACCTGGAAGATGTGCAGTTTACGATGCCAGCCGGTGACGCGGGCATCGTCCAGGCCGCTCCAGTCCAGCCCTTGCATAAAACGGTCCCACAATTCGCCCCATTTGGTGTCGGCGTTGTCGGGGTTGGAGGCGGCTTCGTGGTTGGTATAAACCCAGTGCTGGAAGGCGTCCACCACCGCCATATACGGCCAGAAGCGGATCATCTCCTCCAGCTTTTCGATGCGGGCGCGGGCGGCCTCGGCCTGGCTGTAATACCCGCCGAACTCGGTCGTCAGGTAAGGCGCGGCCAGCAGTTCCATTGACATGCTCGCCACTTCCGCGATTTCCGCGCCGAAGTTGCGCTGCTGGTAGTACGGCAGCGCGGCGGTTTCAAAACAGTGGAAGGCATGGCCGCCCTCGTGGAGCAGGGTTTGCACATCGTCATGGATGCCGACCGCGTTCATGAAGATGAACGGGCGCTTGACGGCGGCCAGATCCTGCTGATAGCCGCCGGGCGCTTTGCCCTTGCGGTTGTCCAGATCGAGCAGCCCTTCGCGCCGCATGATGCCGAAGTAGTCCCCCAACTGCGGGTCAACCTGCCGGAAGATGGCTTCGGCTTTGGCGTCCAGGTCGGCCACGTCGCTGAAGGGGCGCAGCGGCGGGCGGTTGAGCGGGTCAACGTCAGTATCCCAGGGGCGGACGGACTCCAGCCCCAAACGCTGCCGCCGCCGTTCGTACAGGCGCGCCGCCGCCGGGACGGCCACCTGCTCGATGGCGGCATGGAACGTCTCGCAGTCCTGCGGTGTGTAATCAAAACGGTTGAACTGCTTCCAGCGAAAATCGCGGAAGCTGTCGTAACCGGCGTTTTTCGCCATTTGCCGACGCAAATCCATGAACTGCCGCCACAGGGCATTGAGCGCGCCGCGATCCTGCAACCAGCGGTTCATCGCCAGCCGCCAGGCGCTTTCGCGGCGGGCGCGGTCGGCGTCCTGGTAGACCGGGCGAAGCTGTTCCAGCGTCACTTCCTGGCCGTCCCAGCGGACGGTTTGCGCGCCCACGATGCGGTCGTATTCGTTGACGAGCTTCTGCTCCTGGGTAAAGAGCGGCACGTTTTCTTCGCGGAACAATTCGGCTTCGGCGCGCAGGTTACGCAGCGGGATTTCAAAGCCAGCGGGCTGCAAGCCGCTGTTCAGCAGTTTTTGCCGCAGGTTTTGCTCGGCCTGTTCCACCGGCTCAATCACGGTTTCCAGGTAGCGGTGAAAACGCTGCTGGGCGTTGTCGTCGGCGGTATCGAGCGTGGTGGCGATGTACAGCCGCGCGGCGGACTCGCCGATGAGTTCGGTCAGGCGCGACCAGTCGGCCAGCCAGGCGTTGACGCCGGCAGCGGTCAGTTCGCGCGATTCGAGTTCCCGGTAGATGGGTTCGATCTGTGACCAATCCCAGTTCATAAATTCCTGGGCGGTCGCTGGCAGTGCAGGCATACAGCCTCCTTTAAGCACAAGTTCTGAACCAAAGTTAAAGATTTTTACCCGGTCACGCGGTGAAGGTCATTAAGCTGCTGCTCAATCAGCGTCACCAGTTCGCCCAGCGTGTCGGCGTCGAAGGCGAACGTCGCCCCGGCGGCGGCGTACAGCTCCGGCAGGGTGCGCGTGCCGCCCAGCGAAAGCGCACGGCGGTACTGTTTAACCGCGCCGGCCTGGTCGCGCAAGGCATTACGCCAGACCTGCACCGCGCCGACCTGCGCCAGCCCGTAGTCCACGTAATAAAACGGGTAGCGGAAGATGTGCAGCTTACGATGCCAGCCGGTGACGCGGGCGTCGTCCAGGCCGCTCCAGTCCACGCCGGGGATGAAGCGCGTCCACAGTTCGTCCCATTTGGCGTCCAACCGGGCAGGGTCGGCGGCTTCGTCGGTATGCGTGTAAATCCAGTGCTGGAAGGCGTCCACCACTGCCATAAACGGCCAGAACAGCAGCAGGTGTTCCAGATGTTCGCGGCGGGCGTGGGCAGCATCGGCCTCGGAATAATAACCGCCCTGGCTTTCGGCCAGGTAGGGCGCGGCCAGCAGTTCCATGCTCATGCTGGCGACTTCGGCCATCTCCGATGTATAGAACCACTGGTGCATGTAGGGCAGGTGGCGCGACGTTTCCATCCAGTGGAAGGCATGGCCGCCCTCGTGGAGCAGGGTTTGCACGTCATCATGGACGCCGACCGCGTTCATGAAGATGAACGGCGTGCCGATGGTGATGGTCGCCTGATAACCGCCGGGCGCTTTGCCCTTGCGGTTGTCCAGATCGAGCAGGCCGCGCTGCCGCATCGAGGCGAAGTCCGCGCCCAGTTCCGGGTCAACGCGGGTGAAGATGGCTTCGGCCTTGCTCACCAGGTCGTCTATCGCCGTAAACGGCTTCAGCGGCGGGCGGGACGGCGGGTATACGTCGTCGCGGTCGAGGTCCCAGGGGCACAGCCGATCAACGCCCAGCATCCGGCGCTGGCGTTCGTAAACCCGCGTGGCCGCCGGCACGACCACCTGCTCGATGGCAGCGTGGAAGGTTTCGCAGTCCTGCGGCGTGTAGTCAAAACGCCCGAACTGTTTCCAGCGGAAGGCGCGGTAGTCGTCATAACCGGCGTTGCGGGCGATCTTCAGGCGCAGCGCCAGGAATTTTTTCCAGATTTCGTTGAGCGACTCGCGGTCGGCCAGCCGCCGTTCGGAGATCAGCCGCCAGGCGCGTTCGCGCAAGGCGCGGTCGTCCGACTGAAAGACCGGCTTCAGCTGGGTGAGGGTGACTTCGCGGCCTTCCCACATCACCGTTTGCGCGCCGATGATGGCATCATAATCGTTTTGCAGCTTTTGTTCTTCGGTGAACAGCGGCACGTTTTCCTCGCGGAACAGTTCGGCGTCGGCGCGCAGCGCCCGCAGCGGCGCGGCGTAACCCTCCGGCTGCAAGCCGCTGTCCAGCAGTTTGCGGGTCAGCCGGTTATCGGCCACCTGCGCCGGTTCGCTGACCTCGCGCATGAAAGTATGCAGCCGTTCGACCGCTTCCTTGTCGCCGGTATCGAGCGTGGTGGCGATCCGCCGCCGGGCGAAGTTCTGGTGAATCAGATCGGCCAGGCGCGTCCAGTCGGCCAGCCACTGGCCGACGCTGGCTTCCGTCAAATCGCGCCCGGCCAGGTCATCGAAATAGGGTTGGTACTGTTCCCAGCGCCAGTCGCGGGCGGCCTCGGCGCTCTGAGGTAAGGTGTCGAACATAGAGCCTTCTGTCCTTTCAAAAACTTTTAAACATCACCATGATACCGCTAAAGTCACTTATATGCGATTCCCGGTTAAACCGGCAGCCTCGGCGCAGCCGACAAACTGCCGTTGAGTATAGCCGATGGTGATCTAGGGTTCAATAATGCGCATGAGGGGTTATAATGACTCACGAAAAGGCGCGCTTGACGCGCGGAACACGGCAGCCGCGCGCCGCTGAGGGACAGCCGTTTATCGTGGGGGCAGGCTTTCCGCGTCTTCCCTATCCACGCTGCCAGCCGAGCGGCAGCGGCAGCAGATTCCGAAAAAGGCCATGTGGTCAATGCGCGGTTCAAAAGCGTAGTCCGCCCGTAAGTGCCGGCGCAGCGGCTCCAGGACGGAATCGTCCACATCCTGAATCTGGCCGCACACCAGACAGACCAGATGATGGTGCGGCGGCGTGGACACCACTTCGTAGGTGATGCCCGACTGCCCCAGGTCGGTCTGGGCGACGATGCCCAGGTCTTTGAGCCATTGCAGCACGCGGTACACGGTCGATTCTTCCAGGTCAATCTGCTGTCCGGCAAGGTGCTGCTGGATGCTCTGGGCGGTCTGGTGGCTGTTCAGCGCGCACAACGCCTCAATCACTGCCAGGCGCGGCAGCGTCACCCGTTCGCCCCGGCGTTTGACCCGTTCCAGGATGTCGGCTTTTGTCACCACTGCTTTTCTCTCCAATTCAGGCTCGATTATAGCGGCGGGCGCTGCGCCCTGGCGATATAATGATCGGGCGCGTCCTCAACCTGAACGGCGATATAACCGGCCTCGTCCAGCAGCCGCCGCATCTCGTCGCCGGGCGGCAGCAGGTCATGTTCAATCGGCCCGCCGGCCCGCCGGTGAATGTCGTTAACGAACGCGCGCGAGTTATTGTGCAGGATGAAAAGCCGCCCGCCGGGGCGCAGCACGCGATGCATAGCCTTGAGTGCCGTTTGTTTGTCGGCGAAGTGCGGAAAGCTGTTGTGGCAGACCACCAGATCAAGACTGCCCCCGGCGAAAGGCAGATCGTGGACATCCGCCTGCACCAGCAGCGCGGTCGGGCAGCGCCGCCGGGCGTTCGCCAGCATAGCGGCGGCCATATCCAGCGACACCAGCCGGGACTCCGGGGCGGCCTCGTTTAAGATCGGGATAAACGCGCCCGTCCCGGTGCCGATTTCCAGGATAGCGTGGGCGCTTTGGAACTCACCGGCAAGCGGCGCGGCGAACCGGCGCAGCACCGCGCCGATGTTTTCCGGCATCTGGGCATCCCAGTCAGGGGCATGGGCCTCGAAAAAACGCTGTATCGCAGTCGCATCGGGCATGATGGTTATTCCTCTGGGAATGGGCGTTCCGCCGCCAGACGAAGGCAGGGAACGCCCGTGATGATCGCTGTCGTTACTGTCGGATGCTCAGGCCGGTGGGCAGGCCGGTGATGAACTGGTGTTTATTATACGGCATCGGGATGCCGCCGCCCCAGCCGCCGGGCGTGTAATACCAGTTGTCGAATACCTCGGCGTTGAAGACGACCACACGCGCCGTATAGTACAGCGGCAGCACCGGCAGGTCTTGCGCCAGGATGTCCTGCATTTTGTAGATGGCGTCCCGGCGTTCTGCCGGGTCGGTCAGGCTGATCTGCGCGTTCGCCAGGGCGTCGAAGTCTGGGTTGCTGTAGCCCAGCGCGCGCGAAAAGCCGCGCGTAGGGCTGTCGGTGGCGAAGCCGCGCCGCAGTTGATCGGGGTCGCCGCCCAGGCCGCCGAAACCAAAAATGCCGATTTCGTAATTTCCCTCGACGGCTGCCGCGTCAATGGCCGCCTGATCCATCACCACATGCTCCAGCGAGATGCCGATTTCGCTGAGGCCGCTTTCGACGATCTCCACCACACGGGGCGAGGCCATAATCCAGTCGGTCGAGTAGGACAGCTTAATCGGCGTGCCGTCGTAGCCGGCTTCGGCCAGCAGCGCCCGCGCCCGGTCAAGATCGTAAGCGTAATCGGCCACGTCCGGGTTGTAGAACGGGTTGGCCGGGGGCAGAAAGCCCATGCTGCCCACGTCGCCAAAATTGAACAGGATACGTTCGCGCAGCGCCCCTCGGTCTACGGCGTGGGCAATCGCCTGCCGGACGCGCACATCCCGCAGCGGCGTGTCGGCTTCCAGGTTAAAAAACAGGAACATGCCCCACTCGCCCGGCGCGGTGCGGACTTGGTAGGGCGCGCTCTGGAACGGCGCAAGCATTTCGTCGGTCACGCCGCCGAACTGGTCAAAGGCCGCGACATCGCCGTTCAGCAGCGCCAGGATATTGTCGCTGGTCGGCACAAATTCGATGCGCCGCACGTAAGGTTCGCCCAGGAAAAAGTCGGGATTGGCTTCAAACAGGTAGGTGCCTTCCGCCTCGCTGTATTCGACCATCCGGTAAGCGCCGCTGCCGATGAAAGCGTCCGGCTCGACATACGCGCGCGGGTCGTCCACGCCTTGCCAGATGTGACGCGGGAAGATCAGCAGGGACTCGGCGGTCGTCTGCAAAAACGGCGCGAACGGGCGCTTGAGCGTGATGGCGACCTGGTTATCGCTGGCCGACGCCACCGACGCGATCTGGTCTACCTGCGCCATGAACCAGGCCGTGCCGGGGTGATCGAGGTAATACTGGATAGAAAAAACCACGTCGTCCGCCGTGAAGGGCTGGCCGTCCTGCCAGCGGACGCCCTCGCGCAGGGTGAACGTCCAGGTAAGCTGGTCGTCGGAGAGACTCCACGCGGTTGCCAGCCAGGGGATGGTCTGGCCGCTTTCGTCGCGCCACACCAGCGTATCGAACACCAGCGAGGCGTGCATATAACCCGGCCCGCGATTGAACCCGAACGGCGAGGGATGCCCCCAGTAACCGCCGCCGGGCAGCCGCAGCACGTCCACCGGCTGCGCCAGCGCCGTCCCGAACAGGCCGAACACCAGCGCCATCAGCAGAATGAACCGAAAATGCCTGAACTTAACCATTCATTGATCTCCTGTATTGTTTATATCAGGGGACTCGTCTGCCCCCTGGCTGCCATCAGGGAACCAGTTGAACGAGGGCGCTGCCAACAGCAGCGCGCGGGTATAGTCGTGCTGCGGGCGGCTGATGACGACGCTGGAAAGCCCCTGCTCGATGATCGCCCCGCCGCGCATGACCAGGATGCGGTCGGCCACCTTGCGCACCAGCGCCAGATCATGCGAGATGAGCAGCATCCCCATGCCGCGTTCGTTCTGGATGCGCTTGAGCAGATTCATCAGGCGCGCCCCTTCGCTGGGGTCGAGCATGGAAACCGGCTCATCGGCGACCAGCAGCCGGGGTTCAAGCACCAGCGCCCGCGCGATGACAACGCGCTGAAGCTGCCCGCCGCTTAACTCGTGCGGGCGGCGCTGCAAAAAGCCGCCCTCTGCCGGCAGGCCGACCGCCGCCAGCGCGTCCCGAACCAGCGCGTCCCGGTCGCCCTGGATGCGCTGGATGTCGAGCGGCTGGCGCACAATCTGCCGGACGGTGAACAGCGGATCCACGCTTTCAAACGGGTCCTGGGGGATAGCCTGAATCCGGCGGCGCAGGTTTTTGCCTTCCGCGCCGTTCACGGCCTGGATGTCCTGCCCCTCAAAATAAATCGCGCCCGCGTCGGGCGTTAACAGCCCGGCCAGCAGCCGCCCCAGCGTGGTTTTGCCGCTGCCGGTTTCGCCTACCACGCCGACCACTTCCCCGGCCAGCACCGCCAGCGACACGCCGCGCACCGCTTCGATCAGGCTGTCCGGGCCGGCGTGGCCGTTGGTGACGAAGGTTTTGTGCAGATTGTCGGCCTGCAAAAGCGTCTGCACGCCGCCCAGATGGCAGGCCACCAGGCGACCGCCGCGCCGTTCGAGCGGTGGCTCAAAGCGGCGGCAGTCGTCCACCGCCTGATTGCAGCGGGGATGAAAGCGGCAGCCGTCCGGCGGGCGCGCCGGATCGGGCATCTGCCCGCGTATACTGCTCAGGTCGCGCGTGGTGGTCATGTTCGGGTAAGCGTTGAGCAGCCCCCAGGTGTACGGGTGGCGCGGCGTGGTCAGCAGGTCGCGGGTCGCCCCGGCTTCCACCACTTTCCCGGCGTACAGCACCGCCGTCTGTTCGGTCAGCGCGGCAGCCGCCGCCAGATCGTGCGAAATCAGCAGCAGCGCCAGGCCGCTTTGCGCCCGCAGGCGCCGCAGCAGCGCGATCATCTGCGCCCGCGAACGCATGTCCTGGCCGCTGGTCGGCTCGTCCAGCACCAGCAGATCGGGTTGGCAGCTTAAGGCCATCGCCAGCATCAAACGCTGTTTTTCGCCACCGCTGAGCTGGTGCGGGTAGGCGCGCAGGTGGCGTTCGGTCAGGCCGGTCTGTTCGGCCAGCGTGCGGGCGCGCTGCCAGGCTTCGGTTTCGGACAGGCCGAGATGCAGGCGCAGCGGCTCAACGATCTGTTCGCCGGCGCGGTATACCGGGTCGAAGGCCGTGCCGGCGTTCTGTGCCGCCAGCGCGATTCGCCGCCAGCGCACCCGCTGCCAGCCCGGTTCGTCCAGACGATTGAGTTCATCGCCGTCCAGCCGGATGCTGCCCGCGACGCATTCGGCTGGGTGCAGCCCCAGCAGGGCGCGCGCCAGCGTGGTTTTGCCGGAACCGGTTTCCCCGACGACCGCCAGCGCGCCGCCCCGCGCCAGTTCCAGCGCGACGCCGTCCAGCGCGCGCACGTTTCCGTCGGGCGACGCGAAGCTCACGCGCAGGTTTTGAACGGACAGCAGCGGTGCGCTCATGAAGACTGTCCCCCTGGGTTCAGGCGTTTTTCCAGCCGCATACCGGTAAAGGTCAGCGCCAGAATCAGCAGCGTGATACACAGCCCCGGCGGCAGCAGCCACCACAGCCAGCGGTCGGTCAGCAGCAGCCCCGGCAGATTGAGCGCGTAGCGCATCATCAGCCCCCAGCTTTTGGCGCTTGGATCGCCCAGGCCGAGGAAAGCCAGACCGGCTTCCATCGCGGCGGCGCGCCCCGCCGCCGTGACCAACCCGACGATCAGCAGCGGCGCGAGGTGCGGCAGCATATGACGCCGGAAAATGTACAGCGGCGACGCGCCGAAACGCTGCGCGATTTTTACGTAGGCGCGTCCGCGCTGGTTGAACATCTGGGCGCGGATGATACGCGCCATGCCGGGCGAAAACAGCAGCGCCATCGTCAGCGTCATCTGCGCCAGCCCCGCGCCGGTCAGGGTCGTGATGAGGATTATCAGCGGCAGTTGGGGCAGCGCCAGCAGGACATCCACCCCGCGCATCAGCGCCGCATCCACCCAGCCGCCCAGATAACCCGCCACGCCGCCGACCAGAAGACCCAGCAGCACCGTGCCGACCGCCGCCCCGACCGCGACCACCAGCGAAACACGCGCGCCGAAAAGTAACTCGCTGAGGATGTCCTGCCCGACATCGTTCGTCCCCAATAAAAACGCCGCGCCGGGGCGTTCCAGTGGCCGCCCGACAAATGCCGCCGGGTCGTAGGGCGCGAGCAGCGGCGCGAACAGCGCGGCGGTCACAAAAACCGCCAGCAGGGAAACGCCGATCAGCCCTTCTGTGCCTGAAGCGCGGCGGGCCTCTCGGACGAAGGTGCGTTCGGGCAGTTGGGTTTGAGCCTTCAGGAAGTTGCTTCGCATGGTCAGCCTTCCCGGATGCGTGGGTCAAGGCGCATCGTCAGCCAGTCCGCCAGCCGATTGGCGCTGAGGACGAACACGGATACGACCACGAACGCGCCCTGAATCACCGGGTAATCCCGCGCGGCCACCGACTCGAAGATGAGCCGCCCCATGCCGGGATAATCGAACAGGGCTTCGATGAACAGCGCGCCGGTGAGGGCGAAACCGGCGTGCGCGGCCAGATGATGCACGAACGGCAGCAGGGCGTTTCGCAGCGCGTGATGGTGTTTGATGCGCCCGGCAGGCAGCCCTTTCGCCCGCGCCACCAGTATAAAATCCTCGCTCAGGACGCCGATCATGCTGCCCCGCACCAGCAGGAATTTGCTGCTCAGCAGCGCCAGCGTCAGCGTCAGCGCCGGTAAAAAGAGATGTTCGGCGTAGTCCCGGACGGCATCGAAGGCGGAAGCGTAGCGGGCGAAGGCTGTGCGCCCGCCGGACAGCGGAAACCAGTTCAGGGTCGCGCCGAAAATAATCAGCAGAATCATGCCGGTGAAAAAGACGGGGATATTGCCGATCACCACGCCGGCGGCGGTCAGCGCCTTGTCCATCGGCGAACCGCGCCGCCAGGCGGCCTCAGCGCCGCTCCAGATGCCGATCACCGAGGCCAGCCCCAGCGCCGTGAGGGTGAGCAGCAGCGTCCAGGGCAGGTGGTCGCCCAGGACGGCGGCGACCGGCTGCTTGAGCCGGATGGACTGTCCCAGGTCGCCGGTGAACAGGCCGGCCAGATAGTGGAGGTACTGCTCAACCGGCGGCGCGTCCAGGCCGTAATAGGCTTCCAGCGACTCGCGCACGGCGGAGTCGTAGACGTAGCCGGCGCTGTCCGGGTCGAGCAGGGCGGCCAGCGGGTCGCCGGGCAGCAGGCGCGGCAGCAGAAAGTTCAGCGTCAGCGCCGCCCACAGGCCAAACAGATAACCCACCATAAGCTGTCTGATGTTTTGTCTCCGGGGCATATCATCTGCGCGAATACGGAAGGACGGTTTAGTTTGTAAAGTATCCCACAAAGCGCGGCTTTTTGCAAAAAATTGCATCTGAAGGAATTTACAGAAATGGGCAGACCTGATGCCAATTTTTCAGAAACCCGGCACCAACCTACACTTAACACTTATAAACGCCGCCCGCGCTTTTTATGGCTTCTTTACGCGCTTCGTCAGGTTTGTAATTTACGAATTTCACGTTTCTGCATTATGATGGAATCTGCAATGAAATCTCGTCCGTAACGTTCCTCAAGTGGAAGGGTATATCAATGCCTATCACGATGCAGGGTAACTGGACGGTGCGCGTCAAGTCCAAAGCCGCCGACTGGGCGCAGCGATTTATCATCAGCGGCAGCGACAATGCCGATGGCACTTACGAGGGCGATGTCTCCACCGCTCCGGTAAGTGTGATCGGCGCGCAGTGGAGCATCACCGTCCAGCACCGGCAGGGCAGCGGCAAAAACGCCGATTGGGTCACATCGGCTGATCGCCTCGGCGCGCCGTCGCAGGCCGGCAGCGATGTGATTTTCGACATCCTCTCCAATGACTCCGGCGGCGACTCGGATTACAACGATCTGGTGCTGACCTGCTCGACGCCGCTTACGGCGTCGGAATACGTGGTTTACGGCAAGGCGCGCAGCTACGCCGGCTTATGCCGGTTCAACCCCTGTTTTCCGCGTTTTATTGTGATTGACACCTACGAGCAGTTGGTTGACCTGATCCGTTACAATCCGGTGCTGGAAGCCCTCAAAGAACTTTACCCGGAGCGCATCAAACATCTGGTGGCGCGACCGCGCTTCAAACGGCCCATTCCTGAACCCGATCCGCAGCCTTTCCGCCCGATGATGATCCCCCTGGACGGGATGCCCGATGACCAGCTTCAGGTATTACGCGAGCTGCGGCGCGGCGGCGACGTTTCGCCGGAAGTGAGCGCGCCGGCCTTCGGCACCAGCATCAAGCCGCAGGTGAGCGCGCCGGCCTTCGGCACCAGCATCAAGCCGCAGGTGAGCGCGCCGGCCTTCACCAGTAGCATTGCGCCCTATGTGCGCGATCTGGCGAAAATCAAAGACCTGTTCCGTCCGCTGTGCGTGGTCAAAAACCAGCCGGGGCTGCTGCTGCGGTTTATCGAATATGACCGCACCGAGTCGGAACTGTCCGGCGGGGCATATACCGGCACCGGCGACCGGCACTTCCTGGGTTATGCCGTGACCGATGAACTGGGGAACTATATCTTCCACTTCAGCCATACGCTGGAAGACATCGCGGAAGAATTTGACGACATCGAAACCGGCGGGGTATCGCTGGCGACCCAGCTTCGCCCGGACTTAATCGTGCAGGTGATCGGCGGCGGCAGCGTCCTGTTTGAGACGGCGCTTTTCGCCAACATCCCCAACTTCAAACGCATCAACCTGTGCATCCCGGAAAGCAGGCTCAACCCCGGCCCGACAGCCTGCCAGGGTGGGCGAGCTATCCAGTCCATCGGCAACATCTGGACGATACCGGGCCTGGGTAATACGCTGGATGCCGCCGGGCGCATCACGGCCACCAACGCCGCCGGGCCGAAGATCACACGCGGGGCCTGGGTGGGGCGGCTGGATTTCTTCGCCTGCTTCACCGATCATCCCAACGTGGCCTACTATACCCTGCGCTTCCGCAAGCCGGGCGGGGCGTGGCAGCCGGTGCAGGAATATTATGAACATCCCAGGATCGCGGACATCGGTTCCAGCCCGGATTATACCGGCACGAAGGTCGGGCCGTTCACGACGCAGCCGCTGAAGATTGACGGCGGGCCGGCGCAGACGCACCCGTATTATCTGAACATCGAGTCCAGCGCCGAGTGGGTCATCACGCACCGCACGCGCAAGATCAGGCTGTCAAGCTGGATTTACGAGGACACGCTCTACCCGGCGGATACGCCCGATCACGTGGCGCGCACGGTCGAGTTCCGCATCGAGGGCTATACCCTGGCCGGGGACAAAGTGACGGGCGCGGACGATACCATCCGGCTGTTCATTGACCACCGTCCCGTGGTCGGCGAACTCGCCAGCATCGCAATGGGCGGCGTCGCCCCCGGCGAATGCGGCCTGTTTGAACTGCCGTCGCCCAATGCCACGCTGACGGCGCGTTTCCGGGTTCATCAGCCGGGGGGTTTTGTAGCCGTCTATAACCTGGAAGTGTGGCGCGGTTCGGCCACGCCGGTTGCGGTCAGCGATGTGGTGGCGCCCGCGCAGCCGCTTAGTTTGGCTTACAATGAGCCGACGCATGGCGATACCTTCTACGGCACGTATGATGCCGTCGGGCCGGATATTGACGGTTACGTGGTGGCGGAACTTCAGGCCGACGCGGGCGCGTGGCTGCCGGCGGGCAAAAACTTCTGCTCGTTCGCCTTTGAAGTCTATGCTACCCGCCGCTCCACCGACGGTTACAGCCTGAGCGGTGCGCAGCGGATGGACATCGAACTGGTGGGCATCAGCTACACTGCGCCGTAGCTGGCCGGCGCGTTCGGTTGAGCCTTCCGAAGCTTCGTTATAATATAATGGGGCGAGCCGCGTGGTTCGCCCCGCCGTTTGATCTGCGCCCAGGAACGAAAAACGCCGCTGGTGGGCGGCGTTCATTTTTGTGTACAGTTGTGTATCAGAAGAACGGCGTTCAGCTCAGATAATCCCGAAGCTGACGAGCGCGGCGGGGGTGGCGCAGGCGGCGCAGCGCCCGGCCTTCGATCTGCCGGATGCGTTCGCGCGTCAGGCCGAACTTCTGGCCGACTTCTTCCAGCGTGTAGCAGCGCCCGTTTTGCAGGCCGAAGCGCAGCCGCAGAATGCGCGCCTCACGCGGGGTGAGCGTCGCCAAGACCTGCTCGATTTTTTCCCGCAGCAGGTTGTCGTAGGCAGACTGCGCCGGGGTAAGCATGGTATCGTTTTCGATGAAGTTGCCCAGTTCGCTGTCTTCGTCGTCGCCGACCGGGTGTTCCAGGCTCAACGGCTGCCACGAGACACGCAGCATCCACTGGACTTTACGCGGCTCAATCTGCATCTCCTCGGCGATTTCCTCGGCAGTCGGCTTGCGGCCGTACTCCTGCTCAAGCTGACGCGCCACCCGGTACAGGCGGCGGATACGGTCGCTCATATGCACCGGCACGCGGATGGTGCGCCCCTGGTCGGCGATGGCGCGGGTGATGGTCTGGCGAATCCACCAGGTCGCGTAAGTGCTGAAGCGGTAGCCGCGCCGGTAGTCGAATTTCTCGACTGCCTTCATCAGTCCCAGGTTGCCTTCCTGGATCAGATCGAGAAACGGCACGCCCCGGCACATGTATTTTTTGGCGATGGAAACAACCAGCCGTGTATTGGCTTTAATCAGGTGGTCGCGGGCGTTCATGGCATCTTCGACTTGCAGCCGCCATTCCAGCGCATGCGCGCTGTGGGGGTCGCCCAGCAGCTTCTGTTCGCATTCCTGGCCGATTTCCAGGCGCATCGCCAGCGCGATTTCTTCCTCGGTCGAAAGCAGCGGCACGCGCGCCATTTCCTTCAGATACAGGCCAACCGTATCGTTGGACGACAGGCTGTTCAGATCATAATCCTCGTCCAGTTCCTCGTCGTCGTAACCTGCGTCGTCGTCGAAGTCCTCGTCCATGAAGTCATCGGGTTCATCCCCGGTGAAAGCCAGTTCGTCAAAAGGCTCGACGTCCGCTATCTCATCGGCAAAAAAGTCGGCCTCCGGCGTAACATCCAGGCCAGTTTCGTAATCATTGCCGTAATCTATCATAGTAAAATCCCCCGTATTTCGCGCCCGAAACAGGTTACTTGACGAAATCCTTGAGCTGCGCCAGACGCGGGTCAGTCGCCTCCGGCCTGCATGTACAGGTGGTATGATTGAGATTGGCCCCGCAGTCCGGGCAGAGTCCCTGGCAGTCCGGGCGACAGAGCAGACCGCGAGCAGTGGAGAGCAGGACTTCGGCCCGCAGCAGCGGCCCCAGGTCAAGGATAGCCGTGTCGTTGACACTGAACTCGGAACTGTGCGGCAAAGGGTAGGTGAACAGTTCTTCCAGGTCAACTGTGACATTTTGTGTCACGGCATCGAGGCAGCGGTAGCACTCACCGTTTATACCAACTTCTAACTGCCCCTGAACGAGAATGCCTTCTTTGGTACGGCTGAGCCGCAGCGGCCCGCGCACGTAGTTCAAGATCAGGTCTTCAGCGACTTTGACTTCAGGCACATCAAAGCGGGTGGTATGAAGGTGTCCAGGGCCATCTGCTAGGAGGAAGCCAACATTGATTTTAAGGACGCGGTTGCTGACATAACTCATAATAAGTTGTCTCGCGCCTTTCTGCCGTTGGCCGTAACATTTATTCTAAGGTATGTTCGCATTATATGGGGTTTTTGTAAATTGTGTCAAGATATGCGACAAGTACTAAAACCAGAATCAAACCGTATTTTTGTTACTTTTTATGGTTGTGACATGAAATGTCACAGATCAGTACCGGCGTCCTGGGACGATGGTCCTGTTGCCGGTTTGTGACATTTGTTGCGCCAGCCGGTGCTAAACAACACCACTCCGCCACCGTTTTAACCGTTATAATAGCAGTAGCGGAATGTGTATTTTATTTATGGGAGGCAGCGATGGCAGCGGTTCAAAACAATCCCACCATTACCCTGCCCGGCGTCCACAACGTCCTCGAACTCTATCCCGACCGGGTAGTCATCCACCGTAAAAGCCTGTATTCGAGAGCGTTCTCCAGCGACCGCGTGCTGCCCTTCACGGCCATTGTGAATGTGCAGCTTTTTGAATGTCGGTTCAGCGACCATGGCGAACTGCGGTTTACCCTGGCCGGGGCGCATCAGGAAACGGTCATCTTCGAGTTTAAGTGCGACCAGCATCACAACGCCATCGCCGTTAAAAACAGCGTCGAGGCCGCGCTGCAAACCTCCTAACGCGCCGTTTGTGCCGGGGCGTGCCGGCAGCTATAATGCCCGTTAAAAACGGAGGCCGGCGCGGCTGCCATCATGCATATCAACCCAAAATCTGAACATGATCCCATCGCCGATTTCTGGATGGTGGATGGTTACATGCGCTGGGCGCTGGAAGCCGCCCGCGAGCAGATCGGTGATGAACAGTTAGCGGCGGTTTTGCGCCGCGCCGGGTTGGAACATTTCATTAACAATTACCCGGCAGGCGACCTGAGCATCAGCGGCGAAGTCACTTTCGGCCAGTACGCCGCTTTTAGCGCCGCGCTGGTCAGCATCTACGGGCTGGCCGGTAAAAACCTGGTGGAAAAAATCGGCCACTTCAGCGTCCATCGCGCTCTTGACTATCAGCGTAGCATTTACAACATGGCTATTGTGGATGCAGCTAAAGACCTGAACGACGATCTGCGCGTCAAACTGGGGCTGTCGGCCATCGTGGCCGGCCTGCGCACCATGCTCAGCCGCCGGGGCCAGGAATTCCAGATGCGGATTGAAGACCAGGGCGAACACTGGGCGGTCATCGCCGAGACGTGCAGCCTGTGTTCGGGGCTGCGCGCCGACGGCTGCATCGGCTGGCTGTTTGAAGGGATGCTGGAAGAAGCCGCGCGGCAGACGTTGGGCGCGTTTTTTGATGTGGTCGAAGTGGCGTGCCGTGCCAAAGGCGACCCGGCGGGCGTCTGGTTGGTATCCAAGCGGCCCGGAGACGAAACCGCCGGTCGCAGCGCCCCTTATGTCGCGGGGGCGGAAACGCCCCTGCCCGGCGAAATTCAGATCACCGACCGCCCGGAACTTGACCCCATGATGGGTTTAAACCTGGTGGACGCTTATCTGCGCTGGGCGCTGGATGCGGTGGAAGCGGTCATCGGCGCGGCCAGCCTGGCGATCATTCTGCGTCAGGCCGGGCTGGAACGCCTGATTGAACATCCACCCTCGCGGGCGGTGGCAGTGGAAAGCCAGCTCACGTTTGGCGATTATGCCCGTTTTAACGCCGCGCTCATTAACTTCTTCGGGCGCGGAGCGGAAAGCCTGACACGGCATGTGGGCCGGGTATCTGCCCAGCAGGCGCGCCGCCAGCAGTTCGAGACCTTTAATCTCTCGCAGATAATCGGCTCGTTAACGCTGCCGCCCGCCGACCTGCTGAAGCTGGGGTTGGACATGATGAACGCAGGCTACCGCCAGATGAACGAGGCCGTCGGCCAGCAGTGGCGCGGCCATGTGGAAGACCGGGGCGACTGCCTGGCAATAGTGATCGAAACCTGCCCGATGTGCGCCGGCAAACAGGCCGGCGGCTGCCTGGGCGGCTTTCTGGAAGGTGCGCTGGAGGAAAGCATCCGTTGGCTGATGGACGAACGTTATGCCGTCAAGGAAACCGCCTGCCGCGCCAAAGGCGATCCCGCCGGTGTCTGGGAAGTCCGCAAATCGCCGGAAGGGTAAACCCCATGTTCTCATCTGCTTTCCCAGTTAGCTACCGACGGCAGGATGCTGAATATATCTATGCGCTGCTTGCGGCGGGCAACTCTTGTTCGCTGGTAGGGTTGGGCGGCGTGGGTAAATCCAGTTTTCTGCGCTTTCTGACTCAACCGGATGTTAAGCATTATTATCTTGGCAGTCAGGACTCCGATTATAATCTTTTCGTTATAGTCAACCCACGCGATCTGGTCAACCCGCCCGCAGCGCTACACGCGGAGGTCGGCGACGCCTGGCACGGCTACGAAATTATTCTGTCCCGGCTGCTCCGCATGTTACAAGGATTGGATGAGAACCGGCTGCCCGGCGTCGAAAAGGTCGTACAAGCCGTCTATCACAGCTATCAGTCGCTTTTCGACCGGCAGTCGCTTTTGAGCGTGGTAGGCGTCCGGCTGCTGGAAACCGCAGTTTTTCAGGTCATGACGCTTGACTCGCGTCTGCGAGTAGTGTTTGTGCTGGATGATTTTGAAGGCTTCCTCACGATTCCGGCCCATTTTTTCCAATCGCTGCGGGGTTTGCGCGACCAGTTTGCGCGCCGGATTATGTTTATCACTGCCAGCAGCCAGCCGCTTGATGAACTGGTTGTGAAGTGGATGACCGACTTCAAAGACAAAGAGATGATGGAATCCTTCGTTGAGCTTTTTTATGGCTTCACCCGGTATCTCGGTAATCTGGATGCAGCCAGCGTGGAGACGCTTTTGAACCGTGAGGAACAACGCTGGAGGTTCAAGCTCGATCTCCAAACACGGGCGCGGCTGCACGAGATCACCGGGGGACATGCCGGGCTGCTGCGGCGGTCTTTGCCGGTGGCTGGGAACGCACCTTTGAACCTCTCGATTGAAGCGTTTGTGGAGTACATGCTCCAGGAACGTGGCGTCCTGATCGAGTGCCATACCATCCTGGACAGCCTGACATTGGCCGAGCAGATGGCTTTGCGTCAGTTGGCGGAAGGCCAGGCACTTGAACCCGGCACACATGGATTAACGGCTAAAGTGACAGTTCTGCGTCAGATCCCGCTGCTGCTGGCTTACATTCGCAAACAGGCCGTTTTTGCCGAGCAGGACACGCAGATCGAAATAGCTCAATCGCCTACCGCCCAGCCGCCTCGCTCAAAACCGCGCAGCCCGAAAGTGTTCATCAGCTACCGCCGGAGCGGCAGCGCCATGCTGGCGACGCTGCTGGCGAAAGAATTGGAACGTTATCAGATTGAGGTTTTTGTAGATGTACGCCGCGTCGAGCAGGCCGGGCCATTCGCCGATCGGTTGTTCAAGGCTATTCAGGACTGCGATGTGTTTATCTGTCTGCTGTCTGACGAAACCTTGACCTCACCGTATGTCTGCCAGGAAGTTGAACACGCTTATACCACCGGCAAACCCATGATTCCGGTTTTCCAGGAGAGTTATTTTAGCGATCCTTATGTTGGCTCGGATGACGCGATCACCAGACTGCTCGACAGCGACGGGGTTCATATCATGGATGTTCGAAATGTATTTATTGAAGCCACCATTGATCTGCTGGTGAAGATGATTCAAAACACCTTCAAAAAACTGCCGAACACCTGACAATTCGTATGAAACCCAGCCTCCGCCGGTCGCGTCTTTTCGTTCTGGGGCTGTGTGCCGCCCTGGTTTTCATCTTTCTGGATGGTTCAATGATGACAGCGCAGCCGCCCGAACCGCTGCTGATCGCCATCGGCGGCGGCTACACCGACACGTATGATGGCTTCCTGGCGGCGGTGTTCGCGCGCGCCGGCGGGGATACCGTCAATATCACCGTCCTGCCGCCGGCTTATTCGTCCAGCGCCGAACGCATCGGCGACGACGAACGCGGCCTGAATATGCAGGACGCCGAACACCGCCGCGCCCAGCTTGAGGAAGCCTGCACGCGCCGCGTCCCGGCGGGGCGTGCCTGCCGTGTGCGGCTGGCGCCGGTGTTCACCCGCGCCGACGCCGAAAACCCGGCCAACCTGGCTTTTTTTGACGCGCCGGACGGCGTATTTGTGCTGGGCGGCGACCAGAGCATCGCCATGCAGGTTTTGATGGATACGCCGCTGGAAACGGCGCTGGCGGCGGCTTACGCGCGCGGCGCGGTGATCGCCGGCACGAGCGCCGGGTTGGCCGTGCAGTCGCGGGCGATGATCGCCGGATACGCCGGTGACGAAAACGGCCCGGCCAATGCGCTTAATGAAGGCGCGGTGCTGCTGTGGAACGATTCGATCCGGCGCGGGCTGTCGTTCGGCGTGACGCGCGCCATCCTGGAACAGCACTTCTGGGAACGGGCGCGCGCCGGGCGGCTGCTGAACGCGCTGGCGCAGCCGGGCGTGCCGCATGTGGGTCTCGGCGTGGATGGGTATACGGCGGTGCAGGTGCGCGGCGGCACGCGGCTTGAAGGGGTGTTCGGCCTGTACACCGCCGCTGTCTTCGACGCCGAAACCTTCGGCGCGGCGGAAAAGGCCGCTTACCCCGGCGGCCTGCTGGACATGCGAAACGTGCTGTTCCATACGCTTGCGCCGGGCGATTTTTCCTACGACCTGGACACGCGGCGGTTTTCCCTGGCCGCGCCGCCGGACAGCGCCGAACGGGATTTTTCGGCGCTGGCGCTGCCGGACGGGGCCGGCCCACTGCTGCTGACCGGCGGCCTGCCCGCCCTGCCGCTCGACCATCCCGTTTGGGCGCGGCTGCTGGAATGGGCGGGCGGCGGTAAAATCCTGGTGATCGTCCTTGCGCCGCCGGATGATGGCCTGGGCGAACGCATCAGCGCCCAACTGGGTGAAGCTATCAGCGCGGATTTCGTTTTCCCGCTGGCCGACCCGGAAACCTTCGCCGGCCTTGATCTGAGTCCCTATACGGCGCTGCTGATGACGGGCGAAGATGCCAGCCTGATCGAGGTTTCGACCCTGGCGCGGATAAACGAAACCTGGCGCGCCGGCAAACCGCTGGCGCTGGACGATGCTGCCGCTGCTGTCGCGGGCGCTTTTTACGCCGCGCACCCGCCCACGCCCGATGAAGCCGCCGAACGTGAGGCTGCCGTCCAGGGCAGTCTGATTCAAGGCGGCACGACGGTTCGCCCCGGATTGGGGCTGCTGGAGGCCACCTTCACGCCGCGTCTGATGGCCGACAACCGTTGGGGGCGGCTGGTCGCGCTGGCTTACGCCCATCCTGACCGGCTGGCGTTCGGCCTCAACGATGGCGCGGCGCTAGAAATCACCGCCGCCGGCGCGCGCGTGACCGGCACCAACAGCCTGATCGCGCTCGATCTGCGCGGCGCGGCGCTGGCGCTGGGGACAAACGGTGGTCTGGTGATCGCCAACGGGTGGCTGGATGTATTCGCGCCGGGGACTCTCGTGCAGGATGCGTGACCGGAAAGTGTTACAATCGCCAACTATGCGACACATCTCATTTTTAATCTATCTGGTTTTTGCCGCGCTGGTTTTGCTGGCGGCGGCCTGCGATCCGCTGGCGCCTCAGGCCACGCCGCAGGTTATCATCGTCACGCCCATTCCCAGCGCCACGCCGCCGGCCACGCCCACGCCGCCGCCTACCCGCACGCCGATTCCGACGCTGACGCCGGTTCGCACCCCGACGGCCACGCCTTTCCCGTGTGACGACGATTCCGGGCGCGTGGAGATATTCGACCAGTTCCGCAGCCCGACCGCCGGCGCGACGCTGCGCTACCAGGTGTACATGCCGCCCTGCTACCTGGAAAGCCAGAAGCGTTATCCCTATGTGTTTCTGCTGCATGGCGCGGACAACAACGAAACCCACTGGCCGGGACTCGGCCTGGTGGAAACGCTCGATCAGGGTTTCCGGCTGGGTGCGTTGTCGCCGATGATCGTGGTGATGCCCTACATGGGGTCAATCGGCAACGACAATAGTTTCCCGCCCGACCCATCCTTTGAAACGGTAGTGCTGGATGAACTGATTCCGGCCATCGAGCGGGACTTCTGCACCTGGAATGACCGGGAACACCGCGCCATCGGCGGCATTTCGCGGGGCGGCTTCTGGGCGTACAGCATCGCGCTGCGCCACCCGGACGTTTTCGGCATCGTTGGCGGACACAGCGCCTTTTTCCCGGACGACCTGAGTACCGTCCCGGCGGCCTTTAACCCGCTGGAACTGGCGCTGAATGCCTCGTTTTTAGAAGAAGCCGATTTACGGATGTACCTGGACAACGGCGCGAGCGATTTCGCGGGCATCAGCCAGGAGCTTTTTTCCAGCCGCCTCAGCGCGCGGGGCATCCCGCACACTTACGTGATTAACCCGGTCGGCGACCATGACGACGCTTACTGGTCGGCGCACCTGTCGGAATATCTGGCTTTTTACGGGCGCGGCTGGCCGCGCGCGGTGGGCGACCTGCCGAGCTGTTTAGAGCCGAGTCCATGACGGCGGCCTTATGTGCCTTCCGGCGTGGCTTCGGGCGTGATCTCCAGGCCGGGCAGGACGACGCTGCACTCGCTCAGGTCGGCCTGCGCCGCCGTAACGGCTTCCGTATCGCCGGTTTCCGTACCCAGGCGCACGCTCTGTTCCAGCAGCGGCACCGCCGCCGGGCAGTTGCCCAGCGCGATCTGGGTGCGCCCGGCCCACAGGTAATGACGCGGGCTGCCGGTGCCAAGATCAATGGCGCGGCCCAGCGCCTCGGCGGCCAGCGTGTAATTGTCGAGCGCCATCTGCACGCGCCCCAGAAGCCCCTGGCATAAGATGTTATCGGGGTTCACTTCCACGCAGCGCGTCAGGTAATCGAGCGCCTGGCTGGGGTCGCCCAGGCCGGTGTAATATACACGCCCCATCTCGAACAGGGCGGTGGTGTTCCGGGGATTGGCTTCCACTACTTCGCGCAGGTAGCCGATGGCTTCTTCCGGTTCCTGAAAAGCCAGGAAGTTAATGCGCGCCAGATCAATCGCTAGGTACGCCAGGTTCGGCGCCAGTGCATAGGCCTGCTCGAAATACGACCGCGCGCCATCAAAATCAAACTCAAACTCCCAGGCCAGCAGGCCGCGCACCCGCAGCGCCTCGAAGCTGTCCGGGTTGATTTCCAGCGCCCGTTCGACCGTTTCCAGCGCCAGATCACTCTGGCCGAGATCGTGGTAGGCTTCGGCCAGAAAGGCCAGCGCGCGGGCATTTTCGCCGCTCAGTTCAACCGCGCGCAGGGCGCTGGCGATGGCCTCGCCGTAGCGCCCGCTCCAGTCCAGCACCATCGCCCGGATCGCCCAGGCGTCCGAGGCCAGCGGGTCGGCGGTGATCGTGCGTTCGGCGGCTTCCAGCGCGGCTTCCAGATCGCCTTCCATCGCCAATCCCAGCGTCACCCGGTAGTGACTTTGCAGGTCATTCGGCACGGCATCCAGGATAGACTCGTAGGTGTTGAGCGCGGCTTCGACACGCCCTTCGTTCCAGTCGGCTTCGGCGCGTTCCAACTGCCCGCGCGGGTCTGGCGTGGGCGGCGGCGGGGGCGCGCCGGCAGTCGCCAGGGACTGCTGGGCGCTGTCCAGCACGCCATAAATGGCCTGATGCACCGGCGGGCCGAGCGCATCGCGGCGGTTGTAAATCTCCACGCCGGCCAGCACCACCAGCGGCGTTAAAATCCACAGCCACAACCAGCGCAGCGAGATCGGGCTGCGCTTCTGGCCGCGCGTGTAACGTTTGGGCGTGCGCAGGTACATGCTAACCCGTCCCTCCCAGCGGCGTGGGCGGCGGCAGTGTGGGCGGCGGCAGCGTCGGTATCTGGTCGGCCAGATAGCCGGGACAGCTTACGGTCACCAGGCGCAGTCCTTCGCGGGTATCGGACAGAATCGGCTCTTTGATCGGAAGCTGCTCGATGCGCTGAAGCGATTCTTCCAGCACCGACCAGGCCTGATCGCACTGGCCGAGGTAATAATGCGCCAGGCCGCGCAGGTAGTAACACTGGATTTCGTCCGACCCCAGCGCCACACACTGCTCGAAGCTCTCAATCGCACCTTCGTAATTGCGGCGGTTGTAGCGCACCATGCCCAACTGGCGATGCACGCGGGCGTCGTTGGGGTCAAGGGCGAGCGCATCCTCGCAGTAGCCCTGGGCCTGAGAGTCTTCGCGGATGCGGGAAAACGTCTCACACAGGCGCAGCAGGGCTTTGGTATTAAACGGGTCGAGCGACAGCACTTTTTCGTAAGTGGCGACCGCCAGTTCGTATTCGTCCACCGCGATGTATTGCAGCGCCAGTTCAAAGTAGGGCGTGGTCAGGTTGGGGTTGATGGTCACAGCGTCTTCAAGCTGGGCGATGGCTTCCTCGCGCCGTCCCACCCAGATCAGCGAGTAGGCATAGGCGCGGCGCGCCTCGATGTCCATCGGGTCAAGCGCGACGGCGGATTCGCCGAAACCCAAGCCCTGCTGGTAGCGCCCGATGTCGGTATAAGCATTGGCGAGGATGGCGTGCAGCGGGGCGAAGTTGGGGTTCAGTTCCATGCCGGCCAGCGCCACCGGGACGGCTGCCGCTGCGTCCCCCAGGCGCACCAGCGCCCGCGCTTTCAGCACATAACCGCGCGGGTCTCTGGCGTCGGCCTGGATGGCGCGGTCGCCCAGTTGGAGCGCCTGTTCGGGATAACCTTCTTCATCCAGTTCCAGCAGCAGGCGGCCATATTCGTACAGGTAGTTTACATCGTTGGGCTGCTGCGCGACGGCCTGTTTAAAGGAGTCAGCGGCTTCTTCCAGGTTGCCGGCCAGGAACTGGTTGTAGCCTTCGGTGGCCCACCAGCTTGCAAAGGGGGTGGGGGTGGGGGCCATGCCGATGACATCCAGCGCCATCAATTGCAGGCGGTCGAACTGCGTGTTGACGAACAGCAGGAAGCCGCCCAGCGCCAGCCCATAAACCAGCAGGAAGCGCAGGTTGGTTCTTCGCCGCCGCCGGCTGCTGAAAAAAGGCTGTGAATAATCGCGTTTGATCTGCATAATCCTCGAATCTGCGCCCTTGCATAAGGGCGCGCGCTTGCCGGTGTTCCCCCTTCAGCTTCTCAAATTCCAACTTATTTGGACTACTAGTGTAGTTTCCAGTTACAAGTTGTCAGTTACCAGTTTAAATCACAACCCTTGATGCCCCTGAATACCTGATCTGGCATCTTATGGACTTGTGATTTACAGGCAGCATTCAAGCCGGATATGCTGAGATTGCACTAGATTAGACAACAAGCAGGGGCGCGTCAAGATTCGAGTGCGGCGCGCCGGGTCTTTAACCGGCCTTGCCCGGCGTTTCGCTCCCGTCGCAGCATGTTGGGAGTTAAACCCCGGCCAGCCGTATTTAGCGGCTGTTATGCCCTTTGCCACTCCAGCAGGGCGATGAAACGGCTTTTTACGCCCGCCCGCTTTTTGTCCTCGCTCCGTCCCCTCTCCCGAACGGGCCTTCGGCACCGGGAGCGGGGCGAAAGCACATACAAACGGTCTTTCCTCCCCCTTGCCCGGCCAGGGAACAGGGGCTAACAGGATGCAAGATGACAGTTTGAAGCGATTGCTCTGTCACGCGCATTTGCGGCGTGTTCGGAATAGGGGCAAACGTGTTACAATGACGGGTAGTGCTTGCAAGCGAGGTCAACAAACGATGAGCGACGAGAGCGAAATCCAATCGCTGTTGCATGATCTGGGCAGCCGTTATGCTATCCCACGCCGCAAGGCGATTAATGCCCTGGTAGAAGTCGGCGCGCCGGCGGTGCCGGGTCTGATCGCGCAGTTGAACGACAAAAACCCTGAAGCGCAAAAAGCCGCCGTCGAAGCGCTGGAACGTATTGCCACACCGGCGGCGCTGGCTGCCGTCGCCCACTGGCGCGATAAAATGGGCGATGACGCCAGCGTATAGTTTGCCGCTCGCCACGCCGAGGTCTGTCAGGAGTGCAAAATGAGCCAGCACGTTTTTGTTTCTTACAAACACGACGATGAAGTTTTTGCCGATATGCTCATGCGGCAGTTGCAGTTGGCCGGGTTCACCGTCTGGCTGGATACGGAACACCTGCGCGCGGGGGAAAACTGGCGTGAGGCGATCAACCAGGCGATTCAGGATGCTTTTGCCCTGGTGCTGGTGATTTCACCGGAAGCACAATCTTCCGAGTACGTCACCTACGAATGGGCATTCGCGCAAGGGGCGGGCATAAAGGTCGTGCCGGTGCTGCTGCGCCCGACCGGCAAACTGCACCCTCAGCTTGAAATGCTGCAATACCTGGATTTTACCGACCGCGCCCGCCCGCCCTGGGACAAGCTGGTGCGGCGCTTGTGGGAAATCCAGGGCGAACACCAGCCCTACACCGTGTCCATCGCGCGAGATGCGCCGCCGCCGGTGCGCGGGGCGGTGGCCGCGCTGGACAGCCCCAATGCTGAGGAACGCCGCCAGGCGCTTAAAAGCCTGGCGCAGATGAATCATCCTTCCGCCTATGCGGCGCTGGTGGGCGCGGTGCAGCACCCCTTACGGGATGTGCGGGTGGATGCCGCCTTCCTGCTGACCAAACAGACCAATCACCAGGAAAAAGCCGCCGTGCCGGGGCTGCTGGATGCTCTGCACGACGACGACGCCCGCCTGCGCGCGGCTGCCGCCAAAGCCCTGGGCGAAATCGGCGACCCCACCGCCGTGCCGGAACTGCTGCGGGCGATGAATAAGGATGCCGACGGCAACATTCGCTGGGCGGCTTCCGGCGCGCTCAGTAAAATCGGCGCGGCGGCTGTGCCGGGGCTGGCCGTCGCGCTCAAGGATGATGATTGGAAGGTGCGGCGCAGCGCGGCGGAGGCGCTGTCCGGGATGCGCGAATCGGCGGCGGTGCCGGCACTGATTGAAAACATGACCGACAAAAACGATGTGGTGCGTCAGGCGGTCGCTCATGCGCTGGAAAGCATGGGCGAGATGGCCGTCCCGCAGCTGATCGAATGCCTGCAAAGCCGCGATTCCAACGTGACGGCTATCGCGGCGGATATGCTCCAGCGCATCGGCACGCCGGAAGCGATGATCGCCTATCACCGCTGGCAGGGCAAAGCGACCACCCGGCTGGACGAACCGCGCCGCCCATTTCCAAGAGGTCAACGATGAAATTTGCGCGTGTGATCGGCAATCTGGTCAGCACGAAAAAATATCGCGGTCTGGAAGGTGTCAAATTCCTGATCGTGCAGCCGCTCGACATTCACCGCCAGCCGGACGGCGAAGCCTATGTCGCGGTGGACGCCACCAACCAGGCCGGCATGGATGAACTGGTCTTCGTGGTCGCCTCCAAAGAAGCGGCTTTCGCGCTGCCGGTGGATTTTGTGCCGGTGGATGCGGCGGTGGTGGGCATCGTGGACGACGTGGACGACCGCCCGCTGTACGACGCCGGCAGCGTGGACTGGAAAGTTTTTCTCAGAATCGAAGCCAGGCCGGCTGAAGGCTGAACATAACAACGGGCATCGGGGGCAGCAGCCATGTATATCGGTCGGGTCAAGGGTACGGTCGTAAGCACCATCAAACATGCGCTTTACGAGGGGCGCAAGCTGATGCTGGTGGCTCGTCTGAACCTGGACGGCAGTGAAACGAGCGCCTACGACATCTGCATAGACGACGTGCAGGCCGGGGTTGGCGATGTGGTGCTGGTTCTGGACGAGGGCAGCAGCGCCCGCCAGGTTATTCGCAAGCGCGGGACGGGGCCGGTGCGGGCGGTAATCGTCGGCATCGTGGAGGAAGTGACGCTGACGCGCTGAACCGGCAGTTTCTGCATCCCCGACAAGGACAGGTGAATGCCGACCAATAACCGACGTTTTCTCATCACCGGGGGCGGTACGTTCCTGGGCGATAATATCGCCGCTGCTCTGCTGGCGGAGGGCGCGGAGGTGACGCTGCTGGTACGCCCTGGCGTGGAAGATCGTCTGGGGCCGCTGGCGCAGCGCACGCGCTGGTGGGTAGCGGACGTGTGGAATCCGGCCAGCCTGCGCGGGCGGGCGCGGGGACATGCCGGCGTGATTCATACCGTCGGCAGCATGGTCGCCAACCCGGCGCAGGGGCTGAACCATCATTACCTGAATTTCGTCTCTGCCCGTAACGTCGCCAATATGTGCGTCAGCGACGGCGTGCCGCAGATGATTTTACTCAGCGCCGCCGGCGCCCCCTGGGTGAACCGCAGCTACATCCGCGCTAAACGCGAGGCCGAAGCCTATATGGGGCGGGTCGGCCTGGGCGCGACCATCATTCGCGCTCCGATGGCTTACGTGCGGGGTGAGCGCCGGCATCCGTTTTTCTGGCTGATGACGCTCTTGGGCAGCATCCCGGTCATATCCTGGTTCGGCTTTGGGCGGGTCGCGCCCATCCCGGTGGATATGCTGGCGCGCGGCGTGGCGCGTATCGCCCTGGATGCCAGCCGCGACCGGGCGATTTATTACGCTGCCGACCTGCGCCGCCGCAACACTGCCCGCGAAGGACGCGGCGCGGCCCTGACGCTGCTGCGAGAAGCGCCCGACCCGGCACGCCCGATTGACCCCTTTAAGCTGCTGGATGAAGATATACCCTTCGGCTGGCAGCCGTCGGACGGCGGGCCGGGCGAACGGCGCAGATAAAACAACACGCTGGATGGCAAAACACCGGTGGCGCTCCGGTTATAGACGCCGGCTGATCTGCGCCACGATTTCATCGGCGCTTTCTTCAATCGGCTTGTCGGTGATGTCTATCACCGTGAAGCCCCCCTGGTGAAAGACGCGCTGCGCGTAGATCAGTTCGGCCTCGATTTCGCTGATGTCGCTGTAGGCTGCGCTGCCTTCCAACCCCATATGCTGCTGGCGGCGTCGGCGGTAGGCCGCTAACTGGTCGAGTTTGATGGTCAGGCCGATGACCCGCCGCCGTTCGATTTTGAACAACTGCGGCGGCGGCGCGATCTGCGGAATGAGCGGCACGTTGGCGACCTTCCAGCCGCGCGTGGACAGGTACATGCTGAGCGGCGTTTTGCCCACCCGCGACACGCCGATGAGGACAATATCGGCATACCGCAGGCCGTCCGGTTTCAGGCCGTCGTCGTGGTCAACCGTGAATTAGATGGCCTCGATGCGCCTGAAATAATCCTCGCGCAGCCGGCGATACTGGCCGGGCTGTTCCAGCGGCTTCTGCCCCAGAAGCCCGGTCAGCTGGAACATCAGCGGCCCGAACAGATCAATGGCAGCCAGGTTATGTTCCCGCGCCAGGTCGTTTAATGCGCCGCGTAACTGCGCGTCCACCAGCGTATGAACGATGATGCCGTTCGTGGTTTGCGCCTGGGTGACGACTTCGACGATCTGCTCTATCTGCCGGACGTGCGGCACGACGATCACCTGCGCGTCGGCGTCCCGGAACTGCGCCAGAACCGTGCGCACCAACTGCTGCCCGCTGGCGCCTTCCCCGCCGGAAACCACATAAATTGGTGATGTACTCATGGCGTTTTTAGCTCCGCGGCGATCTGCCGCGCCGCCGCCCGCCCGGCGGCCACCCGTTGGCCCAGATTCACGCCGTCATAATCGCTGCCCACCAGCGCGATGCGCTTCGGCAGCAGGCTTTTGAGCGCGGCCATCTGTTCCCGGAAGCCGGGCGTATGGGGCGGGATGGGGTCGGCTTCCGGCCAGTACGTCACCCAGCTTACCAGCGGATTTTCCGGCCAGTCGAACTGCTTCTGCACGGCAGCGATCAGCGCCGGCGGGGTCGTCTGCGGCAGGGGGAAACGCACGCCGACGTGTACCAGGACGCTGCCCGCCGGAGCGCGGCTGGGGTGTTCGATCTCGTGGTAAAAGGGCAGCCCCATATCCCGCAGCCGCCGGTCGGGGTCGGTGATCTGATCGCGCCGGTAGCCCAGCGACACGCGGCTGATGGTATCGTAGCCGTAATCCAGCAGGCGCAGGCCGATTTCCGCTTGCAGCGCGTGGAGCATGTGCGCGGCGTAACGGGCGGGCGCGGCCACAATTAACGCGCGGGCATTCAGCAGCAGGCCGTTTTCCAGGCACACGCCGAAAGCCGCGCCGTCCCGCCCCAGGCTGCTGACCGCCATACGCAGCAGGATTTCGCCCCGCAGCGGACGCGCCAAGGCATCCACCAGGCTCTGCGTGCCGTCCCGGAAGGCCGCCGCCTGCCCGTCCTGAAAGGTGAACAGCGCATCCCGCAGGCCCAGTTCATCCAGGAATGACCGGTCGGCGGCGGGGAAGACGCACGCGCCGCCGTCCAACACAAAACCGCCCTGGCGGCGGCTGATGATGCTGCCCCCCAGCCGCGCTTTGACTTCGATCAGCGTATAAGCGACCCCCAGCCGTTCCAGTTCATATGCGGCAGCCAGCCCGCTCAGGCCGCCGCCGACGATCACCACGTCGCGCATATCGTCCCCCATCGGTATCTGCCGATTGTACAGAACGCCGGGCGATTCGCCCATAGCCACCGGACGATCTTCATCGCTCGCCCCGTCTGAATCGTTTACAGCGTTTGCACAGCCCCCGATTTGCGGTATGCTAACAGGCAGGGCCGCGCCAGCCTAGGGGATTGCGCATTCCATGAGCTACATCTTCATTTCCTACGCCCGCAAGGATCACTTTTTCGTAGACCGCCTGCGCGACGACCTGAAACGCGCCGGGGTCGAATACTGGATTGACCACGAAGGGCTGTCACCCGGCACGACAAGCTGGGAGCGTACCATTCGCCGGGCCATTAAAGACGAAGACTGTGTGGCGGTGCTGTGGATTGTCTCGCCGGCCTCGTTTGAGTCACCTTACGTGCGGGACGAGATTGCGATTGCCCGGCTGTACGGACGCACGATTTACCCGGTGTGGGCGGACGGCCAGAACTGGCTGGAGTGTGTGCCGCTGGGGACGGGTGAAATTCAGTACATTGACGCCCGCAGCGATTACGAGGCCGCCCGGCAGAAAATCCTGGACGCGCTGCATGTGCCATCGCCGGATTATGCGCTGCCGGCGGAAACCACGCCGGCGCTGGCGCACGGCGTCGAACCGCGCAACCCCTACAAAGGCCTGTTCGCTTTTGGCGAGGCCGACGCGGGCGACTTTTTCGGGCGGGCGGCGGCGGTCAGCCGGCTGGTGGCCGCCCTGGAACGGCGCCTGAGCGAGGGCGGCGACCGCTTTCTGGCGGTGCTGGGGCCGAGCGGCGCGGGCAAATCCAGCCTGGTGATGGCTGGGCTGATTCCGGCGCTTAAACGCGGCGCTGTCCCCGGCAGCCAGAGCTGGACTTATCTGCCGAAGATCGTGCCGGGCGCGCACCCGGTCGAGGTGCTGGCGGACGCGCTCAAACACGAACTGCCGCAAATGCCGCTGTCGGCCATCGAAACCGACCTGCGCAGCCCCGGCGGGCGCTACCTGCACCGGCTGGCGAAACAGCTTCCCGGCGGGCAGGCAGTGCTGTACATTGACCAGTTTGAAGAGGTGTTCACGCTCGTCAACGACGAGGCCGAGCGCCAGCAGTTTATTGACCTCATCACCCACGCGGCCACCGAGCCGGGCGACACGCTGGCCGTGCTGCTGACCATGCGCGCCGACTTCTACGGCCATCCGCTCAACTATCCCCTGCTGGGCGCGCTGGTGAACGCCAGCAGCGAAGCCGTGCTGCCGATGAGCATCGCCGAACTGCGAGAGGCCATCGAAAGCCCCGCCCGCCTGCCGGACGTGGCGCTCACGTTTGACGATGGCCTGGTGGCGGAGATCATCTTTGTGCTGCGCGACCAGCGCGACGGCAGGGCGCTGGCCGGGGTGCTGCCGCTGCTGGAATTTACGCTGGCGCGCCTGTTTGCCGAACGCGACGGCGCGCGGCTGACCCAGGCCGCCTACGAGGCGATGGGCGGCGTGCTGGGCGCGATTGGCACGCACTGCGAGGCGGTCTTCAGCAAACTGCCGGCGGGCGTGCAGGCGCAGTTGGGCCGCGTGTTCCTGCCGCTGGTCAACATTGACGAGGCCAGCGGCGAGCCGACCCGCCGCCGCGCACCGCTGGAAACTGTCGGCGGCGGCTCGGACGCGCGGGCGCTGGTGCAAACCCTGGTCAACAACCGCCTGCTGCAAACCGGACTCGACGGCGGCGAACCCTATCTTGAAATCATCCACGAAGCCCTGTTCCGCAGTTGGGAACGGCTGAAACTGTGGATCGCCGAAACGCAGGAAGACCTGATCCTGCTGCGGCAGGTGCGCGGCGCGGCGGCGGAATGGGATAAAAAAGGCTGCCCTGATTACCTGCTGTGGCCTGCGGAGCGGCTGAAGCTGGTCTACGCCATGATCGAGCGTTTGCAGCCGGAACTGAACGAAGTGGAGCGTGATTTCATCGAACCGGAGCAGGCGCGCCTGCTGCGCGAACTGGAAACCCTGCCCCCCACTGCTGCCAGCCACCAACGCCGCCGGGACATCGGCGACCGGTTGAGCGCGATCGGCGATACCCGCCCCGGCGTGGGGGTGATTGCCCTCAGCCTTAATCCCTCTGCCCAGCGAGAGGGACTTTCCTCCCCGCTCCCAGCGCAGCGTTCGGGAGAGGGGCCGGGGGTGAGGGCTGTGCCGGATATGCTGTGGCTGCCTGTAGCAGGTAGTGGTGGTAAAGTAGTCGAGTTTCAAGATCAAGCCGGTGAAGTCTATGGCGAATTTGACGTCCGGGATTTTTACATCGCCAAATATCTCGTGACCTACGCCCAGTTTCAGACGTTCCTGGATGCGCCGGACGGTTTTGCCGACGACCGCTGGTGGAAAGGAATGCCGAGGAATGACAAGGGGCGGGAGATGGTGCAGCAGCGCACGAAAATCGCCAACGCGCCGCGCGACAACGTAAACGGGTATCAGGCGGTGGCCTTTGCGCGGTGGCTGGATTTCAAATACCGGGAGCTGGGGCTGTTTGAGCAGTTTGAAGCCCTCACCCCAAACCCCTCTCCCGGAGGAGAGGGGCTTAAGGGCTACCGGGAGATGGCGGCGCGGGTGATGGTGCAGATCGCGCGGGAGCTGCGCCAACGGCAGACCTCAGCGGAGGAATTGTTGTGGGAATGTTTGCGCGACCGCCGCCTGAATGATCTTGAGTTCCGCCGCCGGCATCCGGTAGCCAACACGGCTTTCGTAGTGGACTTCTTCTGCCACGACTGCAAACTGGCTGTCGAACTGGATGGCGGCATCCATGTGGATCAACAACAGGAAGATCAGTGGAGACTACAAGCGTTGGAAGATGCCGGCATCCGGGTAATCCGCTTCTCAAATGAGGCGGTCTTCAACAACCTCGAACAGGTTCTGATTGATATCCAGCGGGCTGCCGCCGCTTCTCCCCTCTCCCCAGGGAGAGGTGCCGGGGGTGAGGGCAGGACTGGCGCCGGGTGTGAGGTCTGGCAAATCCGGCTGCCGACCGAATGGGAATGGCAGTGGGCGGTGCAGAACGGGGCGGAAGCGCAAGCGTACCCCTGGGGCGGTTGGCAGGAAGGACACGCCAATACGAGCGAAGCGGGGTTGAACCGGACAATGGCGGTCGGCATGTACCCGCACGGCGCGGCGGGGTGCGGGGCGCTGGACATGGCGGGCAATCTGTGGGAGTGGTGTCTTAGCGAGCCCAAACACCTGCGCGATGCCCGCGATCCGCTTGCGCTCCGGGTGTTGCGCGGGGGTTCGTGGAACGTCAATCAGCGCGATGCCCGCGCCGCCTCTCGCCACCACGTCTACTTCCCGCTCTACGGGAGCGACTTTTGGGGTTGTCGGGTTGTGGTGGGCTGCCCTATTTAGGCTTTTGGCCTCTGGAAACTCTGCGCTCTGGTACTCTGGAATCCCTGGGGCGAGCGAAGCGAGCCGCACTCTGAATCTTTTACCCTTTCTCGCCGTCGGGCGAGTCGCGTAAAAATTCCGGCAGCGGCGATTCGTGCAGTCGGGACACGCCGCGGCGTGTCCAAGTCAACACACCCTAATCAAACAGGCGGACGAAGCCGGGATACGGCACGAGCGGGATGATGTCGAACGCGATCAGCCCTTCGCGCGCCGGCGGCAGTGAATCGAGCACGACGCGGGCTTGCAGCTTTATCTTCTGACCGGTGACTACAGACTATCTCAGGGCGCTTGCTTCCGGCTGCTGGTCAGCGCCGGTTCGGGGACGGTCAGTAGGTGGATCAAATCCTGCAAGCCGGATGAATAATCTTCGCCGAAGTCCACCGGCGGATACCACAGATTAAGCGCGCTCAGGTCGGCCTGCTGGCGCTGTACGGGAATGATGATTTTACCGGCGTCGGTGAAGCGTTTTAACTCGCTGCGGATGTTATCGGCGCGCGCCGCCGCCGGCGAAGCGACCAGCAGCAGCAGACCGCACCGCTGCATGGCGGCCTCGATGGCTTCGAACCAGTCGCTTCCATCGGGCATATCGGTGATGTCCAGCCAGACCGGCACGCCGAAAAAGCGCAAATCCTCCGCCAGTTGGGCGGCAAACAATTCGTCTGGGTGCGCGTAGCTGACGAATACGCCGGATTGGGCGGCCTGCCGGACGTATTGCAAATCCAGCGAGCGCAGATAGGACTGCCGGGCGCGCGTATGGGTCGGGTTCAAAGCCAGAACGCGCGACAGGGCGGCGCGCCGCTCCTCGATGGTCTGCGCGACTGAGGCCAGCATCAGCCAGGCCTGCTCCTCGTGCGGTGCGATGGCGATCACCTGCCACAGCATTTGCCGCGCGTGATGGTACTGTCCGGCGCGCGCATAGCGACCGACGGCATTGAACAGCTGGTTAAGATCATAACCCATAGCCAACTTCACCTGATATATACCAATGCGATATATGATAATCGGCCTCCCTATCATCAGCCCAACAGGGCTTTCACAAACCTGCGCGTTGGTGCAATGTTAGGGAAGTGTTGAATGATCGTTTGCTTCAGAGTGTATTATACCCCAATGAATCGTTTTTTCTTCATTCTGTAACAGATTTGGAAGGCTTAAAGGCTTTGCGCGGCGATTAACGCTTCCAGGCGTTGCAGATAAGTTGCCGCTTGGGGCGTGCCTTCGCGGGGGGCCCAGGGCGCGAACTGTTTGTGCGTGTCGGCGTGGTACGGCCCCTGGATGATTTCCAGCACGGCGCAGGGGGTGAGCGCGACGAAATTATGATATACGCGCGGCGGGATGTCTACCCCGCGCACCGGGCCGTTCGGGTCGAGGATGAAAATCTGCGCCACGTCGCCGGAATCGGTGAAGTGAACCAGCGCCGCGCGGCCCGTCAGCGGCGCGATCAGTTCGACTTTATCGGGGTTTTCGTGTTTGTGCGGGGTGATGTAGCTGCCCGGCAGGATGGCGTTAATCATCCGCTGGACGGGTTCGTGATGTTCGTGGAAGTTATACGGCACGCGCCGGCGCGGCGACTCGGCGGCCTGGGCGATCAGGGCGTCTATCAACTGCTGGGTGATGGGGCGCATGGTTGGTTCTTTCTCCCGGCTAAAGAAATCTGCTCAGTTCGGTTTTCTGTAAGTCGGCAGCCGCCGGTTATACATTAAAGACGTCCCATCTGCAGGCCCCCGGTTGGCAGCCGGGGGCTAAACAGCATCCGAGTTACACCGCCGGCAGCAGCAGCGGTTGGCCGTTGACCTGCACGTAATAGTGCGGCAGCCAGCCGATACCGAACAGCTCTACCTGAATATCCTTCTTGTAGGGCGTGATGATATATTCCTGTGCCTCGACCGCAATTTTCGCCCAGCGGTCGTTGACGGCCTGGATTTCCGCCTCGAATTTCTGCTCCTGCTCGGCGATTTCGTCCTCGATTTTCAGCAGCACTTCTTCGCTTTCGCGTAGGTCTTCCTGCGTCTGGCGGCGGACGCGGTGCGCGCGGCTGGTGCGGGACAGCGTGTAGGTCGTGC
The DNA here is from genome assembly GCA_013388735.1 of Chloroflexota bacterium. GTDB lineage: Bacteria > Chloroflexota > Anaerolineae > Aggregatilineales > Phototrophicaceae > CFX2. The sequence continues at coordinate 29,816 of JACAES010000081.1, read as the reverse complement.
GTCCGCGCAGCAGGCTTAAGACCGCCTCGCCGCGTGTGAACAGTTCTTCGCGGCGGCGGTCGGCCAGTTCTTTTTTCTCCGCGCTCAACTCGCGGGACTTGCGCTCGTACTGTTCTTCCAGCCGATCCATGATTTTTTCGTATTTGGCGGCAAGCTGGTCAATCTCCTGGTCGCGTCGTTCGCGCGCCACCTGCTGCGCCTGCGCCTGGAACTCGCTGAAATCGCTTTCCGGGCTGCCGTAAACCTCCAGCGTCGGGTTGAACGGAATCTTGAGCGTGGCCGTGTTGTACAGCATATCGGTCAGTTCGGTTTTGAGCGCCGTCAGCCGTTTGCTATCGGTCAGTCCGGGCGGCAGATCGCCATAGATGGCTTCCGCCAGCGGCGCGCTGGACAGCCGGCGCGCATCCAACGGGTTGATGCGGTATTCATCCCAATGCACCAGCCCGGCTTTTTGCAGATTCGGGACGCTGTAGGCGAAGGTGCGCGCTGTGTAAAGCTGCGTTTTGCGATCCTGATAGCGTATGACTGCCTGCGCCAGCAGCACCGGCAGATAAGCCGTCATGCCGCCGCCCAGGCTTTGCACCGCGAAGCGCGTCTGCTGTTCCCAGGCCGCCAAGGCCTGCTGAGCCGTCAGCCCCGCCGGGACGAAAAACTGCGCGATGCTGGACGCCACCGCCGGCTGGTTGGCCGAATAACCCGCCGGCAGCCCGGCGCTGCGCATGGCCTGCGTGCCGGACGGCGGCGGCTGTGTATAGGCGGCAGACGCCTGTGTGTTCCCCGGCGCGGGCACGAATCCGCCTGTTTCTGGCGGCATGGGCGGCATGGGCAGGTCAGGCGCGCCGGACGCAGTAAACGCGCCCGTCTCCGGCGGCATGGGCGGCAGCGGCAGACTTTGCCCGCCGTAACCGCCCCCGGCTGCCGCGCCGACCTTCGCCAGTAATTCCTGTTTCTGCGCGGCCATCAGGGTTTGAATCTGCTGGCGCGTCAGCGGCCCGCGCAGGTAGTTCATGGCCCAGCGCGTATGCACCAGCACCGGCCCGCCCGTGTCGTGGACGTTGTGCATCAGGAACACACGCGGCTCGATGTCTGCTACCAGCCGCTCCACATCCTTCAAATTCATATTGTTAGTGACGCTCGCCATCGATTCCAGCCCGGTCATCACCCGGCTGCGGTCGTTTTCCGATTGCAGCCGCCCGATAAACCACGTCCCGGCGTTGGACAGCCCTTTGTAGTCCAGGTCGCCGGGGTTCTGGGTCGCCAGGATCAACCCCAGACCGAAGGCGCGCGCCTGTTTAAGCAGCCGCAAAATCGGCTCTTTGGTGGGCGGGTTTTGTGGGTAAGGCGGGAAGTAGCCGAACATCTCGTCAATGTACAGCAGCGCGCGCAGGCTGGTCGTGCCGCTTAGGCCGCGCATCCAGCTTAGAACATTTTCCAGCAGGAGCGTGATGATGAACTGCCGCTCGGCTTCGTTGAGGTGCGCCAGATAAAACACCGAGACGTGTGCCCGCCCGTCCGGCTGGTAAAGCAGATTTTGAATGTTGAGCGGCTCGCCGCGAATCCAGGATTGGAAGGACGGCGCGGCAACGATGTTGTTCAGGCTCATCGCCAGCTTCACGCGCGTCCGCTCCGACATGTACTCGTCCACCGGCAGCACGCCCAGTTTGGTGAAGGGCGGCTTTTGCACCTGGAGGATGATATCTTCCAGCGTCAGGCTTAAACCGCGCATCCAGGCATATTCAAAGATATTGGCGATCAGGACGTGTTCCTTGTCCCGCACCGGCTGCGCGTCCATGCCGATGAGCGCCAGCAGCGCCGTGACGATGCCGTTGATCTTCTCGCGGTTGAATTCCTCGTTGCCGGCCCAGCCTTCACGCGGGGCGGCCAGCGAGGCCAGGATGCTGATCGGCAGGCCGGCATCCGACCCCGGCGTGTAGATGCTGTAGCGGGCGATGCCTTTCAGCCAGCGCAGCCGGTCTGGCACGATGCCCCAACTGGTCAGGCCGTCGCGCCAGCGTTGGGCCACATCGGCCGCGTAGGCCGGCAAGTCCAGGCCGGCCCGCCGCGCGTCATCCGGGTTTACCCAGGGCTGAAAATCCTCCGGGCGCAGGTCGGGGAAGGTCAGCAGCAGGTTGGTGATGTCACCTTTCGGGTCAATGATGATGGCCGGGATGTTGTCCAGGATAGCTTCTTCCAGCAGGGTGATGCACAGCCCGGTCTTGCCGCTGCCGGTCATGCCTACCACGACGGCGTGAGTGGTCAGGTCGCGCGCGTCGTAATAAATCACATCGCTCGTCAGGTGGTGCGTGGCCGGGTCGTAGCGGCGTCCGAGGTAAAAACTGGTCGGCGCTTCGATAAAGGGCATAAAACTCTCTCCCGTTAAACTCTATACACAGTATAGCACGTATTTTCTAGAAGCTGTTCTGTAGGTTGTCGCCCCTTTGCCCTCACTCCCGTCCCCTCTCCCGAACGCGCTGCGAGAGGGGAACGAGGGGGTAAGGGCCAACTGCGCAGAACCGCACACCGTGCGCTACTGGCAGGCGATGCCGGTCGGCGTGCGCGCTTCGGCCCAGCGCCGGTTGAATTCCTGCACGTACAGCCCGGCCAGGTCGGCGTCCTGGATGATGAGCAGGTTTTCGTCGTTGCTTTCGGTGGCGTTGGTGGAGATGTTGAACGACCCGGTAACGACGGTCTTCTCGTCCACGATGAACACCTTGTGATGCAGCACGAACGGATTGCCGTCCTGCCGCGCGTCCAGCCCGGCGCACAGCAGCGTCCGCAGTTCGCTGGCCTCGGTCTGACTGCCCACCGTCTCGAAGATGCCCTGCACCGTCACGCCCGACTTGGCCCGGTCGAGCAGGGCCGAGGCCGCGTCGAAGTCCGTGAACGAAAAGGTCATAAACCGCACCGAACGCCGCGCGGCGTTCAGCGCTTCGATCAACGGCGGCAGCACCTTGTCTTCCGGCGAGAAGTAAATCTGCATCGGCACGCCGTCCTGGCTGAAACGCGGGTTAGGCGTGTTGGCCGGGGAACGCGGCCCGAACTGCTTTTGCAGGAACATCTCGTCGAACTCGACCTGGTAGTTCTGCACTAAGCGCTGCGACCGGATGGCGAGGGCGTTGTTATTGTTGCGGTAGGTGTCGTTGATGGTGAAGTTCCACGAACCCATCCACACGGTTTGTTTGTTGACGATCATGAACTTGTTGTGCATGAAGGCGCTGCGCTGGTCGCCCACGACCGGGATACCCGCCGCCACCAACTGCGGCACGGTCGCGTCGTCGTCTTCCAGGCCGTGCTGTGTGTCTGTCACCATGCGGATGACCACGCCGCGCGCTTTGGCGGCCAGCACCGCCTGGGTCAGCGCCGGCAGGTTGAACTCGAAGGCCGCGATGTCCAGCGTATCGCCGGCTTTAAGCTGGTTGATGGCCGCGATCAACTGCACTTCAATGCCGCCGACGTAGGTGGCGGGGTCGCGGCTGCCGGTAGGCGCGGTGAAATACACCTGCCAGAAGCCCTTCTGCGCCCCAAAACCCTGTGGGATGCTGATGGTCGTCACGTTACCCGGTATATTTGCCACTTCGGTGACAAACACCGTCGGCGTGGGCGTGGACGTGCTGAGTCCCAGCAGGCTTAAAACGTCAATGCCGGTAAGGCTGCTGATGGCGACCGCGATCACCACCACTACCGCCGTCAACAGCGTGGCGATGGCCGAACGCGGCGGACGTCTGACCTCAGACGGGCTGCCCGTTGGGCGGCTGCTCGTCTTGTTCAGCTTGGGATTGTCCTTCCTGGTCGGGGCGGCGGCCTGCTTCGTCTCCCGGCTGGTTCGTTTGGTCATGTGGCTCTCCTGTGATGGCGGGCGCGATCTGCTCCGTCAGCGCCCGGATAGTCCCGATGGGGTCAAGATCGGCGGCCAGCGCGAAGCCAGGCCGGACGAAAGCCTGCGCGCCGGGGCGGAAGGCGGCCAGCGACTCCGCCGACTGGGCGATTTTATCCAATGAGGCGGCGGCTTCCTCCGGCGGCAGGGCTGCGCGGCGGGCCGAAAAACGGTTGATGCGCGACAGCAGCTTCGTCAGATGCTGGCAGGCCGCCTGGAAGCTTTCGTCGTCCAGGTCGAGCGCCGCCAGCGCGGTGATCTGCTGTTCGCCCCAGGCCAGCAGCACGCCGGCCTCATCGTCGGTCAGTTCGTCACGGGCGCTGATGTCTCCGTACATCTCCTGTATAGCCTGTTCGGCCTGAGCCTGCGTCATGACTGCCTTTCTCCCTTGTTATTGAGAACGATCATAACACAAAACCGCCCGCCATGAGGCCGGTGAGTCAAATTAATCCCCACCCCAAACCCACTCGCGCTCAGGGGACATGTGTCCCCATTCGGCTCGCCTTCTCTCGAACGCTGCGCCGGGAGAAGGGGTGAAAAACATGCTTTGAAGTCCCTCTGCTGGCCGCGAAGCAGCGATTGGGCGCGGGACGCTTGGCAGGGGTGAGGGCGTTTCTGCCGATAGACCATATCCCGTCGGGGGATTGAAACGCGCCGCGTAAACGTCGGGAAATCGTACTCGAAATCGCTTTTTGATGTTGGTATGATCGTGCTTCCGTCATCAAGAAGCCTGGAGAGTATAAAGGCCGATGAAACATCGAGTTGTTTTGACCCTGCTGCTGGTGTTAGGTTCGACCGGCGTTTTCGCCCAGGATGATGCCGCGCTGCCGGTGTTCGCGCCGCCGGAGTGCGCCTATACACCCGATCAGCCGACCGGCGCGGCCTGCCTGGAACGCATGGCGGCGTCCCCCAAACCGGCATTCGACCGTATCCCCCAGGATCGCCAGACCCTCGGCACCTACAGTTTCTGGCGCATCGGGCCGCACGCCGTCACCACCTACAGCGGGCCGGGTGGCAGTCCTGTTGGCAGCATCCCGGAAGGGTTTAACTTCGTCACGGCCATTGATCTGAGCGTGGAAGGCTGGCTGCAAATCGAGGGCGGCGCGTGGGTCAAACGCGACGACGGCTATTACGTCGAACCATCCTACTTCAGCGGCGTGCTGCTGCCAGAGGACTGGAATCAGCCGTTTGCCTGGGTGCTGGATACGACCCGCATTTATGCCTCTACCTATCCCGGCGGCCCCTGGACGGAAGAAAGCGGCTACCTGACCAAACGTTACGACATGGTGAATATCTTCGCGGAAGCCTACGACGCGGAGGGTTGGCGCTGGTATATGATCGGCCCCAACCAGTGGCTTAAGCAGACGTTCGTCTCGAAGGTGCTGCCGGTGGCGCGGCCCGAAGGCGTCAGCGGGCGCTGGGTGGCGATTGACCTGTACGAACAAACGCTGGTGGCCTACGAAGACGACCGTCCCGTTTTTGCCACGCTGGTTTCAAGCGGTCTGGATAACTGGGATACCAATGAAGGGCTGTTCACCATCTGGGCGCGAATGCCCAGCGACCCCATGTCCGGCGCGACCGGCGCGCCCGACGCTTACGCCTTGCAGCGCGTCCCCTGGGTGATGTACTTTGACGACTCGATCAGTCTGCACGGCACGTACTGGCATGATCTGTTCGGCTACCGCCGCAGTCACGGCTGCGTCAACCTCAGCATCAGCGATGCGCGCCACCTGTTCGAGTGGACGGGTGCGGCTGCGCCGGAAGGAGAAGACGCCGTTAACTATGTGTACGTCTATAGTTCGGGTGAGTATGGCGTACCGCCGGGTTTAGCGGCGGCTTCGTCGTAATGTCGTCATAAACGGAAACGGGTGCTAAAAAAGAAACATCCTGCCGGCGGGCGAGATGTTTTGATTATGTGCAAGCGTAAACGAAGCGCCCGACTGTTTCAATCAGTTCGCGCGAGCTGGTCGGTTTGGTCAGAAATCCATCCGCGCCGGCGGCCAGCGCCGCTTTGCGTACCGAGTCCTGGCCGTTGGCTGTCAGCATAATCACCGGCAGGGCAGCGTGGCGTTCGCTGGCGCGCAGTGTGCGCAGCAGGGTTATACCATCCAGGCGCGGCATGGCGATGTCCAACAGCACCAGATCAACCGGCGTTTCGTCCAGCCGCGACAGCGCCTCTAAACCGTCCTCGGCGGTCACAATGTCATAGCCTTCATTCCGCAGCGTCAAACCCAGCACGCGCAGGGTGATGGGCTGGTCATCAACGACCAATATTGTTGTCATGTCCACTTCCTCTCGATGGGGTAACGCCAGATTGAGTATCCATCATGTATACAAATTATAACCTCCCCTAAAGATTCCAGGTCTAAAGAAGTGGATTATTTATTCTTTTTTCAGATTCGAGTCATGGGTAGTTTTACGGTGATGCTTGTGCCAACGTTAGGGGCGCTTTCGAGTTCGATGCTGCCGCCATGCAGTCGGACGACTTCCTGTACAATCGTCAGCCCCAGGCCGACACCGGAAACATGCCCGGTATTGGTGGCGCGGTAAAACATCTGAAAGATGCGCTCCTGCTCCTCCAGCGGGATGCCGATGCCCGAATCGGCTACGGTGATGCGGGCGCAGGTTTCGTCGCAGCGCAGCGTGAACCGGATAGAGCTGTCCGGCGGCGAATATTTGATGGCGTTAGACAGCAGGTTGTTCACCATCTGCCGGATTAACCGGGGGTCGGCATCCACCGGCGCGCATTCATCGCTGTGGAACTCAATCGTCTGCGCGGCCTCGAAGGTTTTCCAGAACCTGTCAATGGCCTGCTGGCACAGGTCATGCAGGTTCACTTGCTCCGGGAAAAAACTTAACCCGACCGTCTGCGCCTTGCCGATCATCAGGGTATCATCCAGCATATCGGCCATATGTTTGACGTTGCTCTGGATGGCCGTCAGGTGTTCCGCTTTGCGTGTATCCGTCAGGCGGTCGCCGTAGCGTTTGAGCAGGTCGGCGGACGATTGGATGATCGCCAGGGGCGTGCGGAATTCGTGCGAGACGGTGGTGGTGAACTGCGATTTGAGTTCGCTCAGTTCGCGTTCGCGTTCCAGCGCCTTCACCAGCCCCAGTTCGATCTGCTTGCGCGAGGTGATGTCCCGCAGGCTGCACACCGCCAGGCGATGACCGCGCACCGATGCGGCTACCGGGGACAGCACCGCGTCGGCGGTGAAGGTGCGGCCATCCTGGCAGCGCGCCTGTAATTCACACTGCACCGTCCGGCTCTCGCTCAATACCTGGCCGAGCGCCTGTCCCACGATTCGCGCGCCTTCCTCGTCAAACAGATCGGCGAACGACTGGTGAAAAATGCTGTCAAGCGTATAACCGAAAAGGTTGGTGAAAGCGGGGTTGGCCTGCTCGACCATGCCGTGCGCGCTGACCAGGAGGATCGCATCACTGGCGCTGTTGAGGATGGCTTCGACGCGCTCTTTGGCCTGCGAAAGTTCGGCGGTGCGTTCGGCCACGCGCTGTTCCAGCGTATCGGTATAACTTTGAATGGTCTGGTACATCAAAGCGTTTTGAATCGCGCCGCCGGCTTGTTCCGCGAAGGAGCGAAGCTGCTCGGCGCAGGTGTGATCGAAAGCGTCCGGCTGCGCGCTGTCCAGGTAGATAAAACCGACCACTTCATCGGCGATGCAGATGGGCGCGCCCAGGCGGGAACAAACCCAGGGCGACAGGCGCTCCGCTTCCGGGACATTCGGTATGATGACCGGCTGCCGGGTTTCCATCATCTCGCGCATGTTTGGCATGGTGTGGATCGAAAACAGCGGCAGGGTTTCGGTTGTCTGGCGGTCGTAACCTCTGGAACGCACCTCGTAAGCCACCCCGGCCTGGAGCAGCGCGATCTGCGCCGCGTCGTGCGGGATGAGCAGCGCTGTGAAACCCAGGATGCGATCCAGCACTTCGTCCAGGTCGAGTGAACTGTTGAGCGCGGCGGCGGTATCGGCCAGTGCCTCGGCGACAACCCGCTGGCGGCGTTCGGCGGCGGCCTGTTGTTTATGTGAGGTGATGTTGCGATAGACCATCAAGGCTGCCGCTTCGCCGCCGTAGTCCAGCGGAACGCAGACCATCTCGACATCCAGTTCCTTATCGTTTTCTCGGACGATGCGCTGCTCGCTTCCCCGGATGCCGCTCCGGCGCGCCAATGCACTGTCCAACTGATCGCGCAGCGCCGCGAGATCATCCGGGTGGACAAAATCGGCAAGCGGCCTGCCGAGCGCCATTTCGGCCCGGCTGACGCCCAGCAGTTCCACGCCGGCGATATTGGCAAAAACGATCTGCCGGGCGTTGTGGATGAAGGTCGGCGCCGGAGAAAGCTCAACCAGTTGGCGGTACATCTGCTCGCTCTGACGCAGTTTTTCCTGGCTGGACGCCAGTTCGGCCAGCCGCGCCATTTCAATATCCTGAATGAATTTTCGCGCCAGCGTCACCAGCACCGAAACAATCAAGACAAAACTGACCGGCCCGAAGAGATACGCTTCCTGGTCTGGCACGACCGCGTACAGCGCCATGATACCGGCCATAATCATCGCCGACAGCCGCGCCACCCCGTGGATCGAAAGCAGTATACTGCCCAACACAACCGGGATGACCAGATAGTTCAGGCGATAGATTTGCGCGATGGTTTCGTATGGAATGCCCAGCAGAAAGATAGCGCCGACGATCGTCGCCAGCACCAGGTAAACCGCCGCTGTATAGCGGCCGTTCTGGTTAACCCGGTAGGCCACCGACAGCACGACCAGCAGCGCCAGCGAAGACAGCAGGTCGGCGTAGCTGTAAAATACCGGGTCATAGATTTCCGACAGGAATGTAGCCCCGATATTAAGGAGTATCAGTCCGGTCATTGTGACCAGCAGGATGTTCAGAAAACGCGCCCGCTGGTATTCGCGCGCGCTGTCAGGAGGGGCGACCAGTTTCTCCCACCAGGTGCGCAAGCGCCCGATACGGCGGTTTTGGGGATCTGGAGCTTTCACTGAACCAACCCGTCGTTTACGTTGATTTTATGTTACATCTGATTGCGGTCGCTGCGCCCTTAAGGAAACATCTTCCCATCACGGGGTCTGAATGCTTTTGAAGCGATTACCCTGAGTTGTGGAACGAAACACAAGAGTGGGTTAAGCTATATGGCGGAATCTTTCAGCCGCCTGCCTTCCGGTTTCATCTTCACGTTTTAGCACTGTGCAGGTAACGAAAGACCGGTTAACCACTTCCAATAGTTAGTACAGCGATGTTTTCGGTTCGCCAGGGGTGAACCGGCTGATTTACTTACATCAAAATGGAGACCTCTTATGGAAAACGCTAAACTCACACTCAACGGTCAGGAATACGAATTCCCCGTAATCGTCGGCTCGGAGGGCGAAGTAGGGATCGATTTTGGGTCCCTGCGTTCCAAGACGAAAGCGATTGCTTTTGATCCTGCTTACGGCAACACCGGCTCGTGCGAAAGCGCCATCACGTACATTGATGGCGAGCAGGGTATTCTGCGCTACCGGGGTTATCCTATCGAGCAGATCGCCACGCTTGCCAGCTTCACCGAGGTTTCTTACCTGCTCATTCATGGCCGCCTGCCGCAGCAGGACGAACTGGCAGAGTTCGAGCGCCAGATCACTTACCATACGCTGGTCAACGAGAACATCAAAAAGGCGCTGGACACCTACACGTCGTCGGCGCACCCGATGGGGATTCTGGCGGCGATGGTCATCTCGCTGGCGAACTATTACGAGGAAGCCGATGACCCGGATACCGTTAACCTGAACATCATCCGGCTGCTTGCCAAGCTGCCCACCATCGCGGCTTTTTCCTACAAACATGCGATGGGACATCCCTACATCTACCCGCGCAACGACCTGAGCTATACCGCCAACTTCCTGAACATGATGTTCGACCTGCCGACGATGGACTATCAGGTGCCGGAAGTACTGGAACGTGCGCTCAATCTGCTGCTCATCCTGCACGCCGACCACGAACAGAATTGCAGCACCTCGACGGTGCGCATGGTCGGCAGCAGCCGCGCCGGGCTGTTCGCGTCCATCGGGGCGGGCATCTGCGCGCTGTGGGGGCCGCTGCACGGCGGCGCGAACCAGGAAGTGATCGAGATGCTGCAAATGATCCGCGACGACGGCGGCAACTACCGCAAGTATGTGGATATGGCGAAGGACAAAAACTCGGACTTCCGGCTGATGGGCTTCGGCCACCGTGTCTACCGCAACTTCGACCCGCGCGCCCGGATTCTGAAACAGTCGGCGGATGAGGTGCTGGAGGCGCTGGGCATCAACGACCCGCTGCTGGACATCGCCAAGAACCTGGAAGCGGTCGCGCTGGAAGACCCGTATTTCGTCGAGCGCAAGCTGTACCCCAACGTGGACTTCTACAGTGGCATCATCTACCGGGCGATGGGCATCCCGACCAATATGTTCACCGTCATGTTTGCCATTGGGCGTCTGCCGGGCTGGATTGCCCAGTGGAAGGAAATGCGCCAGGACAAACACACACGCATCGCTCGCCCGCGCCAGATTTACATCGGCGAGCAGGAACGCGAGTTCGTGCCGATCTCCAAGCGATAAACCTGTCGTCAAACCGGCGACTGCTGCTGACTGCCTACCGTTCCAAGTAGGCAGTCTACTTGTTCGCATATATCATTGGAGGCGGGAATTCTGAGGATGGCCTCATGGATAAACAGCGCCAACTATCCAGTTTAACCGTCGTCGTGCCGTTTTATAACGAACAGGGCGGGGTGCTGGCTTTTTACGAGCAAACCTGCGCGGCGCTCGATCAACTGCATTTTGCGTACAATTTCGTGTTTGTGGACGACGGCAGCACCGATGATACGCTGCGCCTGCTGAACACCCTGGCCGACCGCGACAGCCGCGTGACGGTGCTTTCGCTGACGCGCAACTTCGGCCATCAGGCCGCGCTCACCGCCGGGTTAGACCATGCCGGCGGCGAAGCGGTCGTCACGATGGATGGCGATTTGCAGCACCCGCCGGCGGCTATCGCCGACCTGGTGCGCGCCTACGAAGCCGGCGCGGAAGTGGTGTACGCCGTTCGCGCCAACGAAGATCATCGCAGTTGGGCGAAAAAATCCACCGCCCGTATCTTTTACCGCCTGCTCAAACGCCTGACGCGGATTGACATCATCAGCGGCGCGATGGACTTCCGGCTGATGTCGCGCCCGGCGGTGGAAAGCCTGCGCCAGATGCGCGAGACTCACCGCTATCTGCGTGGCATGGTTCCCTGGATGGGTTTTTCCTACCAGATCGTGTATTACCAGGAAGCGGAACGCTTCGCCGACCGGTCGAAATATACCTGGACGAAAATGCTGCGGCTGGCGCGTTACGGCTTTTTTTCCTTTTCGACCGGGGCGCTCGACCTCATCACCCTGCTGGGGCTGGCGCTCACCGGCCTGGCGATGCTGTACCTGATTTATGCCCTGGTGGTGTGGGCGTTTTTTCATGAAACCGTCCCCGGCTGGACATCGGTGATTGCCGTGCTGCTGGTGGTCAGCGGCGTGCAGTTGATTTCGGTCGGCATCCTGGCGCAGTACATCGGCATGATCTTTGAAGAAGTCAAAGGCCGCCCGCTGTATCTGCTCAAACAAAAACGGCTGGCGCAGGACAGGCCGCCGGAGGCCCAGCCGGATTATGACGGTGCAACCATGCAGCCGGAGGATTGAACAACCGCTGCGGCCCTGCGCCGCGCCGGCTGCCTTTTCTCAGAACTCAGCACCCGGAACTCAGAACTGTTTCTTTTCAGAGGAGTAAAAAATATTATGACGACTTACGAAAATATCCTGGTTGAAACGCCCGTCCCCGGCGTCGGGCTGGTGCGCCTCAACCGCCCGCAGGCGCTCAACGCGCTCAACGGCGATCTGACGCGCGAGGTGTTCGAGGCGCTGGAAGCCTTCGACCGCGACGAGGCAGTGCGCTGTCTAGTTCTCACCGGCAGCGACAAAGCCTTCGCCGCCGGGGCGGACATCAAACAGATGGCCGATACCGACGCCGTGACCCTGTTCGCCGGGCAGGACTTCACCGACTGGTCGCGGCTGGCGCGCATCCATAAGCCGATCATCGCCGCCGTGTCCGGCTGGGCGCTGGGCGGCGGCTGCGAGATGGCGATGATGTGCGACCTGATCGTCGCTTCCGAGACGGCTAAATTCGGCCAGCCGGAAATCACCATCGGCATCATGCCCGGCGCGGGCGGCACGCAGCGGCTCACCCGCGCGGTCGGCAAGGCGCTGGCGATGGAAATGTGCCTGACCAACCGGCATCTCAGCGCCGAGGAAGCGCGGCATTACGGCCTGGTCAACCAGGTTTACCCGGTGGACAGCTACCTGGACGAAGCCCTGAAGCTGGCCGCCAAAATCGCTGCCATGCCTGCTGTCGCCGTGCGCATGATTAAAGACGCTGTGAACAAGGCTGAAGAGCTGAGCCTGTCGGAAGGGTTGGTTTTCGAGAAGCGCAACTTCTACCTGCTGTTTTGCACCGAGGACAAAACCGAGGGCATGAGGGCCTTTGTCGAAAAACGCCCGCCGGAATGGAAACACCGCTGAACCGGCAGCCCGGCGCGGCGATCACCGGCCTATGCTGACGCTTTTTTACACCGGCGGAATCCGGGGCGACCTGGACGGGCTGCCCCGGCTGTATACCTTCCTGCAAATGCTCCGCCGTCGGCAGCCGCCGGGACAAACGCTGCTGCTCGACCTGGGCGAGTCGTGCGCGCCGGACGTGTGGCACTGCGCCATCACCGGCGGGCGTTCGGCGCTGATCGTGCTGGACGCGATGGGCTTTCATGCCGCGCGCGTCCGCCTGTCGGACGAAGATCGCAGCCGCCTGCGCGCCAACCTGCTTGGCCTGGCGCTGGTGGACGAACAGCATCCCTGGGCAGACGATAAACTGGCATTGACCGTCGAGGCCATTCCGTCGCCGTCCCATGCGCTGACGGTCATACTCGCCCCCGCCGAGTCCACGCGGCTGGAAAATGGCCTGCTGCGGCTGGCGGCGGTGACGGCGGGGCAGGTCGGCGTGGCGCGCCTGGACGATTCGCCGGCGCTGCTCGACCACACGATTGCTGATGTGCCGCCTGCCGCGCTGCCCGACCCGACCATCACGGCGGCGGTGGATTTTGTGCTGGCCGAAGCGCGCGCCTTGCAGCGCAAACGCGCCGAATAGCCGGCGGGACATGTTATCCGCCGATTCATTCGATGTCGAAAAAACTTGCCTGCGCGTTTTTTAACTTCGTGCTACACTTAGCTTTCAAAGAATGTGAAACGGATTATTACCAGCCGCAGCAAAAAGGAGTCCCTATGCGTCGCTTCATCCTGATCATGAGCCTGCTGGCGCTTCTGATGTCATTCGGCGTCACCGTGCTGGCGCAGAGCGAAGTTGTCCATGTGGTGCAGCCGGGCGAAAATCTTTTCCGTATCTCGCTGCGCTATAACGTGACGATGGCGGCCATTGCCGCTCGCAACGGCATCTACAACTGGAATCTGATTTATGTCGGACAAACGTTGTATATCCCCGGCACAACCGGCGGACAGCAGCCACCGCCGATTGTCACCCCCACGCCGCCGACCGAAACAACCTATACGGTCGTGCGCGGCGACTATCTGAGCGCGATTGCGCGCCGCTTTAATACCACCACATCAGCCATCGCCCAGCGTAATAACATCTCGAACCCGAATCTGATTTATCCGGGGCAGGTGTTGATTATTCCGCCCGGCGGCGGGATTGACCAGCCCGGCCCGGGGCCGATCACCGGCAGCTTTGAACTGGGCGGGCATGTCTTCAGCTTCTCGTACCCGGCGCAGATGCGCGCCGCCGGCATGACCTGGGCTAAAACGCAGGTGCGCTGGAACGGCAGCGCCCCGGCCAGCATCGCCCAGGGCGCGATTGACGCCGCCCGCAGCAACGGTTTTAAAATTCTCTTAAGCGTGGTGGGCGACCGGGCGCAGCTTGCCGCCAATCCCACCCAGTATTACCAGAATTTCGCCAACTTCCTGGCCGGCGTGGCGGCGCTTAACCCGGACGCGATTGAAGTCTGGAATGAGCAGAATATTGACCGCGAGTGGCCTGCCGGGCAGATCAGCGGCGCGGCATATACCCAGATGTTGAGCGCGGCCTACCAGGCCATCAAACGCGCCAACTCGAATGTGCTGGTCATCAGCGGCGCGCCCGCCCCGACCGGTTTCTTCGGCGGCTGCACCGGCAGCGGCTGCGACGACGCGCCGTTTTTGCGGCAGATGGCGCAGTCCGGGGCGACGCAGTTCATGGACTGCGTGGGCATCCACTACAATGAGGGCATCCTGTCGCCCACCCGCACCAGCGGCGACCCGCGCGGCAACCCCAACCACTACACGCGCTACTATCAGACGATGGTGAGTACCTACACGTCCATCATCTCCAGCAAGCCGCTGTGTTTCACCGAACTGGGGTATCTGTCGCCGGAAGGTTACGGCCCGCTGCCGGCAGGCTTCGACTGGGCGGCGAACGTCACGGCGCAGGATCAGGCGGTCTGGCTGGCGGAAGCGACCACGCTGGCGAAACGCTCTGGGCGCGTGCGGCTGCTGATCGTCTGGAACGTGGATTCGACCGAATACGGTGCCGACCCGCAGGCGGGTTATGCCATCATCCGCCCGAATAATACGTGCAGCGCCTGTGCCACCCTGGGCGCAGCGATGGCCGCGCCGTAACCCAACATTGATTTTGTGGGGGCAGGTTTAGAAACCTGCCCCTACGGCTCGTTTAATAGCGCCTTCACCGCCTCGACGGTTCTGATCGGGTCAGGCAGCGCGTCCTGCCACAGCGTCGGCACGTGCAGCGCGAAACCCGGCAGCAGCGGCGTCCGGTAAAACCCTTCGGCGTCCTCGGTCTGGCGCAGAAAAATGCCCTCGTCACTCCGGCGGTAAAAACGGCCTTCGCTGCGAATCGGGTCTACAATCCAGTATTCGCGCACGCCGCCTTTTTCGTATTCCTCAAACTTATCGCCATGATCGCGCGCCACGCTCTCCGCCGAAACGACTTCAATGCAAATATCCGCCGGGCCGTCCATATAGGTTTCGGTCAGCGTGCCGGGGTTATCCTTCAGGATGATCTGCAAATCCGGTTCGCGGCGGCGGTTGGGGAAGGCCGGCAGGCGCATCACGAAGGGGGCGGGGATCACGCGGCCAATCGGCCTGAATGTAAAATATATCCGCAGCAGCAGCGAGAGATAATCCGTTGCAGAGATGTGATCCAAACTGATCGGTGACATCGGGATAACCTCTCCTTCGACCCATTCGCAGAAGTGCGCTGCGTGGCGTTCCAGATAGGCTTCCAGCGATACCTGCGGCGCGGCAGCCGCTTCGTCAGCGGCCTGCTCTACCGGGGGATTCATCACAGCCATGCTCACAATCCTCGCCTAACCTCTCTGCTGTCAGTATATCACAGCCGAAATACAAAAGGCGCAGCCGTTCGCTGCGCCCTTTGCTCGTCCTCAAAGCGGCTGCCCCGCTGCGGATTTATGCCAGGGGCGCGCCGCGCCGCCGTCTGATCTCCGGCCACACCAGCAGCGAAATCAGGCCGTTCAGCACCACGATCACGGTGCTGCCTTCGTGGCCCAGCACGCCCAGCGGCAGCGGCAGGTTGACGAAAAACGCGCTCAGAATCAGCACGACGATGACGGCTATCGCAAAACCGATGTTCTGCCAGACCACGCGCCGCGCCTTGCGGCTGAGCTTCAGCGCGTAGGGGATCAGTTCCAGCTTGTCGCCCATCAGCACCACGTCGGCAGTTTCCAGCGCCACGTCCGTACCGGCAGCGCCCATCGCCACCCCGATGGCCGCCGTCGCCAGCGCCGGGGCGTCGTTCACACCGTCGCCGACCATCGCCACCGGGCCGGTTTCGTCCTGAATCTGCTTCAGCACCCGCACCTTATCTTCCGGCAGCAGTTCGGCATACACCGCGTCTATGCCAAGCTGGTCGGCGATGCTGCGCGCCACGCGGGGGTTATCGCCGGTCAGCATCGCCACCCGCAGGCCGTCGGCGTGCAGCGCCCGCACGATGCCCGCCGCCTCCGGGCGAATCTGGTCGGCCATCGCCACCACGCCCATCCACTCGTTCCGGTCGGCGGCCTGGTCGCACGCGCCGCAGTCCCGGCAGTGATCCTGACGCACCACGCCGATGACCGATTTACCCTCGGCTTCCAGCCGGGTATAAGCGGCGGATAGGTACTCCGGCATCGTGCCACTCTGCTCCAAAAACTTGATATTGCCCAGGTGGACGGTTTTGCCGTCTACCTGCGCCACCACACCTAAGCCCATTTCGGCCTTAAAATCGTCCACGTCGCTCACCGGCAGGCCGCGTTCTTCCGCCGCGCGCACGATGGCTTTTGCCAGCGGATGTTCCGAACGCGACTCGACCGAGGCCGCTACCGACAGCAGGTCGTTTTCGCACAGTTCGCAGCACGACACCACATCGGTGACGACCGGGCGGCCAATCGTCAGCGTGCCGGTTTTATCGAAGGTGACGGCTTTGATGCCCGCCAGCCCTTCCAGGTACGCGCCGCCCTTGAACAACACGCCGTTGCGGGCAGCGGCGGCGATGGCCGAAATGAACGAGGCCGGGGTGCTGATAACCAGCGCGCAGGGCGAAGCGACTGTCATCAGCACCATCGCCCGGTAAAAGTTGCTCTCGAAGTCCACCAGCCCCAGCGCGGGCGGAATGATGATGAACAGTCCTACGCCGCCCAGGATGAGCCGGGCGTAAATCTGCTCAAAGCGCTCCAGGAAGCGTTCGGTGGGGGCTTTGGAGTCCTGCGCTTCTTCCACCATTTTGATGATGCGTGCCAGCGTGGTATCCTGCGCCGACTGGGTGGCCTGCACATCCAGCGCGCCCTGGCCGTTGAGCGTCCCGGCGAACACCTTATCGCCCCTGCTTTTTTCGACCGGCATGGACTCGCCCGTGATGGGCGCCTGATCTACCGCCGAGCGCCCGTTAATCACCAGGCCGTCTACCGGGATACGCTCGCCCGGCTCAATCAATACCACGTCGCCGGCGCGAATTTTTTCAATTTTGAGCGTCTGCACCGTGCCATCACGGCGCACTTTCGCCTCTGCCGGGTAGAGTTTCATCAGGCTGCGGATTGCCTGGCGGCTGCGGCCAATGGCGTAATCCTGAAGCACGTTGCTGAGCGAAAACAGGAACAGCAGCATTGCGCCCTCGTGCCACTGATCCACCACCGCCGCGCCCAGCGCCGCCAGGATCATCAGCAGGTCTACGTCCAGCCTGCGTTCGCGCAGGCTTTCCAGCGCGCCCTTCAGGCCGAACATGCCGCCGGTTACATACGAGAGGACGTTGAAGGCGGTCGTCAGCCAGCCCGGCCAGCCCAGCCGCTCGCTCAATAAACTAAGCGCAATCGCCGCCAGCGTGACGGCCACAAAACGCGGCTCCAGCCAACTTTGCGTCAGCCAGGGCGGTCGAGCGGAGGTCTGCTCACTGCTCTGTTCGTTGGCATAAGAGAGGATGCTCATCAAAAACCTTCCGGTAAATTTCCAGTTGCAACAACTTATAATTTAACCATATGCAATCACTATTTACAAGTCCCATCAGTCATATTTCTCACATGCTGTTAATCCTGATTTGCCCAGAGAAGAATGAGTCTGTTCCAGAGAATTTAACGAGACGGCTCTCGCATCTGGCCGGATGCGGCGCTACAATACCGCCCATGCCGACTCCGTTTACCCATCTTGCCGCTGCCCAGCTTTTGCTGGCCGATGACCGCGTGTCGTCGGACATACGCGCCCTGCTGGAGGCCGAACGCGGCCCGTTCCTGCTGGGCAGCGTGGCCGCCGATGCGCGACCCCCCGGCAGCCGGCGCGAGGACACCCACTTTTACGCCTACGACAAACCCATGACCGAAGCGCCCTGGCGTGTGATGCTGAACCGGTTTCCGGCCTTGCAAGGGTCAGACGATGCAGCGCAGCGGGCTTTTGTGGCCGGATACGTGGCGCATCTTTCGATGGATGAAATCTGGACGACGCACATGCTGGAGCCGCGATTCGTCCGGCACGATTGGGGCGCGGCGCGCAGCATCCGGTTCGTGCTGCTTCATGCGCTGCTCATCCACATGGACGAGCGCGACTTCGCCCGGCTGGAAGCCTGGCAGCACCCGGCGCTGGCCGCCGTCCGACCCAACGGCTGGCTGCCCTTCATTGATGATCTGACGCTTTACGAATGGCGCGACTTTATCGCGGCCCAGATCAGGCCCGGCGGCCACAGCGAGACGCTGGCGGTGTTCGGGCCGCGCATCAACAAAACGGCGGACGAACTGCGCGCCCTGCTGGACTCGCCGGAGCAGATGCGCCCGCTGTGGGACAACGTGCCGCCGGAAATGCTGGCCGAAATCGAAATCCGTATGTACGACTATGCCCGCGACCAGATGATGGCGTACCTCAGTTCTCATTTGACTCAGCGCTCAGCACTTAAACCGTTATGACCACCGTCATTTTTGGCGGCACGGCTGCCTATCACCTCAGACTGGAAGATTTTGCCCAGGTGGGCGAGCGGCGGATTCTCGACACGCCTTACGGCCCATCCGCGCCGTTCGTGCGGCTGGCAGCGGGCGAAAAAAACGTCTGGTTCAGCTCGCGGCACGGCGAGGGCGGCTTGCAGCGGTCGGCGGCGTTCGTCAACCATCGGGCGAACTTGTGGGCGGCGCGGGCGTTGGGCGCGTCCGGCCTGCTGTCATGGAACGGCGTGGGAGCCATCGCGCCCGGTTTGCAGGTCGGCCAGCTGGTTGTGCCGGATGATGCACTGGACATGACGCGGGCGCGGGTGGCGTCTTTTGCGGAAAACGATGGGGACGCGCCGCCGGCTCACCCTCGCCCGATGCCCCAGGGAAAACCCTTCGATGAAGGGCTGCGCGCCCGCCTGCTGCAAGCCTGCGCCGCGTCCGGCCTGCCGCTGGCGGCTCATGGCACGTATGTCTGCACCGAAGGCCCGCGCCTGGAAACGGCGGCGGAAATTGCCCTGTACGGCTGGGGCGGCGCGGCGGTGGTCGGCATGACGCTGGTGCCGGAAATCTGGCTGGCGGCGGAACTTGGCCTGCCGTATGCCTCGCTGTGTATTGTCACCAACATGGCGACCGGGCGCTGGCAGCTTGACCCGCGCCGCGACTTTGGCCCCGGCGTGGGCATCACCGGCCTGCGCCTGACACTGGCGGCGGCCTGAGTTTCGGGCTAGATTCGGCACACAGCCAGGGGACGCCCGGCCTGGTGGCGAAGTCCCCGCATCGTTCGACCGATCAGCAGAAAGGAACGAGGGCGCGTCCGTTTCACCCGCGCCCGACCGTATGAAACCCGAATCTCTGAACAAGGTTTCGCGCCGCGATTTTCTCAGGCTTACCGGGGCCGGTCTGGCCGGCCTGATGTCCGGCGGCGTGCGGCTGGCTTCGCTGTCCGGCGCGCGTGTGCAGCAGGCCGTCGGCCCCAACAGCCGCGTGCTGCTGCATACCTTTGACCCGGCGGCCACGCTGACCACCCAGGCCGTGCGGGACGCCATGCTCAGCGTCACGGATTTAAGCTGGCTGCGCGAAGGCGAAAGCGTTTTCGTCAAAGTCGCCAGCAATTCCAACTACAGCCCGCCGTCGGTCACGTCCCCGGCGGTGCTGGAAGGCGTGGTGACGCTGTTGAAAGAAGCCGGCGCGGGTACGGTCTATGTGGGCGACATGAGCGGGGCGCAGTTCGTCCGGCATCTGCCCACCGAAACGATCGGTTCGACCCGCGAGAACATGCGCCAGAACGGGCTGCTGGACGCCGCCGAAGCTGCCGGGGCGGAAGTATTTTGTTTTGAGGAAGTCCCCTTTGAAAGCGCCTATATCCCCGGTATCCCGCAGATCGAACACCACTGGGGCGACGATTTGCGGGTGGCCGAAATCCTTGACCGCGTGGATCACATCATCAATCTGCCGCGCCTGGGCAAACACGTCCTGGCCGGGGCGACGCTGGGCATGAAAAACGCCGTCGGCTGGATCGGCGATCACAGCCGGATGGTGCTGCATCGGGATGCCGCCACCTTTCATGAAAAGATCGTTGAGCTGAACACCATCCCGCAGCTTGTGGACAAAATGCGCCTGACGCTGACGCTGGTTGACCAGGCGCTCACCACTTACGGGCCGGACAGCGGCTATCATCTGCCGCTGGCGCAGCCGGTCATCCTGGCGTCGGATGATGTGGTCGGCCATGACCAGATCGCCCTGCTCACGCTGCTGTGGGCGCGCAACCAGACGCCCGCCGAGGCGCTGAACGGCGACCCGTATCCCGCCGAAGCCAACGGCCTGAACTGGTGGTTCGTGCGCGTTTACTGGGGCGAGGAAGCCGCCGCCCTGTACCAGACCCTTCCGGCCTTCGACGCGCTGGCCGAGCCGGAAACCCCGACCTACATCAACCTGGCCTGGGAAAGTATGCGCGGCGGGCGGCCTGAAGCGGTCGAGGTGTTCGCCGGCGGTCTGCCGATCAATCCGGCGCTGGCCGCCGTCCTGACGCGAGACCCGAATCTGGGCGTAGAGATGGCGCAAGCCTGAGCCGGTATATTGTGATTTTTCTCACCTGGAAGTGGTTACACCGGATATTTCGGGGAATGTGACGCCCGGCTAAACTGCAAAGGGATGCTTTTTCTGGCGATAGAGACAGGCTCTCAGGCATCGTTTGCCAGATCGCTTGAGTGATATGCGCATGGTTTTTAGGCCCAAAATCGTTTATATCATCCTGCCGGTGATGATCGCAGCGGTCGCCGGCGCGGTTTGGCTGAACGGGCAGGGACAATCCCTGGCGCGCGGCCTCGTCACGGACGCAACCGGCCCGGTGGCCGGGGCGGTCGTGCGCGTGCGCGGCAGCGAAAATTATGTTCTGACGGACGCGGACGGGAACTTCCGGCTAAACATCGAGGACGCCGGCGCAAAGCTGACCGCCTGGAAGCCGGGTTACTTCATCGGTGGGGGGGATGCCGCCGACTTCACCACCCCGGACGGCGCAATTCTGCTGCTGAAACGCCACCCAACCGGCGACAACCCCGATTATACGTTCGTCAGCCCGCTGCTGGACATGGATGACCCGAACGCCTGCGCGCACTGCCATGTGGAGCGGACGGGCGAAACGGACGGCGCGATGCCGGTTGACGAATGGCTGCTGGATGCCCATTCCGGCGCGGCGACCAACCCGCGCTTTTTGTCTCTGTACAACGGCACGACGCTGGACGGCACGCCGGGCGCGCCCACAACGTATCGCTTCGACCCGGCGCAGGGCCTGAGCGTGCCGGTATCGCCTTCGATGGGGCAGGATGGCGTGGGGCCGGGCTTCCGGCTGGATTTCCCGGACATGAGCGGCGCCTGCGCGGCCTGCCATGTGCCGGTGCTGGCGTTACAGCAGCCCTATCACGCCGACCCGAACCTGGCCGAAGGGGTGGCGCAGGAAGGTATCACCTGCGATTTCTGCCACAAAATCCAGGATGTGAAGCTGCGCCCGGACGGCCTGCCTGACCCCGGTCTGCCGGGCGTGCTGTCGCTGGAGTTCCTGCGCCCGCCCGAAGGCGGGCAGGTGTTCATCGGGCCGTTTGACGACACTTCCGGCGACGACATTTATTCCGCCTTGCAGGACGACAGCCGCCTGTGCGCGACCTGTCACACCGGCCAGTTCTGGGATGTTAAAATCTATAACAGCTTTGGCGAATGGCTGGAAAGCCCCTACAGCGATCCCGTCACCGGCCAGACCTGCCAGGACTGCCACATGCCGCACACCGGCGCGACCACGTTCGTGCAGTTCCCCCCGGACGACCCGCAGCAGCTTGCCCCCCGCGACCCGAACACGATCTTCAGCCACCGGATGCCCGGCGCGGCAGACGCAGCGCTGCTGGAACATACCGCCGTGCTGGCGGTCGAAACACGGCGCGCGGGCGATACTTTGCAGGTGATCGTCCGCGTGACCAACACGGGCGCGGGGCATCACATCCCGACCGATAACCCGCTGCGCAGCATGATTCTGCTGGTTCAGGCGGCGGACGGCAGCGGGCAGCCGCTGGCGCTGGTGGACGGCCCGATTATTCCGGCCTGGGGCGGCGAGGGCGACCCGGCGGCGGGGTATTATGCCGGGCTGCCGGGCGTGCTGTACGCCAAAATCCTGGCCGATTTTTATACCGGCGAAACGCCGACCTATGCTTACTGGCGGCCAACCCGGCTGGTGAGCGATAACCGCATACCGGCGCTGGCGACCGACGAAACCGCCTATACCTTTGCCGCGCCTGTCGGCGTGGAGGGCGTGACGGTGGACGCGCGGCTGTACCTGCGCCGGGCGTTCATCGCCCTGATGGACAGCAAGGGCTGGGATACGCCCGATATGCTGATGGAACGGCAAACGGTGAGCGTACCATGAAAGTCTGTTTTCGCCGGTTTCTGATGATGGCGCTGTTGCCGGCGGCGCTGGCGGCCTGCGGCGCGAAAGAAGCTTTTCCCGTCCGACGCGGGCAGCCGGCCTTCGACCCGACCGCGACGCACGAGGTGACAGCCGTCCCGCTGTATCTGACGCCGATCAGCACGCCAAGGCCGCTGCCGGAACTGCCGCCGCTGCTGAACGCTCAGTCCAGCAAAATGCTGGCGCTGGCCGGTGATACGCTGGTGACGGTCAACGCGGACAGCGGCTCGATCACGCTGGTGGATATCCAAACCGAACGGGTACAGGCGGAAATCCCGGTCGGGAATGATCCGCGCGCGGTCGCCATCACCCCGGACGGCGTTTATGCGCTGGTCACGCTGCGCGGCGATAACGCGCTGGCGGTGGTCGCGCTGGCGGCGGGGACGTTAGAGCGAGTCGTGCCGGTCGGCCATATGCCCTATGGCGTGGTGACGAACGGGCGGCGCGCCTTCGTAAGCTGTTTTGCCGATGACGAAATCGCGGTCGTCAACCTCGAATCGGACGAGGTGCTGTACCGCGTGCCGGTGCCGGACGCGCCCGCCGCGCTGGCGATCAGCGGCGACTGGCTGCTGAGTACCCACCTGTACAGCGGCTACGTGACCGCCATCAACGTGCAGCGAACGCCGGTCGTCGTCGGTTCGGTGAACGTCGAGCCGGACGGCAATCTGGCATCCGCCATCATCCTTTCGCCCGATGGGCGGCGAGCCTACATCCCGCAGACGCGCACCGGGTTGGCGCTGGTTTCGCTTCAGTATATGCAGGACTGGTTTCCGGTCGTCGGCGTGCTGGACGTGATGCGCCTGGCCGGTGATCGTGACGCGCGTTTAACCGTCTCGATGCTGGACGAAGCGGCCAACATGCCCTTCGACGCCGCCTTTGACGCCGGCGGAAAAACGCTCTACGTCGTACTGGCCGGGAACGATGCGGTGGTGGCGGTAGACCCGGCTTCGCGCGTCATGCAGGCGCGTATTCCGGTGGGCGCTAACCCGCGCGGAATCGTGGTGGACGGCGGGCGGGCTTTCGTGCTGAATGCCCTGGACGGCACGGTTTCGATTATTCAGACCACCGGTCATCAGGTGCAGCATACGATCCGCGTGACCGATCTGCCGCTGGATGCGCTGCTGCTGCGGGGCAAGGTTCTGTTCCACCGAGCCGGCGCGCCGGTGATGAGCGACGGCGCGATAAGCTGCGCTACCTGCCACTTCGACGGCGGTGCCGATGCGCGCACCTGGATTAACTTCCGCAGCGGCCCGCGTAATACGCCGCCCCTGGGCGACGCGGCGGAACTGCCGCCTTACAACTGGGCCGGCGATATGGCCGAACTGCACGACACCATCGAAGACCAGATTCGCAACGTCATGCTGGGCGACGGCCTGATTGTTTCCGGCGCGTTCGACCCGACGCTGCCGCAGGTGGACGCCGGGCGGTCGCATGACCTGGACGCGCTGGCGGCCTACGTCGCCTCGCTGGAAGCCTGGCCCAGCCCCTACCGCCAGCCGGACGGCTCGCTCAGCGAGTCCGCTCAGCGCGGCATGATGCTGTTTTTGAGCGGCTCGCCCAACTGTGGCTGCCACACGCCGCCGCTGTACACCGACTTGCAGCAGCACAACCTGTCCGGCGCGGCCTTTTCGCTGGAAACGTTTGAATCGTTCGATACGCCCACACTGCGCGGGCTGTGGGCAAGCGCGCCCTACATGCACGACGGCGTGGCGCAAACGCTGGAAGAAGTGCTGACGCGCACCGACCCGGTACACAGCGTCGCCGGCGGGCTGACCCGCCAGCAGCTTGATGATCTGATCGCGTTTCTGCTCTCGTTGTAGATGACAGGCTTCTGTCCTGTGGATGGGTGAAGGATGTCTGGAAGTCGAAAATTCATGTTTGGGATGCTGGCGGCGCTGGTGATGGTGGCCGCCGCCATGCTGCCGGCGCTGGCGCAGGACGACGAAGAAGAAATCCGCCCGACCGGAGCGCAGACCTGGGATTTAAAGTTCATCACGCAGGCCGGATTGTTCGCCTTTTACGATTCGCCTGCCGGGGCTTCGACCACCGGCAAGCCGCTCGACATCGGCGATTTTGACGGCAACGGCTGCGGCGATATTGCCATCACCGGGCAGAACGCCACCCATTCGCTGATGGGCGCGTGGCGCGGCAGCGTCGGGCATGTCCGTATCGTCATGAACCTGTGTGCGATTGAGGGGCAGATTGGCATGGACACGGTGCAGCCCGGCCAGACGGTTTTCACCATTTTTGGCGCGGCTGCCGGGGACATGGCCGGGACGGAAACTTACGTAGCGGACTTCAACGCCGACGGTTACGACGACCTGCTGTTCAGCGCGCAGAACAGCGACGGCCAGGACGGGCGCACCAACGCCGGCGCGGCTTACGTGCTGTTCGGCAGCCCGGACTTTGCCGATCACGCCGACATTGACCTGTTCACGCCGCCGGAAGATGTCATCGTTTTTTACGGCGCTTCTGCCGAAGACCGCTTTGGCCTGTGGGTGGAAGGCGGCGATTTTGACGGCGACGGCTTCCACGATCTGCTGATAGGCGCTAACCAGGCTGACGGCGTGGAAGAACGGCGTATCAATGCCGGGGAAGTCTGGATCATCTACGGGCGGGCGGACATGGCGGCGGCTTACGGCCAGATCACCGATATGGCTGCGCCGCCGGCGGACGCCACGCGCATCATCGGCGCGGACTACGACGACCTGATGGGGTCGTGCGTGTGGGGCGATGACCTGAACGCCGACGGCTACGACGATGCCATCGTCAGCGCCGGCCTGTGGCGCGCGTCCAGCGGGCTGGGCGGGCTGTCGTTCGGCGGGGCGGACGGGCCGCGCAACCGTCGTTATAACGGCGGCGAGACGTTCGTGATCTTCGGCACGAAAACCCTGCGCGGCCAGACGGTTGACCTGGCCGCCTGGATTGACGAAAACGGCCAGCCGGTTGATAACAGCGTGACGGTGATCTACGGCCCGGATGCCAACGATCTGTTGGGTGAGGAAATCGCCGTCGGCGACATGGATGGCGACGGGCGCAACGATCTGGTTCTGGGGACGCTGGTGGGCGACGGCGCGGAAAACAACCTTGATGAAGCCGGGGAAGCCTGGATCATTTACACCCACGAGCCATTCACCGGGCAGATGTTCGATCTGTCCGAACCGCAGCCCGACCGCGCCGTCGTCATCTATCCCGATCAGGCAGACGCCAAAGCCGGGGATACCCTGCGTGTGGGCGACCTGGACGGCGACGGTTTTGCCGACCTGTTTTACGGCGCGCCGGATTATGACGCGACCGGCTACGATGGCCGGACTCGCCCCAACGCGGGGATGCTGGTGGTCATCTTTGGGCAGGACGACGTTCTGCCGAACGACGATGGGCGCATCCTGCTGTTCGATCCGCCGGACGGTCTGCGGGCGCTGTTCATCATCGGCGCGGACGATAACGACATGATGCCCTACGCGCTGGCGATTTATGACCTGGACGGCGACGGCATCATAGACATCGCGCCCAATGCGATGGGCGGCGACGGCGCGAACAACGATCAGGTTAACGCGGGGGAAATTTACGTCATCAGCGGCGCGGAATTTTTATCCGCCGATCATGTGTATAAGGGTGAAATGGTCGTCGAGGCGACGCTGCCCACTGCCGTCCCTGCCGCCAGCATGACGGCGACGCCGCTGCCCGACGCGACGGTGAGCGCCTCTGTCCAGGCTGACCCGGAGCGTGGCAAACGGTATTTTGAGGAAACCTGCGCCGGCTGTCATGGCTTCCAGGCGGAGGGCGTGACCGGGCTGGGGCTGCCGCTGGTGACTTCGCCGCTGATTCTGTACGCCGCCGACTCGGATTTGCTGGCCTTCCTGCGCGTGGGACGCGAGGCAGGGCACCCGGAAAACACGACCGGCGTTTCGATGCCACCCAGCGGCGGACGCCCGGATTGGAGCGACGCGGCGCTGCTGGACGTGATCGCCTACCTGCGCCAGCTGCGCGACCAGAATCAATGAGCGCCTTTTGCGCCGGGCCGCATTCCGGTTGTGCCGATCTGCCGATTTCGCTAGGATGGAATTAAAAAATGGTTAAGCAGAGGATAATGCAGTATGCCACTGGTCACGATTGAGCGGCACATTCTGGAGACGCAGCGCAGGTATCCGGGGGCGACGGGTATCTTTAGCGCCATGCTTTACGACATGGCGCTGGCAGCCAAACTGATCGCCCGCGAGACAACGCGCGCCGGGCTGGCCGGCATCCTGGGCGCGGCGGAGGATCACAACGTTTACGGCGAACAGCAGCAAAAGCTGGATGTATACGCCAACCAGACCATTTTTCGCATGAATGACCATACCGGGCGGCTGTGTGTGATGGCCTCGGAAGAACATGAGGACATCATCCCCATCCCGCCGCGTTTTGATACCGGCAAATATGTGCTGCTGTTCGACCCTCTGGATGGCTCATCGAACATTGACGTGAACGTGTCCGTCGGCACGATCTTCTCGATTCACCGCAAGGTGTCGAAGGGGGAGCATGGCACGCTGGAAGATGTGCTTCAACCGGGACGGCGGCTGGCGGCTGCCGGGTACGTCATTTACGGCAGCAGCACGATGATGGTCTACAGCGCCGGGCAGGGCGTTCATGGTTTTACACTTGACCCCGGCGTAGGCGAGTTTTTGCTGAGTCACGATAATATCCGCGTCCCGGCCACAGCTATGTATTACAGCGCCAACCAGGGCAACGAAAAATACTGGACGCCGGGCGTGCGGCGTTACATCAAGTGGCTGCAAGGCATCGAAGGCGAGGGACGCAAGCCGCTCGGCCACCGCTACATCGGCTCGCTGGTGTCGGATTTTCATCGTAATCTGCTGCGGGGTGGGGTGTTTGTGTACCCCGGCGATCTGCAAAAACCGGGCGAACCCTACGGCAAGCTGCGTCTGATGTTCGAGGCGCAGGCGTTGGCCTTCCTGGCGGAGCAGGCCGGGGGGTATGCCTCGGACGGCCTGGGCGACATCCTGGACATCCAGCCGCATAACCTGCACCAGCGCGTGCCGCTGTTCATCGGCAACCGTGACCTGGTGGAAAAGGCGGAAGAGTATATCCGCAAGTATGACCAGGAATGGGTGGCGGCCTACCAGCCGTTCCGCAACCAGCAGCCGGCGCTGACGTAGAGCGCGTTATAGCCTTCTGCGCTGCCGGTTTGCCCTCATCCCCCTGACCCCCTTCTGCCGACCGCTGCGCCGCAGCCAGGAAAAGGGGGAAACGACGGCGACGCCGCTGATTTTCGCCCCTCTCCCAGTGCCGAAGGCATGTTCGGGAGAGGGGACGGGGGTGAGGGCAAAAAGCGGTTTCATCGCCCTGCTGTGGCGGCAAAACGCATGACGGCCTTTAAGCGGCGTGCAACTTCTTCCGGCGGTGCTGCGTATATCCCAAATAGATTGTCGTTATGAGGGAGAAGGGCAAATCTTATGAACCAGCAGGATAATGGCAGCCGCGTGGCAGCTCTGGTACTGATCGGGTTGGGCGTGCTGTTTTTGCTCGCCCAGGTATTTAACTTCAGCATTTTCGGCACGCTGTGGCCGTTTTTCGTCATCATCCCCGGCGCGGCTTTCCTGTATTTCGCCGGGCAGGGCGACAAGAACCAGTCCGGGTTGGCGATTCCAGGCGCGATCATCACCGGGACGGGCGTGATTTTGCTGTACCAGAACGTGACCGGCCATTGGGAAAGTTGGGCCTATGCCTGGCTGCTATATCCGGTTTTTTTGGGTATGGCGCTTCAGTACATGGGGCGGCGCAGCGGCGACCAGGGCGCTTACCAGAGTGGACGCGGCCTCGTGCGCTGGGGTGGCATCGCTTTTATAGCCGGCGCGGTGCTGTTTGAACTGGTGATCTTCGGCAGGGGCGGCTTCCTGGGCAGTTTTGCGCTGCCGCTGCTGCTGATCGGCGTGGGCGTGCTGCTGCTGCTCCGGCGGGAAACCGGCGGGAAGGGCAAAGCTAAAAACGACGATGCGCCGCTGTTCACCGGGGCGCGGGTCGTCGGCGCCGCTGGCAAGTCCAACGGCGTTATTAACCCCGACCTGGAGCGTAAAATCAGCGAGGCGCTGGCCGAGGACGAGCCGGACAGCGACGAGCCGAAAAACGTCTGACGCGCCGGTAAAGAGACGCACACAAGAGGGCGAAAAGCCCTCTTTTTGTTGAATTTTGTCATTCGAGATGGGGCGCAGCGCGTGACCTTGCCCCCGGCGGCGGGTACAATGTAGGAAAAATCCTTTTCTGAAATTGGAGCGTGGTTATGCCTTTTTCGATCTTAAAATCCCCAACCGATTTTCTCGAACAGATGATACCTGTGCCGGAAGCCGACGCGCTGCGCGCTTACGAAAGCTGGTGGGAGGCCGAAGGCCGGGCGATTTCTGCGGTGGTTGACCGGGCCGGCACGCCCTGGCTGCGAATGCATGACCGTTTTGGCCGGCGCGTGGACGATATTTTGTTCCCGCCGGACTACTGGCGAATGCTCAAACAGGGCTACCGCGCCGGGGCGGTCTGGCGGGCGTTCGACGGCGGTTCGCTGGCGGCGGCTTACCGGGTAGGGTATATCACCGGCTTTTACGATACCGGCCTGTACTGCCCGTATACCGTGTCGCTTTCGACCGCTGTGCCGCTGGACAAATACGGCACGCCCGATTTGAAGGCGCGTTTTTTGGAAGCCCTGCTGCGGCGTGACGAGTCGGTGTGGCAGGGCGCAACCTGGATGACCGAGATTCGCGGCGGCAGCGACCTGGGCGCGAATGTGGACACGGCGGCGCGGCAGGACGGCGACCGCTGGCTGCTGACCGGCGAAAAATATTTCACCAGCAACGCCGGGGCGGAGGTGGCCGTTGTGGCGGCGCGTGTCGAGGGCGGCAAACCCGGCGTGCGCGGGCTGGCGCTGTTCCTGCTGCCGCGCTTCCGCCAGGATGGGACATTAAACTATCACATCCGGCGGCTGAAGGATAAAATCGCCACCCGCTCCGTGCCGACCGGCGAGATCGAACTGCGCGACAGCGAGGCTTACCTGCTGGGCAAACCGGAATGGGGCATTTACCTGATTTTGGAAGTGCTGAACCTGTCGCGCATCGCCAACAGCATCGGCAGCGTGGCGCTGGCGCAGCGGGCGCTGGCCGAAGCGCTGGTTTTTGCCGAACAGCGTGTGGCATTCGGCAAACCGATCGTCGAACACCCGCTGCTGCGCCGCCAGTTTGAAAAACACCTGGCGACCCTCCAGCGCGCGTTTGCCCTGGCCTGGGAGTCGGTCAAACTGGCCGATGCCGTCCGCGCCCAGACTCCGCCCTACGGCGACGCCTTCCACCTGTGCCGGCTGGTGATTCACCTGGCGAAATATTACACCGCCGAGGTGGCGGTGCAGGCGGCTAAGTGGGCGATGGAGGTCAACGGCGGGCCGGGTACGCTGGCCGAATACGGCGTCGAACGCTGGCTGCG
>JACAES010000098.1 GCA_013388735.1 Chloroflexota bacterium | reverse complement strand
TGCACGGGTACAGTAACCGTTGCTCCCGTGAGGGAGTGTCTTCACCCAAGACCATTATGCCACGAAAGGAGCAAGAGCGCATTCATCCACCCGCTAAAGCTAGTGGTTTCCTGCGCCAAATCTTATGAAAACGCAGGGATGCGAATGCCGACAGGTCGTTTCCCTTCATTTACACATTTACGGCGCTTTCGGCGTCGGCAGCCCTTCCTGTGTCACGCGCGGCGGCAGGATGGCCGTCGGCGTCGGCGGCAGCGGCGTATTGGAGGCGGTGGGCGTCGGGCCGGGCGTATCGGTGGCCGTTGGCGTGGCGGTCGGTGTGGGTGTGTCGCTCGGCGTCGGGGTGATGCTCGGCGTATAGGTCGGCGTCGGGCTGGGGCCGGGCGTCTGGGTCGGCGTCAGCGCCGCGATCAGGCCGCCAACGTCAATTGCCGACGTGGGCAGTGGCGTGGGGGTGAAAGCCGAAGTCGGGTCAAAACCCGGCCCGGAACGCACGTCAACGCCGCCGGTGGTGAAGGTGATATCCACCTTCTGCCCGCGCCCGCCGAACACGCCCTGCGGCTGGCCGTTGTAAGTGACGATCAGCGCCTCGGCGTTGCTGGCCGTCACCAGGATTTGCCGGCTGGCCGGATATTCCAGCACGTCGCCGGGGCGGGCGATGCCGGCATATTGTTCGATCTCGTCGGCCACGACCCGCAGCCAGGAACGCTGCGCCAGTTGAATCGTGACCAGGATGCCGCGCCCGGTGTAATTCTGCTGCGCGGCAATCTCCAGCGGCGTCAGCGTCGGCCCCGCCGTGAAGGTGGGAAACACCGTCAGCGTGGGCGACGGCGGAAGCTGCACCAGGATGTCCGGCCCGCTAAGATCATCGGGCAGGCTGTCCTCCGGCTGCCGCAGCAGTTCGACCGCCACCAGCACGATCACGGCGAGGGCGGCCACCGCCACCAGCAGCATGACCAGCGTATTCAGCACGCTGCCGCGCCGGCGCGGCGGAAGTGAAGTCGTCGGCACCGCCGGCAGGGTGGGATGGGTATCGGTGATGGAACGCGCCGCCACCGGGGCGAAGGTCTGGGTGCTGCGTTTGCCGCGCCGCCGGCTGCTGCGCCGGGGACGCTGGCCGCCCGTCAGCGCGGTGTCGTAATAACTCACCACCCGGTCTTCTTCTAATCCCAGGAAGCGCGCGTAGTTGCGGATAAAACCGCGTATCTGCACAGAGGAGGCATCCTTCACGGTGAAGTCGCCCAGCTCGAACGACTCCAGGATGCGACGGCGGATTTTAAGCGCCTGTTCGGCATCCTCCAGCGTCAGCTCTTTCGCCTCGCGGGACTCGCGCAGATAGCGGCCTAATGCCTGAGCATCCATGACGTGTTTATTTCACCAGCCCCACCTGCTCAAAGAAAGCGACCCCGGACACGGCTTTTATACCGGCGGGGCCGCAAATTTTCAACATTTGGGAAAACAAACTTACTCGGTGGCGTCCGGCGCGGGCGCTTCCGCCTCCATCACCGGCTCGGCGGTTTCGGCTGTCGGCGCTTCGGCTTCCGTCACCGGCGCGGCGGCCTGGGCTTCTGCCGCGCCCCTGGCGGCCAGGAAGCTCGCCAGTTCTTCCTCGCGCACGACGTGGATACGCAGTACAGGCGAAATTTCTGTCCCCAACCGCACCGGCACTTCAAACAGACCGATCTCGCGGATGGCCTGCTGGCTGATGCGGCGGCGGTTGATGTCAATGCCGACTTTTTCGTACAGCGCCTGGGCGATGTCGGTGGTCGTCACCGAACCGAACAGCTTGCCGGTGTTGGCGGCGCGGCGGCCAAAGACCAGTTCCACGCCGTCAATCTGGCGGGCCAGGTCGTTGAGGCGGTTTTCCAGTTCGGCTTTGCGGGCGGCTGCCGTTTCGCGCAGGCGTTCGGCGCGCGCCAGTTCGCTCAGGGTGGCTTTGGCGGCCAGTTTTTTGGGGATCAGGTAATTGCGCGCGTAACCGTCGGCCACTTCCACCACTTCCCCGGCCACGCCCTGCTTATAGACATCTGCGAGCAGAATAACTTTCATCGGCTTTATCTACCTCAAAAATCAGCAATCGCCCCGCCGGGCGCTGCGTGTTACGTCTTGTGAAAATGAAGATGTATTATAAACGCCGCTCATGGGTGTGACAAGCCGGAAAACCGGGGCGCGAACGTCGCCCGCGCCCCGGCACAGCCCTGTTTGTCCGGCTTCAAGGGAAAGTTACGCTGGTTGGCGTTGGCGCAGGCGGGCCATATGGATTATGGAGTGTCGGTCTGGGGACAGGCACAATACGTTTGGGAAGCTGGGCTTCATACGCGCCCACGTCGCAGCCGTTGCCCCGCTTGCCGATGAGCGGCACATCAATCGGTCGCCAGAAATCCGCGCCGCGCTGGTCATAACCGGGCGCGCAGCTTCCGGCATCAATGGCAATGCTGCCGGCGCCTAACGCATGAGTCTTGGTCGGGCCGCCGTTGTCGGCCAGTTCGACGAGATACAACTGCTGAAACCGGATGCGCGTCACCCCACATGTATCATCGGTCGCCAGATTAAAACCGAGGTCAATCAGCTTTTGTGAGCAGTTTCCACGATACCAATATGAAGGGCTGGCGATCAGGCTGTTGGCGATTTTGACAGCGCCGCAAATATTGTTAGCCTGATAAGGGCCGGTGTTATAGGCCAGGGTGCTGCTGCTGACCGTCACATCCCCGGAGGCGGAAATACCCCCGCACAGATCACCACCATTATGCGAGATGGTGCTGCTCGTTATCACGGTAGTGCCGCTGGCCGATACCGCGCCGCTGCCGTTGTAAGCCAGCGTGCTACTTACGATGGAGAGATACCCCTTGCTGATGATGGCGGTATCATGGTTGTTCAATATGCTGCTGTTGGTGATCGTCAGCCGGCCATCTTCCGTGCTGTAAATTCCGCCGCCCCGATAGGCACGACCATCGCTCACCACGCTGTTGATGAGAGACGCCGAACCGCTGTTGTAGATCGTGCCGCCTTTGGGTTCTACCCACATCCAGTCGCCCGTTGGCGTCGGATACAGGCCGGTGTAGGTGGCGGTTATCATCGGCACGATTGGGCGATACCCGGAAGAAATCCGCCCCGCCTGCGCGTAGTTGCTTTTCTGCGTCTGGTGGTTGGAAAGGCGGCTGTATCGAATGACCAGCGTTCCGGCATTGTTGATCGCCCCGCCGTTGCCGGGACCCGCATAACCGTCTATCAGCGTCAGGTTTGCCAGTTCCAGCCGTGCGCCTATCGGGACGATGAACAGCCGGTTGGTTTTGCTGCCGCTTAAGGTCACGGCCTGATTTCCGCCGTCGAGAGTTGTGTCCGCCTGAATGAACATCTCCGGCACGAAAATCGTGCCGCTGCACCCGAATAGAATGCTGCCGCCATAGGGCAGCAGTTCGCCCAGGGTATCGGCCTCGCCGCCGCCGTCGTAAAACGTCTGGCAGTTGGTGACGATACCGCCCGCACCCTGTGCCGCCGGCAGCGTCGCAAATGTCGAGGATACCAGCGCCGCCAAGCACAGCAGACCCAGCACGATAAACAGAATCCGTCTGCCAACCATGTCCCCCTCGTTGTGGCAAAAATGGTTTATATGTTCAATTTCTATTATAGAAGATTTCACTTTTGAGAATTGTTCAAATTCCTTTACTAACCCGAACTGGGATCATTTCGCAGCGGAATCGCGCGGCGATTTTTGCGTTATAATGGCTGTTCTATGACCACTGCAAACCGCGTCCCCAATTTCCGTTACCCACTGGCCGTCCTGCTGCTGGCGCTGTTCAGCTTTTTGATGAGCGCGCTGGTCAGCCGGACGGTTTACGAACGCCTGCCGCACCTGGAAGACGAGATGGCCTATCTGTTCCAGGCGCGCACCCTGGCGCGCGGCGACATGGTGATCGAATCGCCCCGCCCGGCGCGCGCTTACTGGCAGCCATTCGTGATTGACCGCGACGGCAAACGCTTCGGCAAGTACCCGCTTGGCTGGCCGATTCTGCTGGCCGGGGGCGTCCTCGTCGGGCAGCCCTGGGTCGCCAATGCTTTGCTGTCCGCGCTGACGGTCGCCCTGGTTTACCGCCTGGGGCGCGACCTGTTCAACGCCGACACCGGCCTGATGGCCGCCGCGCTGGCGGCTTTTTCCCCGATGGCGCTGCTGCTCAACGGCACGCTGATGGGACACACGGCGGCGCTGTTCGCGGCCATGCTGTTTATGTGGGCCTACCGGCGTATGGAGCGCAGTCCCGCGCCGCTGCGCTGGGGGCTGCTGGCCGGGCTGGCGCTGGGGCTGCTGGTCGCCAACCGCCCGCTGGCGGGGGTGGCCGTCGCCGCGCCGTTCGTCGCCTACAGCGGCGTGCGGCTGATGCGGGCGTTCCCGCGCAGGGTGAGAGGGTCTGAGACCGTCCCCTACGATGAATCACCCAAGCCGTCGCGCCCGGCGTTTCTGACCACGCTCAGGCCGCTGCTGGCGCTTTCCGTCGGCGCGCTGCTGGTCAGTCTGCTCATCCCGATCTACCAGTATGCCGCCACCGGCAACCCGGCGCAGAACCTTTATCCGCTGGTGTGGAGCTACGACCGGGTAGGTTTTGGCGAAGGACGCGGACGCAATATTCACACGCTGGAAAAAGGCATCCGACAGACGCGCTGGGATGTTTCGCTGGCGGCTGCCGACCTGTTCGGCTGGCAGCTTGGCGGGATGCCGGACGAAAGCCAGCGCCTGCGCACCAACGCGGTCTACTGGCCGGTGATCGGCATCAGCTGGATACTGATTCCGTTCGGCCTCGTCATCGGTCTGCGGCGGCGCTGGTTGGCCTGGGCGGCCTGGCTGGCGGCGGGGCTGGCGCTCTTTTTCCTGACCACCACACTGCCGCAGGAAACCCAACGCGACCCGACTTTCGCCATGCTGTGGATGGGTGCGGCGGCGGTCTGGATGCTCGCCCCGTTTGCGTTTCTGCTGATCGGTCGTCCAGACGAACGCGCCGCCTGGACGTGGCTGCTGCTGGCCGTGCCGCTGTGCCTGGTCGGGCTGCATATAGCCTACTGGATCGGTTCGCAGCTTTACAGCACGCGCTATTATTTTGAAGGTCTGGGCGCACTCGCCATCCTCAGCGCCGTCCCACTGGCGCAGTTGGCGCGGCGCTGGCGGCGCTGGCCGGTTTACGCGGCGCTGGCCGCCGTCCTGGTCTACAGCCTGTATGCCTACAGCACACCGCGCATCACCCCGCTGTACCGGTTTAACTGGGTCAGCCCGGAGCTGATCGAAGCCGTCGAAGCGCGCCGCGAGGACGACCGCCCGGCGCTGGTGCTGGTGGCAGGCAAGGAAGTGCGCTGGCGGGCGCTCGGCCCACTGATGGCGATCACCAGCCCGTACCTGGACAGCGACATCGTGGTGGCCTGGGATACCCTGGCCGAAGGCGTGCGCGACAGCATCCTGGCGCGTTTTCCCGACCGGCAGATCATCGAGATGAACGCCCAGGCCAATACCATCTGCTTTGGCGACCAACTGGCCGGCGAGTGTTACGGCGCGCCGCCGGAGGGCTGAACGTTTAGCCCGACGCGCCATCTTTTGCTCTACAGTAGAGGGGTACGCCGGACAGCGCCAGGAAAAACGCGCCGATGAGCCGCATTTTCATCAACTACCGCCGCCGAAATTGCCGACGCGCTCAGATACAATAAGCCGGTTATCCCGACGCTGGTGGGGCAGGCGCCGATGGCGTCCCCCCGCCCGATCTGATCGCGCTGTGCCGCCGCAACACCTTTGAACTGAGCCACCGGCGCTGCGGTCTGGTGGCAGGCAGGATAGGGGTGATTGACTGACGCGGGATGACCGCTTGATGCGACAACCCCGCCCGCAGTCACGCCACGACGTAGCGGCTGCGAAATTCCTCGTCGTTCATGTGGTA
Organism: Chloroflexota bacterium; assembly: GCA_013388735.1. Classification (GTDB taxonomy): domain Bacteria; phylum Chloroflexota; class Anaerolineae; order Aggregatilineales; family Phototrophicaceae; genus CFX2. The sequence continues at coordinate 7,878 of JACAES010000098.1, read as the reverse complement.
CGGTTCGCCGCGCACGCCCACGCACAACCAGCGCCCCGGCGGCACCAGCACCGGGCGCGGGCTTTCGAGCGACTGGACGTACACCGGGCGCGTTAAACGCTGCGCCCATACCCCAACGGTTTTGTAAAACGGGCGGCAGCCGTTCTGCATCAGGTGTTCTTCCGCCGGGTTGGGCTGCCAGTTTAGCTCGTCCCAGGGGCGGTAATTTTCGCGGAACAATTCGCGGCGCACCGGCCAGTGTTCGTAGTCATCCAGGTTATCCAGCCGGACGCTGCCGGGTGTATAACAGATGATGTCTCCCTCGTCGGCGCTCAATACCTCCAGCGTGATTTCTATGTCCTGCGCTTCCTTCAACATCTTCGCCATGACCAGTCGTTTGCGAACCGGGTAATGGTGAAAGTTGGCGGCTTCCAGTTCGGCTTGTGTCCAATTGCGCTGCCTTAAAACTCGGATGGTTCTGACCACACCCTGGCCTCCAGCACGGTGAAAATTGCTGCACATGGTTTTATCATGGCATAGATTACGCAACAGGTCTAGTACACAAACACAGGGCAATCGCTTCAAACTGTCATCTTGCGTGACATTAACGCCTATCCCTCTGGCCCCCTTTGCTCCCTAAAAAAACATCCGACTTTTTTTGTTTCTTTTACGTCCATGCGCGATTTATATGTTACAATGTCCTTACGAAATTCTGGGATCAAGAAGGCAGCCGTGAGCGAATTTCAACCTGACATCTGGCGATTGCAAGCAAAATCCGACATCCGAGGATTGATCGAGGCGCTGAAACACAACGCGCCGGATGTGCGTCGGCGGGCGGCGGCAGCCCTGCGCGCTCTGGGTGCCAGCAGCGCCATTCCGGCTTTGCAGGCCGCCCTGGTCAAAGAACAGGTCGCCGACGTGCGGACGGCCTTCATCCTCACGCTGGATGCGCTGTTTCAACAGGAAGTGGACGAGGATAGCGACACCCCGACCGACCAGTACAACCGGGTCGTGCGGCTGATCGCGCAGCTCAACAGCCGCCAGCCGGAGCGTATCATTTACGCCGCGCGGCGTCTGGGCGAGTTGAAGGAAAAAATTGCCGTCGAGGCGCTGGTGATGGTATTCCATAACAGCGAACAACCGGTGTCTGTCCGGCTGGCGGCGGCGGAAGCCCTGCTGGCGATGGAAAGCGCCCCGGTGGAAGTGGCGCTGCTGGGCGCGCTGCGGCACGCCGATTGGCGCGTGCGCCGGAACGCAGCGGCGGTGCTGGGCCAGTTGATGGCGGATTGGGCGGTCGAGCCGCTGTGGAAGGCCATGCACGATACGACCGAACTGGTGCGGCGCACGGCGCAGGCGGCGCTTAAACGCATCGGCACGCCGGAGGCGCTGATCGCCCTGGCGACCGCCGCCGCCGACCTGCGGCCGTCGGTTCAGACCACGCCGCTTTTACCCGCCCCGCAAACGCCCCTGGCGGCGCTGCCGACCGCGAGTGCGGCGACATCCCACCCGCTGCCGCCGCTGGACGAGGATGAGGAAGACACGCAGCCTACTTCGACCGTAAGCTGACCGGGTTGGGTGCGCAGCTTCCATCGGCCAGGCGGCGCAGATTGTCGTCCGGGATGCGGTACAGCTCGTAACTACCCTGCCGGAACAACGGGTTCGGGTCAGCGGCGGTTATTGCCCCGGCCAGCACCGTTCGGTCTACCTCGAATGATCCCAGCAGCACGTAATCCGGGCAGGCCGCCAGCGAGTCGAACGTTTTTTTGCTGTAAGGCCAGTCGAAGAAGGTCGCCGCCGTGATGGCGTTGGCGACGGTCGTGGTCGGGTAAACAAAACGCCCGGCGGTAAGATAACGCACCGGCCATTCCCAGGTGATGACGACCGCATCCTGCGCGACGTTCTGCTCGACATAAGACACCATCGCAAAAAAATCCGCCCCGCGCCGGTCGTTCAGCAGTTCCGGGATATGCTGCGCCCCGGCCACCAGCACGAACAGCCCGGTTAACACGGCGTACCCCCGGCGCGTATCCAGCCGCCGGCCCGGCCAGCGCGCCGCCAGGAAGGCCAGAAAGACCATCACGAAGACCATCCCGACGAAGCTGTAACGCTGCCAGCCGATAGAAACGAACGCATACCAGCCGACCCACAGCACAGCGAACAGCAGCAGAAACCCCTGGACGCGGCGCGCGCCGTCCCCGGTCGGCGCGGAGGCAGGGGCGCGCCGCTGCACCCACAGCGCGCCGCCCACTGCCAGCCCCGTCAACCCTAAGCGCCACAGGGCGTTAAATTCGCCCAGGTTTCGCAGGGCGCGAAATGGGATAAGATGGATGAGCGTACCCTGGCGCAGTGTCTCGACATGTTCCGCCCACTGCGGCCCGGCCATCTGCGAGCGCCACATCAGGTCAAGGCCGTAAAACGCCCCCATCGCCCCGGCCACCAGCAGCCAGCGCCGGCCCTCCTGCGGGCAGCGCAGCAGGCTGTACACCGTCCACAGGCCGAGGGTGGCGACCAGGATGAGCAGCACCTGTGATTTGATGGTGATCGCCAGCCCGAACAGCAGCCCCACCGCCAGATACGACCGGGACCGCGCCCGGTCGTTTAACAGCAGGTGCAGCCCCAGTGCGATACACAACAGCGCCGGAATTTCTCCCAAAACCTGGCGGCTCATCATGATATAGTTAGCCGTCGAGTCCCCCGGCAGAACCAGGATGAACAGCGCCGCCAGATAGGCCGGCAGCGCCCCATACAGCCGACAGGTCAGCGCATACAGGGCGATCAGCGCCAGCACGGCGGTTATAGCGATGGTCAGCCGCGCCAGCCCCAGGTTTGGCCCGTACAGCGTATAAAACCAGGACAGCGGCACCAGAATCGGCGGCCCGGTCTGGATGGCCGGGTCGGCGATCCGCAGCCCATCCGCCGACGGCAGCGCGTACAGACCGGTTTCGGCCAGCGTGCGCACGGTCGCCAGGTTCAGCCCTTCGTCGTACCAGGTGTACGGCACTTCGGCCAGACGGATGAACAATACAGGCACAGTCAACAGCAGCAGCAGGCCGAAGGGCCAGTGCCGGCGAAGTTGGTTTATTCTCATCAGAACCCGGATGTTTCTCTGTTGTTTATGGTTTTAGCATAATTACTTCCAGATTACACACGACTAACAAAAAAAGTCATGAGAAATTCGGGTGAAAATCGCCTGCTAAGAATGGCCGGTGCGCCGGTATTCCCGCAGCGCCAAAAAGGCTGTCCTGAACAACCGCCGGGAGACAGCGCGCCGCCTTAAGACCGCAGCCCACTTTTTGAATATTTCTGAACACATCGTCGACATCCATCTTCGCCCCTTGTTTGACCAGCCCCAGCCTAAACCAGACTTTTAGGCGATCTGTTGAATAGGTGTAAATTCTCTGTAAATTCGGCGGGCGGTTTGCCAGAATCATGATCTTCCAGCTATATCTCCCCACCTGTTTTTCCATTTGAAGCGATAGCCCTGGATTGGTTACAAACGGCACTCGCCAGATGGGGACGGGCATGTCACAATAATTACCTTTCGTCTCTCGACACATCAGCGTGACGAAATTCTTCATGATGCTGCAAAGAGCAGAACTTTTTTGAGAAGGGGGAATCCATTATTATGCCCGAAAACGCGCTTGCCCTGCTGATCGTCGGGCTGATCGCGGGAGTCGCTTCCGGCATGTTCGGTATCGGCGGCGGCGTGGTCATCGTCCCAGCTTTGATCGTCCTGGGGTTTGGGCTTCAGCAGGCCGCCGGCACATCGCTGGGCGCGCTGCTGATGCCGGTCGGCATTTTCGCGGTGATCGAATATTACCGCGCCGGAAAGCTGAAATTCGGCATCGCCGCGCCCATCGCCGCCGGGCTGGTGGTCGGGACAATGGCCGGGGCAGAAATCGCCCGCAATCTGCCGTCGGAAACGCTGCGCCAGTTGTACGGCATCTTTCTGATCTGGACGGGCTGGCGTTTTGGCGAGCCGATTAGGATGGTGCGCGGCTGGCTGGACAAAAATCCCGCGCCCAAAGCGCCGGAAGAAACGCGCACCAGCGTCGCCTGGTATATCCTGCTGGTGGTGGGCTTGGGGGCGGGCGTGCTGGCCGGCATGTTCGGCATCGGCGGCGGCGCGATCATCGTCCCGATACTGGTGGGCCTCCTCAAGTTCGATCAGAAAGTAGCCGTCGGCACGTCCCTGGCGGCGCTGCTGCTGCCGGTCGGCCTGGGCGCGGTCATCATCTACTACCGGGACGGCAACCTGGACCCGGCGGCGGCGGCGCTGGTCGCCGTCGGCCTGCTGGTCGGCGCGCTGGGCGGGGCGAAGATCGCCCTGGGGCTGCCCTCGAAAACCGTCAAACAGTTATACGGCATTTTCCTGATCGTGATCGGCCTGCGTTTTACCGGCGTGCTGGACCCACTCATCAACCTGCTGGCGGGGGGCTGAGATTGAAACCGCGCGTCTAGAGCGTGTGATGCGCTTTTGCGCAGTCAATTCGCCCTCATCCCCCTGAACCCCCTTCTCCCGAGCGCTGCTGCGCAGCTAGGAGAAAGGGGAAACGACTGCGACTGGGCTGATTTTCGCCCCTCTCCCGGTGCCGAAGGCCCGTTCGGGAGAAGGGACGGGGGTGAGGGCGAAAGGCGGGCGGGCGTAAAAAGCCGTTTCATCGCCGTGCCGTAGTGGCAAAGTACATAACACCCTCTAAACATCCGGCGAGGCGGGCGGCTGGCCGTTAGTCGCCGCGCCCTCGTCGGGTTTATCCAGCGTTTTAAGCGCATTGAACAAACCGGCGATCCTGGCGATGGTCTTTTCAAAGTCCTCGCCGCTCAGCGCCTCGACCTTCGTCCGCAGCGTTTCGGCCACTTCCGGGATGTTCAGCAGCATATCCATAAAGGTGTTGCCGCTCGCACCGGCTCCGTTCCCGCCGCTGAACTGCACCATGCGCACGTTGCCGCCCAGCCCGGCCATCGCCTGCGCGATAGCCTGCGCTTTGGCGATTTCGGCCTTCATCACTTCTTCCACGATGAACTGCCGCAGGTTGATGGCGTCCTCGGCAGCGGTGGCGGCAGCAATCTCGCGGCGGCCTTCGGCTTCGGCCAGCAGTTTGGCTTTTTCGCCCTCGGCCTGGGCCAAAAGCTGGGCGCGCACGCCCTCGGCTTCGGCTTTGGCGCCTTCCGCCTCGGCCTTCTTCATGGCTTCCAGGGCGGTCGCGTCGGCGCGGCCTTTGTTACGGGTGGCTTCGGCTTCGGCTTCCGCGCGCTTGCGGATGGCCTGGGCCTCGGCGTCGGCGGTGATGGTGACGCGGTTGCGCTCGCCTTCGGCTTCGATCTCGATGCGGCGGCGTTCGGCCTCGGCGCGGATTTCCACCGCCTGCCGTTCGGCGCGCGCCGGCACCAGCACCTCGGCTTCCTGCTGCTGCTCGACCGCCAGCGCCCGGCGCTGCTGCACTTCCTGGTCGGAAGCGGCTTTTTCGATGTCCACCCGTTTGTTGACCTCGACCTCGCGCAGTTGGAACGCCTCGCGCTGGGCCAGGATTTCGCGCTGGGCTTCCAGTTCGGCCTGCTCAGCCTCGCGCCGCGCCTGGGCCGCTTTCACGCGGGCTTCGCGCTCGGCCTCGGCCTGGGCGATGGTGGCGTCGCGTTTGACGGCGGCGATCTGCGGCGCGGCCATCGCCTGCAAGTACCCTTCCCGGTCGGTGATTTCCTCGATGCCCATCGAAATCACGCGCACGCCCATCGCGGCCATATCGTCCGAAGCCAGGTCCTGCACACGCTGAACGAAGTCGTCACGGTCGCGGTGGATGGCTTCGACCGTCATCTGGCCGACGATGGCGCGGAAGTTGGCGCTCAGGGTTTCCAGGATAACCTGCCGGACTTCCTCGCGGGTTTTGTCCAGGAAGGCTTTCGCGGCGGTTTGCAGCGCCTTCTCCTCGCTGTCAATCTGCACCTGCGCCACCCAGTCCAGTTGAATCGGCACGCCGCTGACGGTATACACCTCGTCTTTTTCGGTCTTGATGGTGATGATAGTCAGGTCGAGCTTTTTGAAGCTCTCCAGGATGGGGATGACGAACACGCCCCCATTGGTCACCAGGCGCGGCGTTTTGCGCCCGAACACCACCAGCACTTCGTTGGGCGGGACGCGGTGATAATAGCGCGTCAGCCAGACCACCACGGCAACCACCAGGACGATAATCACCAGCGGCACGCTAAGCACTCCCAGAATGTCGGCCATGTTTAACTCCCCGCCCGTTTCTTTTTGACGCGCAGAAACCGCCCGTCCACGTCCACCACTTCCACAATATCCCCGCGCCGGAGCGGCGCATCGTTCACTTCTTTAACCGGATACTTGAGAATCTGCTCACCCTCGACGATGACCTCACCGGTTTTGCCGGCGGGCGAGTCAATCGTCACCCGCCCGGACAGGCCGATCAGATCGTCGCTGGAAAAAACGCGCGTCCCCTGCTGCGCGATCACAAACCGCAGCAGGCCGACCACCAGCCGCCCCAGCACCAGCCCGAAGGCCAGCGCCGCGCCCAGGATCACCAGCGCGTTCCAGCCCGCCAGCGTGCCGGTCAGCCCGACCGCGCCGAACCCGGCCAGAAAAGCCGCGATTACCCCGCAGCCCAGGCCGCCGGCTTCACCAACGTCCGGCGACTCCAGCCCGAACAGGCCGCCCAGGGGAGAGCTTTCCAGCACGCCGTCCATGCCCAGGTCGAAGGACTCGCCCCCGCCGCCGAGGATCAGCAGCAGCAGGTAGGCCAGCCCAAGCAGCATGATGGCCCCGAAAATGATTTCCATCGTACTTTCACTCGATTTCTTTACGGGCGCATAATGCATAAGAGGAATTATACCCGGAATTGCTGCCGCGCGCATGGCGGGCCGGGCCAGGCCGGATTGGTGAAAGATGACGGTTCGGAAACGAGGGCGCCTCCGGGCAGCTTCACCGCCGGGCGATCAGGCGATGGGGTCAGTTAGGCGAGGGGGTGATGCCGAGGCGCCGGATAACATTCATGATGTCGCATGGATGAAATGGTTTGCCCAGGACAAACGCCGCCCCCTGCGCCAGGGCTTCCCGTCGGACGGTTTCCGTGTCGTTGGCGGTCATCAGCACAAACGGAATCGAACGCCAGCGCTCATCATGTTTGAGCGCGTACAGGAATGCCAGACCGTCCATCGCCGGCATCCGCAGGTTGCTGATGATGAGATCGGGCCGCGCGCCGGTTTCCAGCAGCGCCATGCCGTCCTGCCCGCTGCGACCGGCGACAGTTTCAAAGCCGTTCATCGCAAGCAGCGCGCTGACCAGCCGGGTGATTTCGACCAGATCATCCACCACCATGATCGTCGTCATAGAGACCGCTCCATACCATGTGCTACTCTTAATAGGTTACTCCTGATTGTAACAAGTTGTAATGTGGCATTATGAAATATTCGTGAAAGCACGCCTTCACTACAGCGCCCGGCCAGACGGCGGGTTAAACTTATCCGTCACTTCCGGGCGGGTGTTTCGACCGGGATCGCGTCGAGGGGGATGGGCGAGGTCAGGCGTTCCAGTTCCATCAGGTAGGCGTAGGCTTCGTCGGCGTTCTGGCCGCACATTTCCGCGCTGGGGCGCAGCCGGTCTTCTAGTGTACACAGTTTTTATGATATATTCTATGATAAATCAATCTTGTTAGTTTAATTGCAAAAAAGGGATGGTCAAAATCTATAAACAGATAACAATTTTGATTTAGAATCGTAAATTAAGACTCTATTTATAAAAATTGTCCTATGATAACGGAATGCTCAATTGTATAGCTATCCTTTGTTGCAAAGAGAGGTCAAAGCGAGCATGTCTGACAGTCTTGTGAAATGCCCTAAGTGTGGTCATAGTTTTGCACTCAGTGACGCTTTTCTAGAGCAGTTTGA
>JACAES010000018.1 GCA_013388735.1 Chloroflexota bacterium | reverse complement strand
GGCACGGGTGTGTCACTCGGCGCGGGCGTGTTGGTGGGCGGTATATAGGTGATCGGGCAGTCCGCCGTTCCGGCTGGGCAAATGGTGGTAAATGAGTCGTTCGACAGTATGAGAATGTCGCGCTGCCGGTTGGCCGTGAAGTCGTACCAGAAAACATCGGCCTGGGTGATCTGCCGCTTATAGACCATCAGCGGCTGCGAACATATCCCCGGCAGCACCGGGTCAGTGCCGGTCTGCTGGTAGATGAAACACGCGCCCGGCGAAGCCAGGCCGCCGGTCAGCCGCAGCACGTCGAATCCATCGGTCACGGCGACGGTCTGAACAGTCCTGAAACTGTCCAGATAACGCAGCGTCAGGCCGGTCAGGTTAACCGGCTGCCCTGCTGCCACGTAAATCGTCAGCGCCCGATCCCGTTCAACGATCAGCCGCAGATTGGGTTCAGCCTGCCCCCGGACGACGGACAGACCACCGGCCAGCACGATCAACCAGAAAGCCAGCAAGCGCCGCATTATCATATCCCCCACAGTGATGTAAGCCACCCTGAGTATAGCGCATCCACGCGGCGCGGACTATAATCCCGGCGCGAAAACAGCATGGACAACAGGCTTAACACGGAGACTCAAAGACGCAGAGGCTCAGCGTAATATTGTTTTTCTCTGCGCCTCTGAACCTTTGCGCCTCTGTGTTAAACTCTTTTCGCCTTTACGCGACACTCAGCACTCGGAACTTTCTGTATGCGAATTGTCGTCAAACTCGGCACCAGCACGCTCACCGGCGGCGCGCGGCAGCTTAACCGCCAGCGGATGCTGGAAATCGTGCAGCAGGTGGCGCGCCTGCACCAGGCAGGCCGCGAAATGGTGGTCGTCTCGTCCGGCGCGGTGACGGCAGGCCGCGAACGGCTGGGCTTCCCTGACCTGGGGCGCTCCGTCCCGGCCAAGCAGATGTTAAGCGCCGTCGGGCAGGGGCGGCTGATGCACCTGTACGGCGAACTGTTCGACATTTTCGAGATCGCCGTCGGACAGGTGCTGCTCACCCGCGACGACCTGGCCGACCGCCCGCGCTACCTCAACGCCCGCGATACGCTGCTGACGCTGATCGAACGGCGCATCGTGCCGATCATCAACGAAAACGACACCATCGCCACCGACGAAATCCGTGTCGGGGACAACGACAACCTGTCGGCGCTGGTCGCTAATTTGCTGGAAGCCGATCTGCTGCTCATCCTCACCGACCAGCCCGGCCTGTTCACCGCCGACCCGCGCCGGGACAGCGGCGCGCAGCTCATCCAGCAGGTGCGCCACATTGACGAGCAGATGTACGCGCTGGCCGGGGGCGCGGGGTCGAACGTCGGCACGGGCGGCATGGTGACAAAAATCCAGGCCGCGCAGCTTGCCAGCCGCAGCGGCGTGACCACCGTGATCGCTTCCGGCAAAGAGCCGGACGTGCTGGCGCGCATCATCGGGGGCGAGGCGCTTGGCACGCGCTTCGAGCCGGCGGTCAGCCACCTGGAAGGCCGCAAACGCTGGCTGCTGGCGGATAAACCGCGCGGGCGGCTGCGGGTGGACGCGGGCGCGGCCAGTAAGCTGCTCAAAGGCGGCGCCAGCCTGCTGCCGGTCGGCATCACCGGCGTCGAAGGCGCCTTCGAGCGCGGCGAGACGGTGGCCGTGTTCGCGCCGGATGGCCGCGAGATCGCGCATGGGCTGACCAGCTACAGCAGCGCCGATGTCCTTAAACTGTGCGGCATCCAATCCGCGAAGATCGCGGAAACCCTGGGTTACACTTACGGCGACGCGGTGATTCACCGTAACAACCTGGTCGTGCTGGTCTGACCGATTCTCCGGGCCGGCGCGCACGGGCGGATTTGGAAACCGGCCCCTGCGTTGAGTCTTTGCCTCTGCGTCCTTGAGTCTCTGGGTTGGGCTTTTTCCCTTTGGGCGGGCGCGCCCGCAGGCACGCCCCTACACCGTTCTTTGCGCCTTTGCCCCTTCGCGCCTTTGCGTCAGGTCTTTTGTTTTTCCCCCTCGGCGCGCCCGAATTGCCTGCCGATACACCCTATGGTAAGATTCATTCCGGGTGGGGACTTATTCTGCACTTCTGAAAAGAGGGTCTTATGCAGCGGCGTTCGCTGATTATCTTTATCGTCCTGAACGTGATTATTTCGCTGGGTGTGGCGTTCGGCGTCATTTCGCTGTGGAATGCCCAGAATCCGTCCGGTTCGCGGGTGGAGGTCATCACCGTCGAGGTGCGCATCACCAACACGCCCGACCCGAACGCGACCATCCCGGTGCGCATCATCACCAGCACGCCGCTGCCGGGTTCGATTGGCGTGCTGCCGACCGGCGTCCTGGATGCCACGCCGGAACAGTCGCTCACCCCCGCCCCGACCCAGGATGCCGCGATTTTAAGCGGCGCATTAAGCGAAAACACGCCGCTGCAAGGCACGGCTACCGCGCTGCCGGAAGGCTGCATCCTGCACGTCATCCAGTCCGGCGATACACCTTTTGGCGTGGCGCAGCAGTACGGGGCGGATTTCTTCGAGACGATGAACGTTAACGGCCTGACCGAAGATACGGCCACCGGCCTGCAAATCGGGGATGTGCTGATCGTGCCGCAGGAAGGCTGCCCGCTGACGGCTGCCGACGTGGCCGCCGTCGAGGTCGAAACCGAGGAAGCCACGCCGGAAGTCACGCCAGAGGCGACGGCAGAAGCCACCGCCGAGACGCTGCCCACCCTGCGCCCGACGCTGACGCTGCCGCCGACGGCGGCTAACGCCCAGGTCGAAATTGTGGAAGTGATCGGCGCGGGCGACGTGACGCGCGAAGAAATCGTCATCCGCAACAACGGCGCGAATGTCAACCTTCAGGGCTGGACGTTAAGCGACGAGGGCGATAACGTCTATACTTTTGCCGAACGTTTCATCTTCTCGCAGGCGTCTATTCGTATCGCCACGCGGGTTGGGGAGGATACGGCCAGCATCGTGTTCTGGAACCGCAACGCGCCGCTGTTTGGCACGCCGGGCGCAGTGCTGACGCTGCGCGACCGGAACGGCACGGTGCAGTCCACCTTCCGCGTACCCGCGCCCGTCAGCCTGCCATGAAAGCCCCCGGAGACTGATCCAGGCGGGCGAGGCGGCTTAAAAACGAGTCTCGCCCGCGCCGAACTGGACAAGTCCTGTCTGCGTTCAGGCTTTCGGCTCTTCCTCAGCTTTCTCTTTTTTCGCGCCTTCTTCCATTCCCTTGCGGAAGTTGGCGACGGCGCTGCCCAGTTCACCGCCGATCTTCGATACCCGCCCGACCCCAAACAGCAGCAGCACGATTACCAGGATAATCAGCAGTTCAGTAGGCCCCAGGTGAGGCATGGTTCAATCTCCTTATGCCAGTTTGCCATGCTGATTATAACACCGCGCGCGCGCCTGGGGATAGGCCAACCCGCCGTCCCTCTCGTCAGCCGTTTGCCTTCCTGCTACAATAGAACGAAAATTCAACCTGAAATCGGTCTGTTGTAAACCTATGGCAGCGTTCCAACCCTCCGAACATATCCAGCATATCCTCGCCAGCCTGCCGGCCAAACCTGGCTGCTATCTGATGAAAGATGAACGCGGCCAGATAATCTATGTGGGCAAGGCGAAAAAACTGCGGAATCGCGTCCGCAGCTACTTTAACGCCAGCGCCGAGGCCTACCCGAAAACGCTGCGCCTGCGCGAACAGGTGGCCGACATCGAAGTGATCGTCGCCGAGACGGAAGTCCAGGCGCTCATCCTGGAAGAAACGCTCATCAAACGCCACCTGCCGCGTTATAACATCATGCTTAAGGACGACAAACGCTACCCCTATATCCGGGTGCGCTGGCAGGACCCGTTCCCTAAAATCGAAACCACCCGCCGGGTCGAACAGGATGGCAGCCGCTACTTCGGGCCGTATACCGCCATGTGGGCGGTGCAGAATACGCTGCGCACGCTGCGAAAAGCCTTCCCCTACCTCACCTGCGACCGCACCATCACCGGTAGGGACGAGCGCGCCTGCCTGTTTTACGACATCAAACTGTGCAATGCGCCCTGCATCGGCGCGGTCGGCAAAGACGAATACCGCGCCATGATCGCCGAACTGATGGACGTGTTAAGCGGCAAGTCCGAAAAAGTGATGGCGCGGCTGCAAGCGGACATGCAGCAGGCCGCCGAAAATCTCCAGTTCGAGCGGGCGGCGGCCATCCGCGACCAGCTTAAGGCCATCGAATATATCAACCAGCGGCACAAGGTCGTCAACCCCCGCATGACTGACCATGACGTGATCGCCCTGGCGCGCGACAACAGCGACGCCTGCGTGCAAATCCTGTTCATCCGCAACGGCAAGCTGGTCGGCAGCGACGCCCGGATGCTGGGCGGCGCGGACGGCGAACCGGATGCCGAAATCCTCAGCCAGTTCCTCACCCAGTTCTACGGCGACGTGGCCGAAATCCCGCACGAGATTATTTTGCCGGACGAGGTGGAGGAAGCCCGCATCATCGAGCAGTGGTTGAAGGATAAACGCGGCGGCCATAAAGTGACCATCACCGTCCCCAAACGCGGCGACAAACACAACCTCATCAAAATGGCCGAGGAAAATGCCGGCGAAGCCCTGCGGATGATCCGCGCCCAGTGGGAAGCCGACACGCACCGCCACGAGCAGGGATTGGCCGAACTTCAGGAGGCGCTGAACCTGCCGACGCCGCCCAACCGCATCGAGTGTTACGACATCAGCACCACCCAGGGGACGGCCATCGTCGCCAGCCGCGTGATGTTCGTGCGCGGCGCGCCGCGAAAAAGCGAGTACCGGCGCTTTAACATCCGGTCGGTGATGCACAGCGGCTCGGACGATTACCAGTCCATGCGCGAGGCGCTCACCCGGCGCTTTAATCGTTACCAGAAAGCCCTCAGCGACCCCACGCCCACCAACCCCGGCCAGGCCGACCACGACGAAACCTGGCGGCTGCTGCCCGATCTGCTGATGGTGGACGGCGGCAAGGGGCAGCTTAACGTGGCCGTCGAGGTGTTGAAGGAATTCGACCTGCTGGGGCGTGTGCCGGTGGTGGCGCTGGCGAAACAGTTTGAGGAACTTTATCTGCCGGATAATCCCGCCCCGGTCATCCTGCCCCGGCGCGGCCAGGCGCTTTACCTGGTGCAGCGCATCCGCGACGAAGCGCACCGTTTCGCCATCACGACGCACCGCAACCAGCGCGCCAAAATCGGCATGGCGAGCCGCCTGGAAACCATCCCCGGCATCGGGCCGAAAAAGCGTAAGGCGCTGCTCAAAGCCTTCGGCAATTCGATTGACGCCATCAAAGCGGCCAGCATCGAGGAACTGACCGCTGTCCCCGGCATCAGCGAGACGCTGGCGCTGGCGCTGAAGGAACTGCTTTAGCGGGAGAACCATCAAGCGCCACCCCTTGATTGGATGGCGCGTTCTGGTGCGAACCTTTCCCCCTTCAACCCGCTCTCCTGTCGGGGGCAGGTTTTTAACACAACGGCTCTGCCCACCCTTAAATCTCCTCAGTCATCGAATCACCCCCTGCCCCCTCTGTGCGCATATGACCCGTTCTAACTCATGGACTAACGTAACAGCAGCGGCGCGGTTTTTACGCAACCCTAACATAATTTCGCACAGCTTTTTAGGCGCTTGCGGGTTAAATCCTGTAACATGGAATATGCAAACCCGCAGAGTAGAAAGCCTGACCGCCCGTGTCCGAACTGGTAAACGAGATTGCGCGATTTCTGGAAGCCGCCATGGTGACGATTGGTTATCCCGGCATCTTCCTGGTGATGTTCGCCGAAAACATCTTCACGCCCATCCCGACCGAACCCTTCCTGCCGATGGCCGGCATCATGGCCGCGCAGGGCAAATTTGCCGTGTTCAGCGTCTGGCTGGCGGCCACGCTGGGCGCGGTGACGGGGGCGCTGCTGCTGTACGGCGTGGGCAAATGGGCAGGCGAGCCGGTCGTGCGCGGGATTATCCGGCGCTTCGGGCGTTACGTCGGCCTGTCGGAAAACGAACTCGACCGGGGCGTGAACCTGTTCAACCGCTACGGCGGCGCGATGGTCTTTTTGGGGCGCTGGATACCGATGGTCAGGCCGACGGTTTCGGTCGTTTCGGGCATCTGCCGCCTGTCGCTGCCGGTGTTTCTGATCTTCACGACGCTCAGTTCGGCTATCGTCAATGCCTTCTGGGTTGCCGTCGGCTACCTGCTGGGCGAAAACTGGGAAGAAATCCTGGCCGGGTTCAACCAGTACCAGAACGTGCTGGTGCCGCTGATCGTCGGGGCGGCGCTGGTGATCGCCGGCGTGGTCGGCTACCGCCGGCTGCGCGGGCGTCGGCGGAATACCCTGACGCGCAATTCCATCATGGCCGGGGATTGAACGGGGCTGGCGCATGATTAAATGGTCACGCGGTCTGGTTGGTCTCTGCTGATCGCCGGGGCTGCTTATGCCCAGGACGTGAGCGTGCCGCAGGCAGCAGGCTGTCGGCGGGGGACCGCGCGCAAATATAGTCTGTCGGGCGGCGGAACACTTCTGCCTGACGTTGTGTGTGATGCCGCGTTAATCGTCGTCGTCGCAGCCTCGTTACCCGACCGTCGTCGTCACGCCCCAGACGGCGGCGCTGCCATCCGACGCGGCGGAAAACAGCAGCGCGCCGTCCACGCTGAAGGTCAGCTTCATCACCGGCGCGGCCTGTGCCGGAAGCGCCACCTGGGGCATGGTCACGCCGATGACATCCCCCGCGCTGACGACCGCCCACAGCCGCACGATTTTATCTTCGCCGCCCGCCGCCAGCAGCCGTCCATCCGGGCTGAAGGCCAGCGCATAGGTCGCCCCGGCAGCGCCGCCCAAACGGGACCGCTCGCGCAGGCCGCCGTCGGATGTGGCATCCCAGACGACGATCATGCCATCCATGCCGGCGGTCGCCAGCAAACGGCCACTTGTATCAAAAGCGACCGCGCTCACGCCGTTGGGATGTACGGGCAGCGTGGTCGAAAGCAGCGCGCCGGTCTGCGCGTTGAAGACCAGCACCTCGCCGGCAGGGCTGCCCATAACGGCGGTTTTGCCGTCGGGTGCCAGCGCCGCCGCGCCGGTTAAACCGCCGAAGCTGCCCACCTGACCCAGCAGCGCCGCGTTTTCGAGCGTGATCGGCGCGCCGGAACTCGCGCCCGGTGTGGGGCTGCCCTGCGACGCGGGCGTGGCGCTGCACAAAATCACGGTCATCCGGTCGGCGGAGACGCGATAATCGTAAACCGTGCCTTCATAGGTGAGCAGGAATTGCAGCCCTGGCGTGAGGACTGCCGCATAGGCCGCGCCCGGCTGCGGGCAGCCCAGACTGGCATCGGGATACGTCCCCTGGACATAGCTCCATTCTTGCAGATTATTGATGGTAAGCGTGCGTCCTACCCGCTGGCCGAGGTCGGCCAGGGCGCTTTCGATGGCCTGGGGAGCCTGCGCCCGCAGCGCCAGCGGCAAAACCATCCCGATCACCAGCGCGAAACTCATAAGGCGTCTGAACATCATCCATCTCCTTCTGTTCGAGCGTGCGCGATTTTCAACGCAATTCTAGAGCGTTTTATGCCCTTCTGCACTGTCAATTCGCCCTCACCCCCGTCCCCTCTCCCGAACGTGCCTTTGGCACTGGGTGAGGGGCGAAAACGCACACAAACGCGCTTTCCGTCCCCTCACCCGGCCACGAAATGGCGGTTGGGAGAGGGGGAACGAGGGGGTGAGGGCAAAAAGCGGGCGAGCTTATAAAACGCCGGGATTACTCGGTGGGGCGCTGGAGAATGTCCCGCACCTGCTGGCGGACGGTTTCCCGCGTTAGCAGCAGCACCGTATCGCCGGCCTCGATCAGCGTACTGCCGCCGGGAACGATCATCTCATCCTGTCGGCCTAGCAGCACGATCAGTGTATCGGGCGGCAGGCGCAGGTCAATAATGGACTTGCCGACCGCCGCCGACTGTTCCGGTATGGTTATCTCGATCATCTCACGGGCCATCGGGCCATCGTCCATCATGTAGGCCAGCGGCGACCGGGCCGACGATTCGGACGACTGCACCCGCAGCAGCCGTGCGGCGGGAATGATGGACACGCCTTGCAGCAGCACCGAAGTCAGCACGATAAAAAAGACCAGGTTAAAGATCATATCGGCGCTGCCCACCCCCGCCAGCAGCGGAAAGGTCGCCAGCACAATCGGCGCGGCACCGCGCAGCCCCACCCAGGCGACGAACAGTTTTTCGCGCCAGCTCATGCGCGCCGGCAGCAGCGCCACCAGCACGCTGATCGGGCGCGCGACGAACATCAGAAAGGCCGCCACCAGCAGCCCTGCTCCGGCGATGGACGGCAGTTCGGACGGAAAAACTTGCAGCCCCAGCGTCAGAAACATGACGATCTGCATCAGCCAGGCGATGCCATCATGAAAACGCAGCAGGCTGCGCCGGTGAATGAAATCCGCGTTGCCCATCAGCAGCCCGGCCAGATACACCGCCAGAAAGCCATTGCCCCCCAGCGAAGCCGTCAGGCCGTAGGTCAGAAAAACCAGCGCCAGCGTCAGCACCGGATACAGGCCGTCGTATTCCAGGCGCAGCCGGTTGATGACCTGCACCGCAGCGCGCCCCATCACATAACCCAGTGCCGCGCCCAGCGCCATCTGCCGGATGAAAAACAGCGCCAGATCGCTTAACGCCAGATTCGGGGTTTGCAGCAGTTGGATGATGCCGATGGTCAGGAAGACGGCCATCGGGTCGTTGCTGCCGGATTCGAGTTCCAGTAGGGGTTTGAGCCGCGCCTTGAGGTTCACGCCTCTGCCGCGCAGCAGCGTTAACACGGCGGCAGCATCGGTTGACGAAATAATCGCGCCCAGCAGAATCCCTTCCGGCAGGCTGAAGCCCAGCCAATGGCTGACGAACAGCCCCACCGCCAGCGCCGTCAGCGAAACGCCGATGGTCGAGAGCGCCAGCCCTTGCCACAATACCGGGCGAATGTCATTCCAGCGGGTATCCAGGCCGCCGGAATAGAGGATCAGAACCAGGGCGGTGACGCCTACCGTCTGCGTCAGCCAGGGATTGTCCAGATAAATGCCGCCTGGGCCATCCGAACCGGCCAGCATCCCGATCAGCAAAAACAGCAGCAGCGCCGGAATCCCCGAACGGGCGGCGAACTTGCTGGCGAGAATGCCCAGACATAAAAACAACGCCACGCCGGCCAGCAGGTATTCAATCGGTATCATCAAAGACTCATTGTTTTTTGTATCCAGGTTGAAGCCAAATCGGTTATGATTATGACAATTGGCCTTGCATACGCCAAGTGGAAAGGATGCGAAATGTTATTTAAGGCGATGGCGATCCTGGCTGCCAAATTCGCTCGGAACCGCCACGCGAAGTCCGGTAAGGACTGGCGAGCCAATACGGTTAAATATCATGCGTCGCGCGCCGAGTGGGAAGCTCGATATCACAAACCCGACCGCCGCGCCGAGGGGGAAGCCCGGCAGCGCGTATCCGACCACCGCGCCGAGTGGGAAGCCCGATATCGCAAACCCGAAGCGCGCCGCCGGGGTTAAGCCCGCATCACGGCTTGATGGCGACGATGCGCGAGATGTGGCCGCTTTCCAGGTTGTGCAGGATTTTCCAGTCCGCGAAGTAACCGGCCAGTTCGCCGACTTCCAGCAGGAAGGCGGGGTTGAAGCCCGGCACGATCTGGCGGTAATGCTGGTTGAAGCTTTCGTAGATGATGCGCCCGCCGGGTTTGACGCAGGCGCGAATCTGCGGCAGCAGGCCGCGTTTGAGGTAGCGGAACACACAGGCGATTTCGTAAACGCCGCTTTCTAACTGCGCCTCGTCCAGATCAAGTTGGAACAGGTTGACGTTGCGCAGCTTGCGGCGGCTCATTTCCGCCTGCGCCTTCAGCAGCGCCACCCGGCTGATGTCCACGATGTCCACCAGATAACCCTGGGCGCTTAACCACAGCCCGTTCTGGCCGACTCCGCCCGCCAGATCGAGAGCGCGGTGATCGTTCGAGTCGTTCACCGGGGGGGTGAATTCAAATAGCAGCGGGTCGGGCGAAGGGAACGGCGTTTTCTGGCGATCGCGGTAGATCTGATCCCAGCGAATGCGATCCTGACCGGCCATTTATGATCGCCCTCCGTATACCGGCTGGTAATCCAGCGCATCAGGCACGCGCGCCATCGCGTCGGCGTCGCCGGGATACAGGCGCGCGTTCGGGTTCTGGCGGCGGCGCCGGTGAAGCTGGTAAGCATCGCGCAGCGTGATGAAATCCGGCTGTCGCCAGTCCGCCGGCAGCGCCAGGCAGTCGGCCAGCGCCCGCAGCCGCGCCCCGCCGGGGCTGTTCCAGTCCGGCTGTCCCTGCCCGACGATCAGCGCGCGGGCGGCTTCGGCCTCGTCAGCGCCGCCGGTTTTGCCCAGCAGTTGGCCGCCCAGCCGGTCGAACAGTTTTTGCGCCTGGGCCGGGTTGACGCGCCCGACCAGGGCTGCCACGTCCGGCGGCAGGGCATCCAGCGGCAGAGTCTCCGGGGTGGGCTGGCGCGCCGCGCCCGGCGCATCACCTAAGAGGACGCGCCGCAGGTCGTCCGCCGCGCAGCCGGGGCGCAGATACGGGGCCAGCGCGGGTTCGAGATCGGCAGGCGCGCCGTCCGCATAAACCGAAACGGCGGCCTCGTCCCCATTCAGCGCCAGCAGCAGGCACAGCCCCAGGCGGGAAAGCGGCGGCAGCAGCGCCGCGTCCGGCGCGCCGATCACGCGCACCCATCCGCCGGCAGCCGGCGCGACGAACAGCCGCCGATGTTCCCGGTACGCCGGGCCGGGTATCATCCCGAACGGGTCATAGGGGGTGTAACCGGCAGCCACCAGCGTTTCGCGCAGGGTTTGAGCGACCGCGACCGCGTCATCGCAGCGACAGAAGAGGCTGTTCCAGGGTTGGCTCATCGGTCTCCTCGCCGGGTTTGGCGGCGGTGTAGCAGACGATACTGCCGAAATCCACAAAGCCCAGTTCGCGGCACAGGCGGCGGTCATCGTCGGTTTCGCCGGGGGCGAACACCAATTCGCTTTTGCGTTCGACGGCGGTTTTGAGGGCGGTCAGCAGCAGGGCGCGCATCATGGGTGGGGTGCGCACCTCGCGCAGCAGCGCCGTCGCCAGGATGTGCGCCGTATCGCCCTGGATGCTCAGGCGCGCCACGCCCGCCGGGAAGCCGTAGCGATAAACCAGGATGTCCGCCTGAAGCCCCAGCCTGAGGGCGGCCAGGTCGCGCCCGACGAACAGCGGCTCGACGCCCAGCGTCAGCACGTCGTAAAAGGCATTGCGCCACACGTACCACCACAATTCGATGCCGCGCTGGTCATTGACCAGTTCCATCGCCACGCCATCGGGCATGACGGGCGTCTCCAGCGGCGGCGGCACCCGCCCGTTGATGCCGTCGGCTTTATAAATCATCAGGGGCGTTTCGCGCTCGATTTCCAGCTTGAGATCGCGCAGGGCTTTGGCGAACAGCGGCGGGAACAACCCTTCGATATACTGCACACGCGGCGTCCGCCCCAACTGGCGCAGCCGCTCCAGACCCGGCTGCACCATCGTGCCGGAAATCCAGGCCGTGTTGCGGCGCGGCGTAACGTAATTCAGCGTGGCGGTCGGATTGCCGGGATGGTACAGCACATCCACCACGCCCACCGTTTCGCGCACTGCGCCCAGGTTGATATGCGCCTGGAACAGATGCTCCTGCACGCGCCTTAACAACCGCCGCGACTCTTTTTCCTCAGTCGCCCGCTCATCCATTACCATCAAAACTCCGCATGACTGGTCTTTCAGTCTCATTGTAACCGGATTTCGCGGCGGGGTGTGTTTTAAACTGGTTTGAAAAGCTTCGGCAAAACGATACTATGATTATAATTGAGCAATGGCCGAATGCCGGAGTTGTTCACGCGGTTGATAAACCGAAGGTAGGTTTGTATGTCGCTACGAAAAAAGACGCTGTTCATCCTGGCGGCGGCGCTGCTGGCGCTAATCGTCATGCTGTATGTTATCTCGCAGCTTGTCCTGTTAAGCAGTTTCGCTCAGTTGGAAGAACAGACCATTACCCGGAACGTGCAGCGGGCGCAGAACGCGCTGGATGACGCCCTGACCTACCTGAGCGCCAGCGCCGCCGATTATGCCCGCTGGGATGATACATACGCCTTCATCGAGGACGCCAATTCGGCTTATGTCGAAGCCGTTTTGCAGGACTTGTTTTTCGTCAACCTGGGGCTGAACCTGATGGCCTTCGTCAACGACGAGGGCGAAACCGTTTTTGCCAAAGCGGTGGATTTGCAGTCCGGCGTGGAGCGCCCGCTGCCGGAAGGGCTGGAGCGGTTCCTGGCGGCGGGCAGCCCGCTGCTGGATTTGCCCGACGCGGACAGCAGCCGGGAAGGCATCATCCAACTGCCGGAAGGGCCGATGCTGGTCGCCGCGCGCCCCATCCTGGACAGTTTCGCCCGGCAGCCGATTCGCGGCGCGCTGATCTTCGGCCAATTTCTGGACGCGGCCAGAGTACAGCAGATTTCAGAATCGCTGCGGCTGCCGATCATCATTCACGACGTGGATGCGGCGCAGCTCCCGCATAATTTTGAAACCGCGCGGGCGGCGCTGGCGGCGGGCAGCCTGTTCAGCGTGAACCGCCTGGACGATGGGCAGATCGCCGGTTACGCGCTGGTGAGCGACATCTACGGCGAACCGGCGCTGATTGTGCGGGTGGACATGGCGCGAGACATCTACGCGCAGGGGCAGGCCAGCATCACGCTGTTCGTTGCGCTGCTGGTCGCCGCCGGGCTGGTGTTCGGGGCGCTGGTGGTTCTGCTGCTGGAACGTTTCGTGCTGTCGCGCTTAACCCGCCTGAGCGCCGATGTCAACCGCATCAGCCGCAGCGGCAGCGTCGCCGGGCGGGTGAGCGCCGGCGGCGATGATGAACTGGCTTCGCTGGCGCAGGACATCAACGACATGATGAACGCGCTGGAAAAGACCCAGGCGACCCTGCGCGAAAACGACCAGCGTTTGCGCTCGATCGTCAACGGCGCCCCGATTCTGCTGTGGTCGGTTGACCGGAACGGCGTCTTAACGCTGCTGGAAGGCAAAGGGCTGGAAACACTGGGGCTGAACTCGACGCTGCTGCAGGGCAAACCGGCGGCGGAAGTCTTCCGCAACGTCCCGCAGATCGTGGAGGAAATCCAGCGCGCCCTGCGCGGCGACGAATTCGGCGCGATTGTGGTCGTCAAGTCGTTCACCTTCGATACCCGCTACGTGCCACTGCGCGGGCTGGACGGGCAGATCACCGGCATGATCGGCGTGGCGACCGACATCACCGAGCGCGTGATGGCCGAAACGGCGCTGAACACGGCCTATGAAGACCTGAACCGCCAGAACCGCCAGCTTGAGCGGGTGCAGGAGCTGTTCCGCTCCACGCTCGATCAGGTGTCGGACGCGGCGCGGCGCGGCACGGTTCAGCCGGAACTGACTGACTACCTGGAATTCGTGCAGTCGGAATTCGACCGGCTGGATTAAACCATGCCGCGACTGTTCATCGCATCGGGCATTTTTCACCCGGAGTCGGGCGGCCCGGCTACCTACCTGTACGAGCTGCTGCCGGAGCTTCAGCGGCTTGGCTGGGATGTGCGCGCCTTAAGCTATGGTGACGCGCCGGCGGGCGCTTATCCGTACCCGCTGGCGCGCATCCCCCGGCGGGCGCTTCCGGCGCGGCTGGCGGCGTATGCGCTGGCGGCGCGGCCTCGGTTGGCTTGGGCCGATCTGGTTTACATTCACTCGCTTGATCTGCCCCTGTTCGGCAGCCGCCGCGCGCGGCGTGTGGTGAAAATCGTCGGCGACCCCGGCTGGGAACGGGCCATCCGCAAGGGCTGGATTCCGCCCACCGAAGATATTGATGTTTTCCAGACCCGGCGCTACGGTTCAATCGTGACCGTCCAGCAGGATAACCGCGCCCGGCAGGTACGCAGCATGGACGGCGTGATCGTGCCGAGTGTTTACCTCAAAAAGATGGTGCTGGGCTGGGGGGTGAACGAGGCGAAAATCCGCGTCATCTACAATGCCCTGCCGCCGGAGCAGACGGACGCCGGCGCGCCGCCGACACAGGCCGAAGCGCGCGCGCGCCTGGGGTTGGATGATAACCCCATCCTGCTGACCGCCGCGCGGCTGACACCCTGGAAAGGCGTGGATCATCTGATAACGGCGCTGCGCCGCGTGCCGGATGTGCGGCTGCTGGTGGCCGGGGACGGCGACCAGCTTGAGGCGCTGCGGGAACAGGCGCGGGCGGCGGGCCTGTCCGGGCGCGTGGTGTTTTTAGGCAAAGTCCCGCGTGAACAAATGGCGCTGTACATGAAGGCCGCCGATTACCTGGCGCTGTATTCCGGCTACGAAGGGCTGTCCCATACGCTGCTGGAAAGCCTGCGCGCCGGCACGCCGGTGATCGCCAGCGACAAGGGCGGCAACCCGGAGGTGGTGCGGCATGGCGTTAACGGCCTGCTGGTACCGTATATCAACGTCGAGGCGCTGGCGGCGGCGCTGACCGAAGCCTTTCGCCCCGGACGCCGCGTCGAACTGGCCGCGCAGACGGGCATCGGCATGGAACGTTTTGACTTCTGCACGATGGTGCAGCAGACGGACGCCGCCCTGCGTGCCTATCTGGGATGAAAAAGCCCAACACAGAGGCGCAGAGATTCAGAGTCACAGGTGAAAAAAGGCGTAACGCAAAGATGCGAAGGGGCAAAGGGACGGCCTTCTGGCCGTCCGCCGCTAACTGCGGCGCAAAGCGCGCGGCGGGGCCGTAAAACATCACACCAGCGCCAGTTGCAGCCAGGCCAGGATTAAGTTTCCCAGATCGGGGCGGTTTTGCAGCAGGGCCGTGCCGCTGCCGGCCCGCTCGAACGGCTGGAACAGCACCTCGCCGGTCGCTGCCGCCTGCGCCGCCTGGACAGCCGAAAACGCTTCGGTATCCTCCTGGCTGGCGGTCAGGAACAGCGGGCGCGGGTTAAAACGCCTGACGGCCTCCACCAGCGACGGCGTATTCGACGGGCTGAGCAGCGCCGCCGCGTCGCACAGCAGGTCAGCCGCGCAGCCCAGCAGCGCCACGTCCGCCCCCTGGCCCGCGCCCACCACGCCGATGCGCGCCGGATCGGCCACGCCGTTGATGAGCGTTTGCAGCATCACACGGAAGTCCGCCAGCGCCGCCGCCGGGCGCACGCTCATCACCAGCACCGTCAGCCCGTTAGCATGAAGCAGCGCCGGAAAATCGCCCCAGGCGGAACGTTCTTCCGCCAGCAGCAGCACGCCGGGCGCGAGGACGGTGGTATTGACGTATAAATCACCGAACAGCAGCGAGCCGTCTTCCGCCGTGATTTCGACGGTTTGCCCGGCGCTGCCGGACGCCGACCGGCTGACCACCAGCGGTGGCATGGCCGCGCCGGGCGCCAGCGCCGCCGCCGTCGGGTTGTTCTGTCCCTCGTAAATCAGGTCGGCGGGCGCGTCCGCCGGCGAATCGGGGGCGAATGTCGGGCTGGCTTCCAGCGTCGGGCCGGAAAGGGCAGCCGTTGGCGTAGGCGTCGGGGCAGCCGGCGCGCAGGCCGCCAGCAGCAGAGCAGCCGCCAGCAGCGTCAGGGTGGGCAGCCGCGCGCCCCGGCGGCGATCAGGCATCTGGAAAGGTATCATACCGGTTTGGCGAATACAATCATACGCTCGCAGCCGTCTTCATACGGCTCGAATTCCGTGCCGCCGTAGACCGACTCGACCGCGAAACCGGCCAGTCTGAGCAGCAGCCGCAGCTCGTAGTAAAAAATATAGCGGAAAACCACCGGGGCGAAGGTGCGTTTAACGGTGCCGTCGCCGGTCACTTCGTCGTAAATCCAGGTTACGCGCAAAAGCTGTTCGGTGCGGTCGAGGCCGCTGACCGAATGCTGCATCACCAGATGGCCGGTTTCCGGCTCGATGAAGGTTTTTTCCAGCAGCAGCGCGTCGGTGTCCTGCGCGCCAAAGGCATCGCCCGGATTCACCAGGTCGAGTACCAGCAGGCCGTCGTTTTGTGTCCAGCGGCGCAGGCGGCGCAGCAGCGCCAGTTGGTCGTCCTGATCGAGAAAATGCAGCAGGCCGTTGTACGGCACCAGCACCAGTCTGAAGCGCAGGTCGGTTTCAAACTTTAACACGTCCGCCTGATGAAAATGCAGCCTGTCCTGCGCGTCCTCCGGCAGCGATCTGGCTTTGTGGCGGGCGCGGTCGAGCATGGCCGGCTCCTGGTCAATGCCATGCACCTGGAAGCCCGCCCGCGCCAGCCGCAGCATCACCCGCCCGGTGCCGCAGGCGACCTCCAGAATCGGCTCGCCATATTCGGCGGCCAGGTCGCTGTACAGGTCGAGATCGTCGGTTTTGTCCTGGTGTTCGGCGTCGTAGTAGCGCGCAATCGTCGCGTAAAATCCGGGCATCGGTTCACCCCTCCACATTCCAGTATTGTAATCCGCAGCACAGGGCTTGCCCAGGGCAAACAAAAAACGCCAGAGTGTGGCTCTGGCGTTTGG
This sequence comes from Chloroflexota bacterium, assembly GCA_013388735.1. Lineage (GTDB taxonomy): Bacteria > Chloroflexota > Anaerolineae > Aggregatilineales > Phototrophicaceae > CFX2. The sequence continues at coordinate 13,074 of JACAES010000018.1, read as the reverse complement.
TTGTAGACTATCCTGGGTCGGAATTAGTCTTCGCAGCTTCCCTGACCGGCATACAGGCAGCGATCTGCACTGGGCTGGACGGCCAGCTGGACGGCAGCGTTCAGGTCGTTGACCAGGCTGACCGAACCGGGGTTGTCAATGTCGGCGCAGATGTAGCTCAGTTCCAGACCTTCGGGGACAACGTTCAGAACGGTCACATTACGCGCCGGCTGGTTGTTGCCCGTGCCCTTGGCGTTCTGGAAGTAGCGGGCATCCGAGAAAACCACGAACAGCGGGTTGTTCACATCAAACGGGTCGGCCACGTTCATCGCGGCGGCGTCAGCGGCGTCCACGCCGAAGCACACGCGCACGGGTTTCACGAACCAACCGTAGATGGAACGACCGTTGCCCTTCACGACATAGACGTCAATCGAGTCGTAAACGGTGGGGTACTGATCGCGGTAGTCAGGAACACGGTAGCCGGTGCGCGGGGTGCCGACTTCGCGGTTGTCACCCTTATCAACCGGGTTGCCATTGTAGACGTTGACGGTGCAGGAGACCGCAACATCATCGCGGCCCGTCGCGCCTTCGACGTCAACCAGAACTTCGTCGCCGGTCTGTACGCCGACCTGGCGGCAGTCGGTGCTGATGACGGACGGATCCTGGGCGGCCACTGCCGAGACCATGACAAACAGGCCGACGAGCAGCAGCACAATTAAACTACGACGTGACATTTGTTTCCTCCTTAAGTGCTTGGTGCATTAGAAGTTGATTGGTTTTGCCAGCGTCTTATTATACACGCTGCCATGGGATATGCAAATTCCACATGGAAATTTGTCAAGACTCTGGGCTTATAGGCAAAACTCCTTCCAAAGCATAATGCCGTCGTTAGTCGTTGTGGTTCGGCTTTCGGTTGCGTAGCCTCGATCCAAGAAGCCGGGCGGCATTACACCACCAACGGAGCTTCCACCGAAAATCGTACCGCCAAACTTAGCGCCCCGCAAGGGAATCGGCCCGGCGATGTATTGGTGGATGACGACTTTACTTCCTCAGGTTTCTATCTATAAGCCTATTCTGCCTCTCCCGATCTACGGTCGAGCCGGACAGTACCTCATTATAATCAGTTCTGCCACTTTTTCAACCAAGTGCCTCTCAATATATTCGCGCACAATCCGGATTCGTGAAATTTATCTCCATCCCGTCTGTCCTGAGTCGGACGATCAATCCTTGCAATCTGACTGGCCGGCATAGGCGCAGCGGTCGGCGGGAGGCTGCTGCGCCGCCAGGTCGGCAGCCGGGTTCAGGCCGTTCACCAGGCTGACCGTTCCGGGAACGTCAATATCGGCGCAGATGTAATCCAGCGCCAGCCCTTCCGGCACGATGTTCAAAACCTGGAGGTTACGGGACGGCTGGTTGTTGCCCACGCCTTTAGCATCCTGGAAGTAGCGCGCATCCGAAAAGACCACGTAAAAATCGTTGGCCGGGTCGAACGGGTCGGCGGTGTTCGGAACGCCGCCGGCGGCATCTTCGGCGCTGACGCCAAAACACACTCGCACCGGTTCGGAGAACCAGCCGTAAATGGCCTTGCCGCCGCTGCTGATGGTGAAAATATCCACCGAATCATAAATATCTACATATTGATCGGGCGTCAGTGGGATGCGGCGGGTGAGGCGAGGCGTGCCGACTTCACGATTGTCGCCGGAGCGACCGGCAAAATAAGTTTCCGCCGGGACGGCGTTCACCACGTTCACGGTACAGTTAATGCCGCGCGCCCCGGAAGGAACCGAGCCTTCGATGTCTATCAGGATTTCGGAGTCGGTCAGAATGCCCATCTGTTCGCAGGGGACGCTGGTGCCGGAAATGCCAGGTGCCTGGGCCGCAGCCGCCGTCAGACGGAACAGCAGGACGCCCAACGTCAACAACGCGATCATAAAACGACGTGACATCTAATTTCTCCTTGAAGCCATCTGCTCAAAACCCGACTTCGTGAAATTTATCTTAAGCTGAGCCAGCAGTTTACCCGACGGCGCGTCATTTGCCAAATGGGACGGCTTTTGCTAAAATGCCGCCCAACTAATCTGATGAGGAACGATGTGGGGGCGCAACGACAGAACGACCGGTACGGGTTTTGTCCTGCGCTGTTTTTATGTCACTCAAGCTGACGATGATTTTTTCGAGGGTTGATAGAAACATGCGACGTGTATGGATTGTGATCGGTTCTCTGCTGGTTCTGCTGCTGCTGACCGGCTCGACCCTGGCCGACCCGCCCCAGCAGGCAGGCGGCGTATCCGCCAGAGCAACCCAGAATCTGAACCTGCGCGCCGGCCCCGGCACGCATTGGAAGCTGATGGGAACGGTTGATGCCGGCGCGACGGTGCGGCTGGATGGCCGCGACGGCTCGGCGACCTGGGTGCGCGGCCTTGCGCCTTCCGGCGAGGTATGGTGGATGTTCGCTGCCTACCTGGACATTTCACCCGAACAGGTCGCGGCGCTGCCGGTGGTCGGCGTGGATACGCCCTCGCAGCTGACCGGCCCGGCTCCGGCGCAGCCCTCGAATGCTCCGGCGGCTCCGGCGGCGTCTTCTGGCCCCGGCATCACGGCCCGGACATCCGCCGCCGTGAACGTCCGCAGCGGCCCCAGTTCTGCCGCCGACCGCATCGGGCGGCTGGCGTACCAGGCCGAAGTGCGCGTCCAGGGGCGCAATGCCGCCGGTGACTGGGTGCGCGCCGCGCTGCCGGATGGCGGCACCGGCTGGATTTCGGCGGCTTATCTGAGCCTCACGGTTGACCAGGTGGCCGGCCTGCCGGTCGTTGAAGGCGGCGCGGCGGCCCCTGCGGCGGCTGCCGCATCCAACGCAAACGCGCCGATTGTGAATACCGCGCCGGTCAGCGGTTTTGGCGTGGGCGGCCACGTCTCCAGTTTTGGTTCGGCGGCCATCAATGCCATGAACCGCGCCGGGATGACCTGGGTGAAAAAGCAGTACCGCTGGGGCGGCAGCGAAGGCTCGATCACCGGCATGATTAGCGATGCCCACTCCAAAGGCTTCCGCATCCTGATCGGCATTGTCGGCTCTGCCGGTTCGGTCAACGACCCGGCTTATATCGAACGTTACGCCAGCTTTGTGGCCGGCGCGGCGGCGGCGGGCGCGGACGCCATCGAAATCTGGAACGAGCAGAATATTGACCGTGAATGGGCGTCCGGCAGCATTGACCCGGCCAAATATACGGAACTGCTGCGCCAGTCCTACAATGCCATCAAAGCCGCCAATCCGAATACGCTGGTCGTCAGCGGCGCGCCCGCGCCGACCGGCTTCTTCGGCGGCTGCTCGCCTGCCGGCTGCGACGACGCGCCCTTCCTGGCCGGTATGGCAGCGGCGGGCGCGGCGAACTATATGGACTGTGTGGGCGTGCATTACAACGAGGGTATCGTGCCGCCCGGCCAGACCAGCGGCGACCCGCGCGGCAACGGCGGCCACTATACGCGCTACTTCCTGGGCATGGTCAATACCTACTACAACGCCTTTGGCGGCGCAAAACCGCTCTGCTTCACCGAACTCGGTTATCTGTCGCCGGAGGGTTACGGCAGCCTGCCCGATCAATTCGCCTGGGCGGCCAATGTGAGCGTCGCGCAGCAGGCGGCCTGGCTGGCCGAAGCGGTTTCGCTGGCGCGCAGCAGCGGCAAAGTGCGCCTGCTCATCGTGTGGAACGTGGACTTCACCAACTTTGGGTCTGACCCGATGGCCGGTTATGCCATGATCCGGGCCGACGGCTCCTGCCCGGCCTGCGACGCGCTGGCCGGTGCGCGTTAGCTTTTCCCTTTTCGATGCTCCCATCCCTTCGCTGTCGGGCAGTCGGGGGGATGGGCTGTTTATTTATTGACAGGTATCCAGAATGTCTGAAGAAGTATTCGTCCAAGAAGATACCCAGCCCTTCAACCCCTTCCGCCGGGAGGAAGAAACACCCCCGGCGCGGCGCGGCGGCTGCGGCTGCTGGCTGCCCGCTCTCATCACGCTGTTTCTGGTGGGCGCGCTGGTGGTGGTGGGGCTGTTCCTGCCGCCGATTGACCTGTACAACCGGCTTTTCGGCGTGCAGTACACCATGCTCAGCGCCGAAAGCAACGCCGTCCGTTCGACCGATGGCGGCCTGACGGTATTGGTAGACCCCGCCAGCCTGGGCGAGAATTTTGGCGTCGCGCTGGAAACGGCGGCCAACGACGCGCCCGAAAACGCGGCGGCGCTGGCGGCGGCGCCGCTGCATCTGGTGCTGCAAGGCGCGGTTTATGACATCCAGACCACCGGCAGCGCGCCCGACACGGTGACGATGACGGTCGCCGTGCCGCCGACGGTGGGCGCAAATGCCGATATGCTCGACCTGTACGGATGGGATGAAGTCAGCGGATTGTGGTCTTTTGTGCCGTCTCATGCGGTAGCCGCCGGGCAGATCACGGCGACCGTCCAGGATGTGCCGTCCAAAATGGCACTGTTCCAGGCCAGACTGCTGGAACAGCCGACTGTGCTGGTGGCGGTGGACGCCGCCCAGGTGCTTTCGGCAGAGGCCGCGCAGCTGGCGACCATCGTCGCGCCGGGCGGGCTTCAGCCGACCATCGAGGGCAAACTCACCGGCAGCCTGGCCGCCGGTTTTGAATTGAACCGGGGCTACCTGGTGATGCCGGTCATCCGCAACTATGCCGACCCGCGCGCCCTGGACATTGACACGGTGACGGCCATCCTGGGCAGCCGCACCCTGCGCAGCGAACATGTCGGCCAGCTGGCTGCCTTCGCCGGCAGCGCCGGTTTTGCCGGGGTCATCATTGACTACCGCGACGTGCCGGAAACTTTCCGCGAGGCCTTCAGCGCCTTCATCCGCGAACTGGGCGCACGCTTCGACCAGCAGGGTTTGATGCTGGGCGTCACCGTGCCGACGGCGGTTAATACCGGCGGCGTCTGGAACACCGGCGCTTACGACTGGCGCGCTATCGGCGCGGCTGCCGACTATCTGCACATCAATCTGAGTCTCGACCCGGAAGCCTTCACCCCCGGCGCAGATCGCCCGGTGGAAGCCATGCTGCGCTGGGCCGTTGGCGAAGTCAGCCGCTATAAAATCCTGCTCGGCCTGTCGGCGCTGTCGGTGCGGGCGGTCGAAAACCAGATCACGCCCGCCAGCTACCAGGATGCGCTGGCCGCTCTGGGCAGCGTGTCGGTTCAGGCCGAAACCAGCGAAACCGGGACGGTTATCCCCGGCTCGGAAATTCGCGCCAGCCTGGACGGGTATAAGGCCGTTTCCGGCATGGATACGGTCATCCAGTCGCCGTTTATTGATTATCTGGGCGAAGGCGATACGCCGGTCGCCCGCGTGTGGCTGACCACGCCGGATGCGCTGCGCTTCCGCATGGATCGCACGGCGCTGTTCGGGCTGGCCGGCGTCGGCTTTGAAGACCTGCTGGCCGGCGGCGTGGCCGATGGCATTTACAACGCCATCCTCAACTACAAACTGCAAATGCCCACCCCGCCCATGCAGACCGAACTGGCGCTGCGCTGGCGGATCGAAAGCGCCGGGGGCGTGCTGAGCGAAGTCACCACCGGGTTAGGCGAAGAACTGGTCACGACCCTGGAAGCGCCGGAAGGCAATTACGCCATCAACGTGGCCGTCATCGGCGCGGACGGCGAAAAACCACGCAGCGGCGCGGCGGTGGCGCTCTTTAACCCGACCGCCACGCCCACCCCGCTGCCGACCGCCACGCCCACGCCGGAGCCGACGCCGACCTCGCCGCCGCCCCCGGTGCAGCCTGTTAACCCCGCCCCTGCCGCCGCTGCGCCGGCGGTCGCGCCGGGCGCGGGCAGTATCGTCGCCGGCGGTTTCGAGTACGGCGGACATGTCACCAGCACCGGCAGCGAAAACGCCGCCGCCGCCATGCGTCGCGCCGGGATGAACTGGATGAAAATCCAGCTTCGTTATTCTGGCGGCATGTCGCCCAACGTCGCCGCCGAACACATCAACGCGGCGCGGGCGCGGGGCTTCAAAATCCTGCTGGCGCTGGTGGGCAACCCCGGCGAACTGGCCGCCGGCGGGCAGGGTTATATTCAGGAATTCGCTTCGTTCCTGGGCGGCGTGGCCGCGCTCGGCCCGGACGCGATTGAAGTATGGAACGAACCCAATATTGACCGCGAATGGCCGACCGGCCAGATCAGCGGCGCGACCTTCGCCGACATGATGCGCCAGGCGTACCAGGCCATCAAGGCCGCCAACGGCAGCGTGCTGGTCATCAGCGGCGCGCCCGCGCCGACCGGCGCCGAGGCCGCGTTCCCCGGCCAGGTCGTTAACGACGACCGCTTCATCCGCGACATGGTCGCCGCCGGCGGCCTGAACTATATGGACTGCCTGGGCGCGCACTACAACGAGGGCATCGTCGGCCCCAGCCAGCGCAGCGGCGACCCGCGCGACGGCTACTATACCCGCTACTTCTGGGGCATGGTGGATACCTACTGGAGCCTCATCGGCGGGCAGAAGCCCATCTGCTTCACCGAACTGGGCTACCTGTCGCCGGAAGGGCTTGGCCCGCTGCCGGACTTTTTCGCCTGGGCGCAGAATGTCACCGTCGCGCAGCACGCCGCCTGGCTGGCCGAAGCGGCGGCGCTGGCCTCGCAGAGTGGCAAGGTGCGGCTGATGATCGTCTGGAACGTGGACTTTTCGGCCTATGGCTCTGACCCGCAGGCCGGTTATGCCATGATCCGCCCCGGCGGCGCCTGCCCGGCTTGCGACGCGATGGCCGGCGCACGGTAAACAACGCTGAGACGGCGGCCAGCCATCCGGTTAACAGCCGCCGTCTGTGCTGTAATAGCAGGGGCAGCCCTCTGCAATAAATGGCAAGTTGGTTAGAGGAGCAAAAGATGGCCTCACAATCTATCGTCCGGCGGCGCAGACAGATCCGCGATTTCGCCCTGGTATGGACGGCGATCACCGTCATCATGGGGGCCTGCACCTTCGTCGCTATCTACACCGCCTACGGCTCGATTAATCAGGAAGCCGCTGTGAATCCCAACCAGCGCCAGGTAGCGTTATTCACGCCCACCACCGGCGCAGCGGCGATTGTCCCCACCGCTATTCCGACCATCCAGATCGCCGCTTCCAGCCCGACGCCCCAGCCGCAGCCGCCGACGCCAGAACCCGCGCAGACGCAGGCGCTGGTCGTTGCTCAGGCGCAGCCGACCGCCGCGCCGACCGAAGCCCTGCCCACGTCCACGCTGCTGCCGATTGACGACCGCCGTTATCAGGTCGGCATCCAGGTGCAGTACAGCCTGGACATGAACCCGGACAACCAGGACGGCTGGATGCGCGAAGTCGGGAAACTCGGCATGGGCTGGTTCAAACAGCAGGTGCGCTGGGAAGACGTGCAGCCCGCCCGCGACCAGTGGGACTGGTCAAAACTCGATCTGGTGATGCCGTCCGCCGCCCGCTTCGGCCTCAAGACCATGATGTCCATCGTCACCGCCCCGGCCTGGGCGCGCGAAGCCGGCGTCAACGTAGAGAAACACGGCCCGCCCGCCAGCAGCGCCGATTACGTCACCTTCGTGACCGAAATCCTGCGGCGCTACCCCAATCAGGTACACGCCATCGAAGTCTGGAACGAGCAGAATCTCGACCGCGAGTGGACTTCCATCGGCGGCCTGAGCGCGGCCAACTACGTGGCGCTGCTGCGCGATACCTATACGGCGGTCAAGGCCATTGACCCCGGCATCATCGTCATCAGCGGCGCGCTGTCCCCGACCGGCGGCTGGACGGAGCCGGATGGCCGCGTGAGCGCCATAGACGATTTTGATTACATGACGCAGATGATTAACGCCGGGTTGCTGAACTACGCCGACTGCGTGGGCGCGCACCACAACGGCTACAACATCGGCCCCAACGTCCCCTGGGACAGCGTTCCGGCAGACGCCAGCGCCAGCTTCCGCGGGCCGTTCGACAACCCGCATCACAGCTGGAGCTTCTACAGCACGCTGCGTACCTACGCCAATAAAATCCAGGTGGCCGGGGGCGATCAGAAGCTGTGCGTGACCGAATTCGGCTGGGCGTCCACCGAAGACCTGGGCGGTTATCCCCCCGGCTTCGAGTTCGCCAACGACAATACCCTGGACGAACAAAAAGAATGGACGATTCAGGCCATCCAATTGATGGGCGAATGGGACATCGTGTGGCTGGCCTTCCTGTGGAATCTCAACTACGGCCCGCAGGCCGGCTGGGACACCAACAACGATAACGTCCCATACTCGATTATCGGCAAAGACTGGCAGTTCCGCCCGGTCTACGACGCGCTCATCGAATGGAACCGGCAATCGTAGCGCGACGACGTTTCTCCACAACATTCAGGGTCAGCGCCGGCCTGATGGGGGTGGGCCTGACCCTGTTTTTTGTGGCCCTGATCGCCCGCTTCTCCACCCGCGACCCCTTCCAGGCCGCTGCCGTCAGCGACCCGCCCTTCACGTCGCTCACTTACGGCGTGCATGTATTCCTGTGGTGGGACAAAACGATGGCCTCGCTTTACCTGGACTGGGCGCGGCTGATGGTCTTCAGCCACGTTAAACAGGTCTTCGCCTGGGAAGACATCCAGCCGCAGCCCGATCAGTGGGATTTTGCCCGCGCCGATGAAATCGTGGCCGAAGTTGAACAGAAAGGGTTGCGGCTGGTCGCCCGCCTGAGCGACGCGCCGGACTGGACACACCCTACCCTGCAAGGCCATAAGGATGCCGATTTCGTGGACGCCCCGCCGGAAAACCTCGACGACTGGGCGGCCTTCTGCGGCGCGGTGGCAGAACGCTACCGGGGGCGTATCGCGGCCTATCAGGTCTGGAACGAGCCGAATCTGTCCCGCGAGTGGGGCAACCGCGAACCCAATGCCGCCGCCTACGTCGAACTGCTGGGCGCGTGCAGCCGAGCCGTGCGCGCCGCCGACCCCGCCGCCATCCTCATCTCGGCGGGTTTAGCGCCCACCGGCACCTATGACCAGACCGCGCACCCCGACGATATTTATCTGCAAGCCCTGTACGACGCGGGTTTTCAGGGCATGGTGGATGTGGTGGGGGCCAACGCGCCGGGCTACAATAACCCGCCGGAGGTCAGCCCGGATGAAGCGGCAGCGCGCGGCAGCCAGCGGTTTTTCACGTTCCGCCGGGTGGAAGACCTGCGCAAGATCATGGTCGCCAACGGGGACGCTGCCCGCCAGATGGCGATTCTGGAGATGGGCTGGCACACCAACCCCGGCCATGATGCCAGCTATGCCTGGTACGCGGTGGACGAAGCCACCCAGGCGCGTTATCTGGTGGACGCCTACCGCTATGCCGCCGAAAACTGGCGGCCCTGGATGGGGCTGATGACCACGATCTATCTGGCCGACCCATCCTGGACACCCGACCGGGAAGAATACTGGTGGGCGATCACCACGCCGGACGGTTTAATCCGGCAGGCTTTTATTGACCTGGCAAACATGGCAAAATACTGCGGCAGCCGGGTAATCCCGGCGCGACCGCCTGACAGCCCGGAGGCGCTTGGCCTTGTCACCGTTGATCCTTGCGATTAGTTATTTTTTCCACCTGCTCGCCACCATCGTCTGGATCGGCGGGCTGGTTATCCTGGTCGCGCTGGTCTGGCCGGAGGCGCGCCGCACCCTGGAACGGGACGCTGCGCTGCTGCGGCTGCTCACCCGGCTGCGCCGCCGTTTTGCCCCGCTCAGTAACTTCAGCCTGGTTGTGCTGGTCATCACCGGCCTGATTCAGATGTCCGGCGACCCGAACTATGATGGTCTGCTGCAAATCAATAACGACTGGAGCCGGGCGATTTTGCTCAAACATATCGCCGTCGGCGGTATGGTGATCGGCGGCGTGGTGTTACAATATGCTGTAACCCCGGCGCTGGAACGCGCCACGCTGCTGCTGGAGCGCGGCAAAGGCGACCCGGCGGAATGGGAACGGCTGCGCCGCCGGGAAATCCGGCTGACGTGGCTGAATGTAACCCTGGGAATCGCCGTCCTCGGTTGTACCGCCTGGGCGACGGCGCTTTAATCCGTTCCGGGGGCGAAACGCCCGGCGAATGTGATGCCGATAATGGTTTTGCTGCTGAGGGAAAAACCGGTGAACCGGAGCGCCGTACACAACGCGCAGCACTCATCACTTGCTAAAGGGGGCTTTGGTTGTCAAGTCGCACCAGTTACGCCCTGGCAGTAGGCCTGCTGCTGCTGGCCGCGGTCCTGCGGATGTGGACTTTATCCGCCCTGCCGCCAGGACTGCACGACGAAGAAATCACCGACATCCGGGTGGCCGAAACCGCCCGCCAGGGCATCATCGAAGTCTTTTATGACCTGGGCGGCGGCGAAGGGCGCGAAGGGCTGTACCATATCCTGCTGGCTGCGATCACCAGTGTCACCGGCACAGGGCTGCTGGGGTATCAGATCGTCTCGGTCTGGGTCAGCCTGCTGACGCTGGCGCTGCTGTACGCGCTGGCGACGCGGCTTTTTGGCCCACTGGCCGGCGCGGCGGCGCTGGCGCTGCTGGTCGTCAACCAGTGGGCGACGCTGCTGGGGCGCAGCATCGGGCGGGAAACGCTGCTGCCGCTGCTGGCGGCGGGCGTTCTGCTGGCACTGGCGCAGGCATTCAACGTCTACCGTCAGGGCCGCCGCCCGCCCATCACCCTGCCCTTTGCCGCCCTGGGGATGCTGCTGGGGCTGGGCTTTTATATCCATCCGGCGCATTTTATGCTCGTCCTGGCGAGCATGGCCTTCATCAGCTTCATGATGCGTTCCCGGCGGCGGGTATCCCGGCGCACGCTGGCGTATCTGGGCTTTGGCCTGCTGGTGATGATTATCTTCGCCACGCCGTATCTGATCTCCAGCCTGCGCCTGCCGCAGCTCAGTGGGGCGGGGCGGCTGCTGGACAACTACACCATCCTGCAAAACCCGCCCATGCGCGCCATCGGCGAAAGCCTGAGCGGGCTGTTTTTTGTCGGCGATACCAACCCGCTCCATAACCTGCCGGGCCGCCCACTGTTCGATCTGGTCAGCGGCGTCCTGCTGCTGCTGGGCGTGCTGGTCGCCCTGCGTAACTGGCGGCAGCCGCGATATTTTCTGCCGCTCGTCTTCACGCTCAGCTTGTCGCCGGTGGCCGTTCTGTCGCTCGATACCCCCGACTTTCAGGCCATGACCGGCCTGCTGCCGCTGCTGGCGCTTTTTTTCGGCCTAGGCGTCAGCCGGCTGTATCACAACCTGCCGGCGAACAGCCGTCATCTGCTGGCTGCCGGGCTGGTGGCGCTGTTCATCTTTAACCTCGTCTGGACAGGGCGCGACCTGTTCCAGTCCTGGCCGAATCAGGAGGCCGTCCGGCAGGTTTATCACAGCCGCATCGGCCAGTTAGCCCGCTACCTGGATACGACGGCGGACGACCTGCCGACGCTCATCTGCGACTCGCCGTCCCCGGCCAGCGGGCGCGGCCTGAGCAGCACCGACCTGCTGCTGCTGATGATGAACCGCAAACAGGCCCCGCTGCGTTATGCCGACTGCGGCACCGGCCTGGTGCTGATGGACGGCGGCGCGCGCCAGCAGATCATCTTCCCGGACGCGCAGATGCTTCATGGGATGCACCCGTACCTGCGGCGCTGGATCAGCTACGGCGTTTTGCTCGACCAGCCCGATTTACCGGCCAACGCGGTCATCGAAATGACCATTGAGCGCGAACTGGCCGATACCATCGGGCGCTTCATCACCACCGCCCCGGTCGGATATGCGCCCGAAGCGCCGGGCGCGCCCGGCGTGGCGACCGCGCCGATTCGGTTTGGCGGCAACATCACCTTCCTGGGCTACGAGCGCGAGCCGACCGAAATATATGTGCCGGGCGGCATCCTGACGTTCATCACCTACTGGCGCGCAGATGGCCCGATTCCGCCCAATCTGCGCCTGTTCACGCATGTGCTGGCCGACCCGGCTTCGATTGCCGCCCAGACCGATACCATCAGTATCAACGTTGGCTCGCTGCGCAACCGCGACATATTAATCCAGGTCACGTTCGTGCCGCTGCCAACATCCATGCCGGGCGGCATTTACAATATCTCCATTGGCGCGTATGATGCCACCAACAACGTCCGCATGGGCGTGCTGGACGACGAACAGCAGCGCGGCACGCGCCTGTTTGTCGGGCAGATTTCAGTCGCGCGCAGGTAACGCGGTCATGTTTGAAGTCGTTTTTCTTGGCACATCGGCGTCCGCGCCATCTATCCATCGCGGAATGCCCGCGCAGATCGTTCTGGCAGGCGAATATCGTTTTCTGATAGACTGCGGCGAAGGCACGCAGCGGCAGATACTGCGCAGCGGCGTGGGCTTCAAACGCCTCAATCGCATCCTGCTCACGCACGCGCATCTCGATCATATCCTGGGGTTGGGCGGGCTGGTGTCCACCTTCGCCCACTGGGAGAGCATCGAGGAGATCGAAATCTGGGGCGGCAAGCCCACCCTCGACCGGGTGCAGGCGCTGCTGTACGGCGTGGTGCTGGACTACGAGCGCCTGCCGATGAAAATTCACCTGATGGACATCAAGCCGGGTTTGCTGCTGGACGCGCGCGATTTTTCGGTCAGCGCCTTTCCGGTCACGCACCGGGGCGGCGGCAACTTCGGGTTTGTGTTTCAGGAGAAATCCCGGCGGCCTTTCCTGGTCGAAAAAGCCGAGGCGCTGGGCATCCCTGCCGGCCCGGAACGCAGCCAACTGGTGCGCGGCCAGACCGTTACCCTGGCCGATGGCCGCCGCATCAGCCCGGACATGGTGCTGGGGGAAACCCTGCGCGGCGTCAAGCTGGTGCATATCGGGGACATCGCCCGCACCGACAATATCCGCGACCAGGTAGCCGATGCCGATGCCCTGGTCATTGAGGCGACGTTTTTGCAGGCCGACGCGGACACCGCCCGCGACTTCGGCCACCTGACCGCCCAGCAGGCGGCGACGCTGGCGCTGGAAACCGGTGTCAAAACCCTGCTGCTGACGCATATTTCCCGCCGTTACCGGGAACGGGATGTCATCGAAGAAGCGCGGCGGATTTTCCCCCATACATTTGTCGTCCGCGACCT
>JACAES010000011.1 GCA_013388735.1 Chloroflexota bacterium | reverse complement strand
GGCGGGAAGTCCGCCACGTAAAAGGCGAGACTAGCGAAGCTCTGCTGCTTGTCGGGCTGCCAGTCAACCAGCCTATTGTCTCGACACGGCGTATGCGGTTAAAGTGAGCCATGCTCCACGTCGTGCGAGTGCGTCAGGGACAAGCCAGCCGCTTTAGCGGCTGGTCGTTGACCGAGCTATCCCTTCCTCGACCGGCGCCGGGCGCAGCAGGTCTACCAGAATCGCCAGAATCACCTTCAGCATATAATAACCGGAGCGCAAAAATGTGATGGACGAACGCCCACCCTGGCGCGGCTGCATCGTCACCGGGATTTCCTTCAGACGCAGCCCGGCACGGTGCAGCAGGACGATGGATTCCGGTTCGGGGTAATCGTGCGGGTAGACCTGGGCGCACAGGTTGATCGCTCGGCGATTGCAGGCGATGAAGCCGGAAGTCGGATCGGTGAAACGCCGCCCGGTGATGCGCGAAATCAGCCCGGCCAGGATGAGGCTGCCGGCTCGCCGCGCCGCCGAAGGCGTATAACCGCGATTTTCCAGATAGCGCGAGCCGATCACCATATCGGCGTCCCCGGCCAGCAGCGCCCGCAGGATGATCGGGATGTCGCGCGGGTCGTGTTGACCGTCGCCGTCGTTGCGGATAACCACCTCGTAACCATTGAGGCTGGCGAACATGAAGCCGGTCTGCACACTGGCGCCGATGCCGACGTTGTGCGGCATGTGCAGCACGAACGCCCCGGCGCGTTCGGCCATCGCGGCAGTCTGGTCGGTCGAGCCGTCGTTGATGACCAGCACATCCGCCCAGGGCGCGCTGTCCCTTATGCGCGCGATAACCGGGCCGATGCTGGCCTCTTCGTTCAGCGCCGGCACAATCACTAGAGTTTTGGGAAAAGCGTTATCCACCATGCACCATCCGCTGCGCCTGGATGATCGGGCCGCAGCGGGACTATTATAACAGCCTTCGCCCCTTATTTCGGCAGGGCGAGTCATCCCGCTGCCCGAATAAAAACGCGAGCCGTTCCGGGTGAGAACGGCTCGTGCGCTTTAAGCCTTGAAGCCAGACAGGCGCGTTACGCTTCCTGTTCGGCCTTGTTGGCAGCGATGATGTTCTGCGTCAGGTGCGCCGGGACGGTTTCGTAATGGTCGAACTTCATGGTGTAAATGCCGCGCGCGCCGGTCATCGAACGCAGGTCGTTGCCGTAGCGCATCATTTCGGCCAGCGGCACATGCGCCGTGACCACGCTTTTATGGCCTTCGGTATCCATGCCCAGGACGCGCCCGCGCCGGGTGTTCAGGTCGCTGATGATGTCACCCATCATGCTTTCCGGCACGGTGATTTTAACTTCCATGATCGGTTACAGCAGCACCGGGTTGGCGTCGGCAAAGACCTTCTTGAAGGCTTCGCGCCCGGCGATCTGGAAGGCGATGTCCTTCGAGTCAACCGGATGTTCCTTGCCATCAAACACGACGGCTTTCACGTCCACAATCGGGTAGCCGGCGATCACGCCTTCGCTCAGCACCGAGCTAATGCCTTTTTCGATGGAAGGCAGGAAGTTTTGTGAAATCGAGCCGCCGAAAATCTGGGTCGTGTACTCGAAACCGTTGCCGGGGTTGGGTTCCAGCCGCAGATGCACTTCCGCGAACTGTCCCGCGCCGCCGGTCTGTTTTTTGTGGCGATAGTAATCGGAGTGCTGGCGGGTGATAGTTTCCTTGTACGGCACTTTGGGCATCACCATGTCCATACCGACGCCCAGTTTTTCCGCCCGGCTGATCGCCAGGTTGACGTGCGCCTCGCCCATGCCTTCCACGATCGTCTGTTTAACATCGCCATCCTGCCGCCAGCGCAGGGTCGGGTCAGCCTGGCACAGGCTGGTGAGAACCGTACCCATCTTGGCGCTGTCGGCCTGCGTGCGCGGCAGTACCGCCACTGCATAGAGCGGGTCGGGGAATTCCGGTTTGGTGATCTGCGCGCCGCTGCTTTTATCGGCGAAAGTATCGCCCGTCTTGGTTTCGGTCAGCTTGGCGACCACGCCAATATCTCCGGCGTGCAGCACCGACATCGAGATCTGCTCTTTGCCGCGCAGCACCATCAGGGAGTTGAAACGTTCTTCAACGCCGCGCGTGGTGTTGGTGTAGCGGCCATCGGAGCGCACCGAACCAGAGAAGATGCGGAAGTAGTTGAGCGTGCCGACGAAGCGGTCGGTGGTGGTCTTAAACACGTAGGCGGCCAGCGGGCCATCGTCGGTTTGCGGCGGCAGCAGGAATTCGCGTTCGCCGTCGGGTTTTTCGATCTGCACACGGCGGCCCGAAGGCGGCGACACATAGGCGACCAGCGCCTCCATCAGCGGGATGGTGCCGACATTCTTCGCGCCGGAAGTGACAAAAACCGGCACGGTCTTGAGGTTGGAGTCACGGGCAGCCTTACGCATCCCATCGCGGATTTCGTCGTCGCTGAGCGTGCCTTCTTCAAAGTATTTTTCGATCAGCACGTCGTCGGCTTCGGCAGCCGCTTCTACCAGTGCGGTGCGGGCGGCATTCGCCGCGTCGGCCAGGTCGGCGGGCAGGTCGGCGTGGTCTTTGCCGGCGTCATAATACGCCTTCATCGTCAGCAGGTTGATGACCCCTTTAAAGTCCGCCTGCGAACCGATGGGCAGCATCACCGGGACGAATTTGTAGTCGGGGAAACTCTGGTGCAGGCTTTGCAGCGCGCGCTCGAAGTTGGCGTTTTCACGATCCATTTTGTTGATGGTGACGATAATCGGCTGCTGGTAAACCTGGGCGTACTCCCAGGCCAGTTCCGTGCCGACCTCGACACCCGCCACCGCATCCACCACCACAAAAACCGAGTCGGCCACGCGGATGGCGTTTTTAATCTCGCCCTGAAAATCCGTCATGCCGGGGGTATCCAGGACATTGATTTTGGTGTCGCCGAATTCAATCGGGATGAGCGAGGTCGAAAGCGACAGACCGCGCTCTTTTTCGTCCTCATCCCAGTCGGAGACGGTGTTTTTCTCCTCGACCCTGCCAAGCCGATTAATGGCGCCGGTATTGTAGAGCAGGGCTTCTACCAGTGTGGTCTTACCGGCGCCCTGATGCCCCACCAGGGCGACATTCCTTATTCTATCGGTGGTGTATTCTTTCATCAAACAGCCTCCTAATATTGAACAATCAGCAGAAACAAGGCAAAGCCCATCTCTGCGAGAAATCCTGTTCAGAACCTGTTCCGCAAATGGTTGTTCAAATCAACAAAACGGCTGGCCGGTTATTGCTGCCAAACGTGGAAAGGTTGCTGGGAAATCCATTTTAAGGCGGGGTTAACCGATTGTCAAAAATCTTCGCGCGGGATTCGGTATCAGGAATCAAAGCGGGGCCTGCGCCCCGCCATCGTAATGATACAGCAGCAGGTTTATTCCCAGGCCAGCGGCCCGGCTAGGCCGAAAGCACTACCCAGAATTGCCAGATCGCGGATGTCAATCCAGCCGTCCCGGTTCAGGTCGGCTTCCGGCACGGGCGGCGGGGCGTTGAAGCTGGCCGCCAGCATCACCGCGTCGGTCAGGTCAACGATATTGTCGCCATTGGTGTCGCCGGCCAGCAGCACGACCGGGGGCAGCGTTAAATCCTGCCCGGCTTCGAGCGTGAAATCCGCCCGGCTGGACAGAAAACCGTCGGCGCGCGCTTCCAGCGAGTAAATGCCAGGTGCCATCCCGGCGAAGTTAAACAGCCCTTCCGCGCCGGTGGGGATGTTCAGGGTTGTGCCGTCTGGCCGGGTCAGCACCAGGCTGATGCCGCTGGAGTCGGGCAGTTCGGCGCGCCGGACGCTGCCTGAAATCCGTCCTACCGGCGCGGGAGTTGGCGGCTGCGCGGTCGCTTGCGGCAAAGG
>JACAES010000053.1 GCA_013388735.1 Chloroflexota bacterium | reverse complement strand
GGCTGCCAGTCAACCAGCCTTTTGTCTCGACACGGCGTATGCGGTTAAAGTGAGCCATGCTCCACCTCGTGCGAGTGCGTCAGGGACAAGCCAGCCGCTTTAGCGGCTGGTCGTTGACTATGGTGTTTATTCCATACGAAAGGAAATACCATGCAGTTCACCTTGTCACTGCCGGATTGGGCGGTTGAGGAAAACCGCCGCCTGCCGCAATATCTGCCTACGCTGGAAGACCGCATGGCGGCGGTCGTCCGGTTTTCGCGGCTGAATTACGAAAATGGCACCGGCGGCCCGTTCGCCGCCGGCGTGTTTGAGCGCGACAGCGGACGGCGAGTGATCATCGGCGTCAACCGGGTGATGGCGCACAACTGTTCCTCTGCCCACGCCGAAGTGATGACGCTTTCGCTGGCGCAGCAAATCCTGGGGACGTGGGATTTGGGCGCGCCGGAGCTGCCGGCTCACCAACTGGTCGTCAACTGGCGGCCCTGCGCCATGTGTTACGGCGCGGTGCTGTGGTCAGGCGTGCGTTCGCTGGTGATCGCCGGCAGCGGCCCGGAACTGGAACAGATCACTGGCTTTGACGAAGGGCCGATTCATCCCGAATGGGATAAGGAACTGGCGAAACGCGGCATCGAACTGGTCAACAACATATTGACCGCCGAGGCGCTGAAGGTCTACCGGGACTTCGCCGCCAGCGGCAGTTTTGTCTACAACCCGCGCCAGGGAGAAGGGTGAGTGCTGAGTGCCGGGTACTGAGTGAAAGCATCGTTGTATAATGCGGGTAGAACATAAGGTAGTGAGGTAAATGATATGGCGCTGCCGACGGAAAAAACCTACACGGTGGATGAATTCGAGGCGTTCATCGCCAGGCCGGAAAACCGCGACCGCCACTTTGAACTGATTGACGGCGCGATTGTAGAGAAAGCAATGCCTACAGAAGAACATTCGCTCATTACCGGGTTGTTTATCTATTTCCTTTCAGTGTATGCGAGAGAGCGGGGGTTGGGTTTGCCGGGGCCGGAAAGCCGCTTTCGCGTGCCGGGCAATCTGCGTAATACGCGCCAGCCGGATGCGTCCATGATTATTGACCCGGATGTGCCGATCACGATCAAAGGGGCTGCCCCGCGCGCGCCGGACGTGATCGTCGAGGTGCGGTCGCCGGACGAAAACTATGACGACCTGCGCGAGAAAGCCCGCTGGTATGTATCCAACGGCGTGCGGCTGGTGTGGCTGGTGTTCCCGCGCCCGAAGATCGTGGAAGTTTACCGCCCGGATACACCGTCCGAAATCCTGACCGTCGAAGATACGATTGAAGGATACGATGTGCTGCCCGGTTTTACGCTGCCGGTCGCTAACCTGTTCATCACGCGGCGGAGCGGGTAAAACAGGCCCTCTGCCTTTTGCAGCATTTTTCAGATAGAATTAAACATAATTCGACCTTCGGATTTTGGAGCGTGATTTCAGGTCATGGCCTCTCGTAAAAACACTTACTATCTGCTCAGCCTCGGCTGCTCGAAAAACACGGTGGACTCGGAAAGCATCGCGCAGGTACTCGGCCAGAACGGGATGCGCGGCGTGGACGACCCCGACCGGGCCGAAGTGCTGATCGTCAATACCTGCGGCTTCATTGATACCGCCCGGCAGGAATCCATCAATGCCCTGCGCGGGCTGGCCGACGGCAAACGTAAAAACCAGATGGTGATCGCGGCGGGCTGCCTGTCGCAGCGGTACGGCGCGAATCTGGTACAGGAAGTGCCGGGGCTGGACGGCGTGATCGGCACGCGCCGCTGGATGGATATTTTCGACCTCATCAGCCGCCTGCGCGCCCGCCGGCACCCCGAACCGCTCTATCACCTGCCGACCGATGCCGACGTGGTCGGCCTGGACGAACGCGGCGTCTTGCGCGCCAGCGTGGAGGGTGCCAGCGCCTACCTCAAAATCGCCGACGGCTGCCGCCGCCCGTGCGCCTTCTGCGCCATCCCGAAGATCAAAGGCACAGCGGTCAGCCGCCCGCTGGAGTCCATCGTGCAGGAAGCGGTGAGCTTGCAGAAAATGGGCGTCAAAGAGTTGATTCTGATCGCCCAGGACACCACCGATTACGGTTACGACCTGGGGCTGAAAGACGGCCTGGCCGTGCTGCTGGAAAAAATCGTCGAGGCCGCACCGGACATCCCCTGGATTCGTATCATGTACGCCTACCCCGGCTATGTAACCACGCGCCTGATGGAGACGATGGCGAAACACCGGCAGATTGTGCCGTACCTGGATATGCCGCTCCAGCACGGCCACCGCGATACGCTGCTGCGGATGAAGCGCCCGGCTAAAATCGAATGGGTGTACGAGACGGTCGGCAGGCTGCGCCAGATGATCCCCAATCTGTGCGTGCGGACGACCTTCATCGTCGGCTATCCGGGTGAGACGGACGCTGAATTTGACGGTCTGCTGAATTTCGTGCGCGATTTGCAGTTCGACCGGGTGGGCGCTTTTAAGTATTCGTATGAGGTCGGCACGCCCAGCGCCGCGCTGCCCGGCCATGTGGACGAGGCCGTCAAACAGAGCCGCTACCAACGGCTGATGGAACTTCAGCAGGGCATCAGCCTGGCGAAGAACCTGGCCTGGGTGGGCAAAACGCTGGAAGTGCTGGTCGAGGGCTTTGGCGAAGGCGCGGACGAAAACGGCCAGCCGACCGGCGACCTCATCAGCTTGGGGCGCAGCTACCGCGACGCGCCGGAAATTGACGGTTACGTGCTGGTGGAAGGCCAACTGCCGGTCGGCGAAATCGTGCCGGTGCGTATCACCGGGGCGACCACCTACGACCTGATCGCCACGCCGGACACGCGCGCGCCGGTGGTCATCCAGCCGGGCGTGGTCTACGGCGAAGGGCTGTCCCCCCTGCCGTAACCCGGACGATCATTGATTTTGCCCCGCTGTAACCGCCGCGGCCCGACTATTTTTGCTGCTGCGCCGGTAGAATCTCCTAAAATCTTCAGCCTTGCCCTATTAATTCCTCTATATCCTGGGGTTATAATGAGAATCAGAAGAAGTGCTATGCTTTCCGCAGCCTGAACCGTTGGGTGGTTCTTGGCCTGGATAGAGGAATCAGCCTTATGCTGCCACAAGAACTGCTCCAGGCTGTTCACAGCTACTGCCGGGACGAAGCGGCGTCCGAGGCGCTGGCGCAAATTCTCGATGTCGAACTGCGCGCCTGCGCCGAGCGCGAAACCACTCTGCGCCAGAACGAGGCGCGGCTGCGCGGACTCGTGGACTGCGTGGTGGAAGGTATTTCCCTCACCGACGAGCAGGGGCGCATCATCGAATGGAATCCGGGCATGGAGGCCATCACCGGCCTGCGGCGCGAGGCCGTCCTCGGCCAGTCCATCATTGATGTGCAGCTTTCGTTAGCGCCGCCGGAGTATCAAACCCCGGAGCAGATCGCCCGTATCACCGACGCCATCAATACCTACCTGCGCACCGGCCAGGCCCCCTGGCATAACCAACTGCGGGAACAGGCGCTCCTGCGGCCAGACGGGACGCTGCGCTGGATTCAGCAGCGGTCATTCCGCATCCCGACCGAAAAGGGTTTTATGATGGGCGGCGTCGTGCATGATGTCACCGAAGAGCGCAGCGCACGGGAAGCCCTGCAAAACAGCGAGGCGCGCCTGCGAACGCTATTTGAAGCAACGGCGCTGGGCATCGCCATCACCGATATAAATGGCGATCATATCGAAGTCAACCCGGCGATGCAGCGGATGCTGGGGTATTCTGCCGAGGAACTGTGGCAGATGAATATTTCCCAGATCACCCACCCGGACGACTGGGTGATGCAGCAGCCGGCGGCTGATGCCGTGATCGAAGGACGGCAGAACGCCTACAGCATCGAAAAACGCTACCTGCGTAAAGATGGCACGAGCTTCTGGGCGCGGGTCAACGGCGCGGCCATTCGGGATGCGCAGGGGCAGCCCATCGGCGGCGTGGCCGTCATCGAAGACACTACCGAACGCCGGCGCGCCGACGAGGCGCTGCGGGCAAGCGAACGGCTGTACCGCGAGATATTTGAACAAAACCGGGCGGTCAAGCTGTTGATAGACCCGCAGACCGGGAAAATTGTGGACGCCAACCCGGCAGCGGTGGAGTTTTACAAAACCACCCCGGAAATCCTCAAAACAATGCGCATCACCGACATCAATATGCTGCCGCCGGAAATCGTCTTCGAGAAGATGACGGCGGCTGTGACCGGCGAGCAGCGGATTTTCCAGTTCCGGCACCGGCTGGCCGACGGCGACATCCGCGATGTGGAGGTGTTCTCCAGCCCGGTTCACCTCCAGGGACGCGACCTGCTGCATTCCATCGTGATAGATGTAACGGAACGCAACCGAGCGGAGGAATCGCTGCGGCGCTCCGAGGCCAGCGTCCGGGCGATTTTCGACAGCACGCCGCAGGCGCTGGTCTTCATTGACACATCCCATCAGATCGTGACCTTCAACAACCTGTTTCAGGAACAGACGCGCCTTCTGTTCGGGTTCGATGTCCAGCCGGGTGATTCGATTTATCGCATCGTATGCGACGAAAATCGAGAGTCGTTTGAACGCCGTTTCGCGCAGGCGCTCCAGGGCGCGACCGTGATCGTCGAAAAAACGCCGGTCATTGAAAACACCGAGCGGGTTTTTGAGATTCGTTACGTGCCGGTCACACCCGAACCGGGGCAGGTGATCGGCGTGTGTCTGATGGCCGAGGACATCACCGAACGCAAAAAGGATCAGGCGCGGCTCATCGAACTGACGCTGGAACGCGAACACGGGCGCATCCTGGCGGACTTCGTTCATCTGGCTTCGCACGAGTTCAGGACGCCGTTGAGCATAATCGGCACGTCGGTTTATCTGTTGGAAAAGAAACTGGATTCCGGCTTTGCCCGCGAACACCTGGCGGCAATTTCAGCTCAGGCGGACAGCATCCTGAAGCTGGTGGAGGCGCTGCTGATCTTTTCCCAGCTGCAAAGCGGGATGCCGTTCCGGTTTGAGATGATTTCGCTCAACGACGTGGCGCGGGCGGTCAACAGCCGCTTGCTGCGCGAAATTGAGGTCGCGCAGCAGACGGTGCGGTTTGAACTGGACGCGGCGCTGCCGCCGGTATTGGGCGATCTGGATATGCTCGACCAGGCTTACCATCGCCTGCTGGACAATGCCCATCGTTTTACACCCCCCGGCGGCACGATCACGGTGCGGACGTTCCGGCTGGAGGATGACTGCGCCGCGCTGGAAGTGCGCGATACCGGTATGGGCATCCGTCCGGAGTCTCTGCCGCATATTTTTGATCTGTATTTTCGGGACGATACCGCCCATTCCACGCCGGGTTTTGGCCTGGGGCTGCCGATTGCGCGGCGTATCATTGAGCAGCACAACGGATTGATCGAAGTTGAAACCGCGCTCGGTGCCGGATGCGTCTTTCGGATTGTGCTGCCGCCGGCGCCGGCCACAAAAACAAGATAAATGCATATCAGGCCGTTTCGCGCTTAAAATAGTGACAGATCAATATAGTCGCAGGCTGATCGGTTTCTATCATGACTTCACCCCTGAAAACCTCACCGGCTCATCGTCTTGCCCGATGGTGGAACGATCTGGTTCGGCCTGCGCCGACCGTACCGGCAGAAGCACAAGGGCAGGCGCGGCTGTTAACCGGCCTGCTGCTGGCGCTGGCCGGCATTTTTGCGGCCTTCGTGCCGGTGCGGCTGGCGCTCAGTCTGGGCGCCCCCTGGCGGGCGTCCGATGCGGTCCTCACGGGACTGAGCGTAATAGTCCTGCTGGCGCTGGCGCGGTTAAGCCGTGCTGGGCGCTGCCGGCTGGCTGCTGGGCTGCTGGTCGCCTACGGCACGACGGCGACTTTCGCCCAGACCATCATCACCTGGCAGCGCGACGGGAACATCAATATTCTCGATTATCTGGCGGTGATCTGGGTATTTGCCGGCCTGTTTTTTGAGCTGCGGACGGCGGCGGCGCTGCTGGCCGCG
>JACAES010000097.1 GCA_013388735.1 Chloroflexota bacterium | reverse complement strand
GTCGTTTCGTCTGCTGCTCCGCCTGTTTAAGCGCCGCCACTTCGGTCTCTGTTAACTGCAAGGCTCGTGTTCTCATCCCTCTATTCTATATCTGTCACCTCTAACGCGAAAGTCCATAACAGCTATAGACTAACGACTGCATTAAGAACCCGGCGCTAAGGCTGCGACGTAAGCGGCCAGGTCGTTCGCCGTGATTTCGCCCAGATGGATATACCGCACTACGCCCGCCGGGTCAAGCACGTAGGTCATGGGCAGGCGGTCGGCGCTGTAGCGGTGGGTGAGGGCCAGATCGGTATCCAGCAGCACTGCCAGCGTTTGAATGCCGCCGGCTGCCAGGAACGACTCGACCTGTTCCGCCGTTTCGCCGCTGTTGACCGCCAGGACTTTGGCGCCGGGGGTGGCAAAGGCATCCAGCGCAGGCAGTTCGCGGCGGCACGGCTCGCACCAGGTCGCCCAGAAGTTGATGAACACCACCCGGCCGCGATAGCTGGACAGGCGTTCGGGCTGGCCGTCCAGCCCTGGCAGCTCAAAATTAGGCGCAGGCTGGTTTATCAGCGATGGCTGCGCCAGCGTCACCGGCAGGGGCGTGGGCGGCGCGCCGGTTTCGCCCCGGTTCGCCAGGGCAAAAGCCGCCGCCGCCAGGATGCCCAGCGCCGGGAAGATCAGAAAAATCAGCAGCACCGGCGAAGGCCGCCGGTCTGATGGGGGTTGGTTCGGGGGAGTTATCATCAGTAGTCGGTAGTCAATAGTCGGTAGTCGGTAGTCAATAGTTAGCAGCGCTGAAAACCGGGAACAGGCAACCGGCAACTCTCCCCTACGGCACCCAGCGCGGGTAAAAAGCATCCGCCGCCACCTGCGCCAGCGCGCCGGTGGACAGGTTGTACGTCCAGATTTCCGGCGTGCCGGTATTGTTCATCTGGCCGTCCGGCATAAGCTGCGGAAAACGCTGGATGGCGATCTGCTGGCCGGTAGGGTCGAACGAAAAAAAGCCGTTGGCATACCGCGCATCCACCAGCAGCGGCTCGGCGCTGCCGTCCGCCGGGTTCATCAGAAAAAGCTGCCGCCCCGGCGTAAAACGTTCGTCGGTGTAGCGCCGCGCAATCACCAGCTTTTCGCCGTCGGGACTCCAGGCCGCCGCGTCGTCGTCCACGGCATCGTCGGGGTAGCTTAGCGGTTCGACCGTCTGCGCGGTCACGTCGGCTAACTGCAAATACGAACGCGCCTGACCGTCGGCCAGCGTCACTTCCGGGAACACGATTTTTGTGCCATCCGGCGAAAGCGCCCCGGTGCTGCCGTAACGGCTGGGGATGATGATCGTCACGTTGCTATTGAAGTCGTGGAGCAGGATGCCCTGGCTGTTGATGTCGAACAGGCTGGCGCGGCTGCCGTCCTGCGACCACTGCAAGCCATATCCAAGAATCTGCGAGTCATCGAACAGCGGGCGCGTGCTGGCGGGCGTGGTACTCAGGTCAATCAGCCAGATGCGGGTCGGGCTGACGCCGACGTTTTCCAGGTCGCTGTTCAGTTCTACCCGCTCGTAGGCGATGACGCGGCCATCGGGCCGCCAGACCGGAGTCGTGCAGTCGGCATCTTGGCAGTTGGTAAGCTGCTGCACCGCGCCGGTTTCCAGGTTCAGCAGTTTGATGTCCGACGTGCCGGTGTTGGTGTTGCGTTCGGAATAGGCGACTGCGCTTCCGTCCGGGCTGACGCCAAAATCGAACACGCCGGATGGGCTGAAAGTAATCTGCTGCGCGCCGGACGGATCGGCGGGGTCGGCCAGCCAGACGTTGAGCGGCGAACCGCTGGCCGGCGCCAGGTAGGCTATGCGCGGGCTGCGCACCATAAAACTGAAGCGGTATTCTGAAAGCACCTGACGCCCGGTTTCGCCGGTCGCGCCGGCTTCCAGCCGCACCAGATAGGTTGCGCCCGGCTGAAGCGCTGCCGCCGGGGTGAAGGTGAGCGCCGTCCCGCTCCAGGCGATCTGCCCGGTGATTTCGGCCAGCACGTCGCCGGGCTGCGCCGCGTCGGGGTTAGCCGCTGCTTCCGGTTTCACCTGCGCCACGGACAGCCGCCCGGCCACGCTGTCGCGGTTCATCGGTTCGCTGAACTGCATGACCACGCGGCTGGTGCTGCGGGCCTGGCCCAGCGGCGCGGCGCGCTGGAGCGTCACGCCGACCCGGTCGCCCAGGACGAGCGTCAGCCCGACCGCGCCCACCAGCAGCAGCGCGACGACCAACACCAGCCGGTCGAAGCGGGATAAAAAGAAGTTCCGAGTTCCGAGTTCCAACTTACAGACGTTGTTTCAACTAAACGATCAACCGCTCAAGAGTAACACAGGCCGACGCGCGGCGCGAGGTGACGATGTGCCGCGTCATGCCTTTCTCATTCGGCTATAATGGCGGGTGAACAACGGCCTGCATACGAGGAATGTTGATGACAACCGACTCGCACCCTATCACCACGCTTTCATCGCGCCGCGCCTGGGAATGTCCCTGGTACAGCGTCCGGCAGGATCGTATTCTGCTGCCCGGCGGCATCGAGGGCGTTTATAACGTGGTCGAAATGCATGATGCCGTATGGATTGTGCCGGTCACGACCACCGGTGAAATCGTGCTGCTGTACCATTATCGCTATCCGCTGGACGCCTGGGGATGGGAACTGCCCTCTGGCCGGGTCGAAGACGGCCAGACTGCGGCGGAAGCCGCCCGCCGCGAACTGGAAGAAGAAGCCGGCGGCACGGCGGCGGACTGGCGTTTTTTAATGCGCGTGCCGACCATGAAAGGCATCGGGGATGAATACGCGCACCTGTATCTGGCGACCGGCGTCCGCCTGGGCGCGACCCATCACGAACCTGCCGAGGTGATGACCGTCCATACCCTGCCCGCTGACCGGGCGCTGGCGATGGCGCGCGCCGGGGAAGTCAGCGACGCGGTGAGCGCGCTGGCGCTGCTGCTGGCCGAGCCGCTGCTGAAGACAGCCTGAAGCGCCAGCATCGAAATATTCGTCAGGCCGTGACCAGCTTCACCGGCTTGAGCAGGCGGCGGTCGAACTGGCCGATGTCCGCCGGATTCATGCGTTCCAGTTCCGCCCGCACCCGGTACGAATCCTCACGGAGCTGTTTTACATCCACGCCCTGGCAGACATCCGGCAGCAGCGCCAGCCACTGCACGCTGCGTAACAGCATCTTCAGCGCGCCCCGGTGGTTGCCGCGTTCGATCTGGTAATAGGCCACGCCGACCTGCAAAATCGCCCGGTACAGGTCGCGCACCGGGCCGTCGGTGTTCATCCACTGTTCCTCGAACAGATCGTGCTGGGGATAATATTGCCCGGCGTTGAACTTCGCCACCCCTTCGACCGCCAGCGGTGGCAGCGCCTCCCGGCACTGGCAGTCCAGTTCGGCCAGCAGCGCCGGGTCCGGCACGCGGGCGTAATCCCGCGCCAGTGCCGCGATCTGCTCCGGCAGGTCATCCGGCGCCAGCGCCAGATCGGCGCCGGCTTGCAGCGCCTCGGCGCGCGTGTCCGCGCCGGCGGCAATCAGCAGCACCGGGATGCGCCGGGTGGCCGGGCTGGCTTTCGGCGTGGTCGTCCAGAAGCGCCAATCGTCCGCATCGCCGTCCACCAGCAGCAGGGCGGCCCGGTCGTCTGCCAGCCGCGCCACGTAACCCGTTCGCTCCGTGACCAGCGCCACCCGGTAATCGTCCGCCAGCCGCGCCCGAACCGCCTCTGCCCAAGCGGGCGCGCCGGTTATCGTAATCAGCGGTTTATCCATGCGTTCGCCTCAACGCTGTTGATCTGACGCGGGTGATTATAACGTCACGGAAAAACGCCGCGCAAAGGTACGACTCGGAAGCCATCTAAAAAGCGCCGCATTTTTATTCATACGCGCCCCGATTGCAGATGCCCCCTGCCGGGCGCGGGCTGCCCGGATAATCGTCAGGCGGGCATACGCTGTTATCCCCGCTGTCAATGGCCGGACTGCCGGGCAGGGGCATCATACCGTACTCCACCCCGGCCAGCGGCCCGGCAAGCTGCGGGTTCTGGCAAATGTCATGGCTGCCGGAGGTGGTGTAGTCTCCATCCACCCCACACACCACATTCTTGACGTTGTAGGCGATGTTGTAGTCCGAGTTGAGTTTGAGGCTGCCGCATTCTTCCTGGTAGAACGTCAACGACCTCCCGCTAAAGCGGGAGGCTTGTCCCTGGCACGACCGTCGCAGCTTTGGTGAAGCTGCGTTGTTCAGCGACGGCCTCCGAGACATTAGGCGCATTGACTGACGCCCAAGCGGAAATGTTTTTTGCAGCGTTGACATCAGCATTTGCTGTGTGTCCGCAAACAGTACAGGAGAAATCGGCTTGCGTTTTTCGATT
>JACAES010000043.1 GCA_013388735.1 Chloroflexota bacterium | reverse complement strand
GGGCTGCCAGTCAACCAGCCTTTTGTCTCGACACGGCGTGTGCGGTTAAAGTGAGCCATGCTCCACCTCGTGCGAGTGCGTCAGGGACAAGCCAGCCGCTTTAGCGGCTGGTCGTTGACCGTCTTTTATCTCCTTTGCCGGGGCGCGTTGAACCGGCCCGGCTGCTCTACAGTTGGCTTTACGACCGGCGATACGATTGAAACAGGATTGATTCAGATGGCTGTTTTCAGCCCCAGCGTCTTCAGCAGATTAACAACCTGGGCGCGGTAGAGTGTCTCGACGTCCCCAATGACCGGTTGAATGTGATTAAACATCTCCAGCATGATGATGCCGTGTAACTGCGTCCAGCCGAGTACACCCATGAACAAGGCCCGCGCCGATACCGGATAACCGTCGCGCGCAATCAGCATTTGAAGATGGGCTTCGATTTCCGGCGGTATGACATCATACGGCGGAACGGCTTCCAGCGCGCCGCTTTGCAGCAGATTTTCGATCAGGCCGACGATCACGCTGAAGCCGCGAATGACGGGCGGCACGGTGATTTCACGCGGGGCGACGTAACCGGGGATGGGATTGCCGTAAATCAACTGGAAGTCGGTCGGATGATCTACCGCCCACCGGCGGTAAGCCTCCAGCACAGCAAGCAGCATCGCGGCGCCGCTTTGCCCGGCGGCGGTTTCGCGCGCCGCTTCCAACGCGTCGGCCAGGGCGTTAAAGGCATCCACGATCAGCGCCGTTATCAGTTCATCCAGGCTGCCATAATAATGGTACAGCCCGGAAGGCAGCATGTTGATTTCGCGGGCGATGGCGCGCAGCGACAGACCGGCTGTGCCGTGTGCGGCCATCAAACGGCGCGCCGCCTGTTTGATCTCCTCGCGCACGCCTTCGCGCCGCTGTTCGACCCGCCCTTTCGGCATGGAATATCCTCCCCAAAAATCTTGATTGTTGGTCTATAATTTGAACACTGTTCAAAGTATAGGCGATATAATCCGGCCTGTCAAGAGCGAAAACATCGGCTCACACCCATTTTTCGCTCATGGGCGGGCCACCCCGTTATAGCGGCAGACGCCGCAGTATGCCGAAGCCTATGCCGGGCGTCTGACCGAGGATGGCGAACTGGTGGAATGGGATGAAGGGCAGGATTCAGCGAGCGAACGGAACGTAAAACAAAACAAGACCTGTAGAGGATCACAGGTTGTTGATTTCTTCTTCAGTGATTCCCCGAAGTTCGTCCGGTGATATGTCTTCCTGTTGAGACTTGGTGTAAATCGTCACCAGCAGCAGGAGCGTTGGCAGGTGAATGTAATAAATAATGCGATAGCCGCCCCGTGTTCCGCGTTGGGCATCGCTGTTAGCCACGCGCACTTTGTAAACCGTGTAACCGGTGCCTATAATCTGATCGCCGGGGGTCTCGCCTCTTGCCAGACGGTCGGTGATGGTGCTGACATCGCGGCGAATGTTCGGATATTTTTTAGCGAGTCGTTTGATATTACGCTTGAACACACGCCCAAAGACGACGTTAAGCTTCGTCGTCATCGTCGTACAGCCTGTCCCATAGCTCTTCAACCGGGTACACGCGCCCGGCTTTCATATCGCGCAACGATTCGCGGAGGGCTTCTCCCAGGTCTACGGGTTCATCATCCTCGATGAGCATATCAACTATCGCGTCATGGACTTCTTCAACGTCCAGCGCATAGCGGCGGGCAATCTCGCGCGCCACGTCCAGCGACGAACGCAGCGGCGTTTCGGTCGGCCAGTCGAGATGAAAACAGGCGGTTGCTACACCATTGTCAAAATAAACATTGGGCGTGATCGTGATTTTACGATCACCAACCAGAAGAACCAGCATTTCGGTCTCCTTTCGTCAAACCATATGCTCGCCGCCGTCTACGTTGATGGCCTGCCCGGTGATAAAACGCGCCGCGTCGGAGCATAAAAACAGCACCACAGCGGCGATGTCATCCGGGCTGCCCCAGCGCGCCTGGGCGTTGGACGGCGCAGCTTCCGGCGGGGGTTCGCTTTCGGCCACGTGGCCGGGGCAGACGGCGTTGACGCGGATTCCGGCGGGCGCGAGTTCGCGGGCAAGCTGGCGCGTCAGGCCGATCATGCCGCTTTTGCTGGCGACGTAGGCCACACCTTCCGGCAGCGGGGCGGGATGCCCGGCGGTCGAGGCGATATTGACGATGATACCGCCGCCCTCGTCGGCCATCACGCGGCCTAAAAGCTGGCTGCAAAAAAACGCCCCGGTCAGGTTCACGTCCAGCCCACGCCGCCAGTCCCATTCGTCGAGCGCCAGCGCCGGGCCGGTTTTGTACACGCCCGCCGCGTTGACCAGAATCGAAATGCGCCCGAAGGCGTCGCGCCCGGCTTCGATCAGTGCCGCCGCCTGGAAACGATTCGACACGTCCGCCTGCCAGGGCAGCGCCCGCCCTCCGGCGGCAGAAATTTCCTGCGCCACCCGGTCGGCGCGGTCGGGGTTCAGGTCGTTGACGATCACCGCCGCGCCAGCCGAAGCCAGCGCGCGCGCCGCCGCCCGCCCGATGTCCGCGCCCGCGCCGGTGATGAGGGCAGTACAGCCGTTCAGATCAACACGAAAGTTCGTCAAACAGTTTGCAGCCAGTCGGTAATGGTGTTCCGCGCGCCAAAATGCAGGCGGTTGGTACGGGGGTCAATCAGCATTCGGTCGGCATGAGGGGCGACGTAGTAGGCTGCGCCGTGTTTGTAGGCCGCATTATGGGTTTCGCAAACCGCTTTGCCAAGCTTTTGCCAGGGATTCCAGTCGTGCTGGCCGACCACGACCAACAGGCGGGATTCGATGGCGAGGGCTTCTTCTTGGTCGAGGGTATTGGTTGCCAGGATAACGCCGTAGGGCAGCTGCACGCGGGCGAACAACCCGAACGAGCTGCCGAGCATCCCCGCCCCGGCATCCTGCGCCAGGATGAACACGCGGCGGCGGTCAATGTGCGGCTGTTCCAGCGCGACTTCGTAGGCGTTCACCGCGTCCTGAGTGGTCGAGCCGCGCCCCCCCGCGCCGCTGCGTCCGGTGCCGCGTTTGTCCCAGCGGAAAACCGCGCAGCCGGCTTCCAGGCCGATGTCGGCAAAAGCCTGATACCCGCTGCGGTCGTCGCTGCCAGCGTGATGCAGGATGAACATGAGGGGGAAGGCACGAGAACCGGCGGGCGCTGCGGGGTAGTCTATCTGACCGGACAGGCGCACACCGTCACCGGCGAAAACCAACTCGTGTGTATAACCTGTTTTGACGCTTTCCAGAACGTAATTCGAGGCCATGGGTTTCTCCATCCATCATGTTTCGAGTACCGAAGGTTGGAAAGCTCAAACAAATTTTTTGTTATAAAATTTTTAGCGCGCCGCAGCAGGTTAACTGTTTGCCCATCAACCTGTGGGACGGCGGGTTAAAGCCCACCGCGCGTGGCCGATTGAACAGTTTATATAGACAGTCCCCAAGTATAACCACAAGCAACGATTTCTGCATGGGGGATTTCGGTAATCTGCACAACTTTATTGGATGTTTAAAGAAAGTCAAAATCCTGTCGAAATTTCGACGTTCGGGTTACTTGGTTGTTGACAGTTTAGAACGCTCGTGCTAACCTAAGTCGTACATGAATGAAACGTAATTAAAATATAAACGTCCGAGGGACCATTGGCGCTCGAATTTAACAAGCTGGTAGACCAACTGCTGAAACTGCGGCGGATGCTGGATGAGTGGGATTTTGACACAGGCAACCGCTTGCAGGTGGCGATAGACCGCTTTTATGCCGCCACCGACCTGGATGCCATTCACGAGCGCATTCAGCTCACGCGCCAGCCGGATGTCAGCGGCTACCGGGGCGCGGCCCCGCTTGACCCGCCCTATCACGAAGTCATCTGCCAGACCTTCCCGACGCCGCCCGTGCCGGAAAGCGCCACGCTGGTGGCCGCCGACGGCTCGCAGGTGTACCCCAACGATCAGACGCCGCTGCCGTATTTCCTGCTCAATACCGGGCTGTTCGTTTATCATCATGGCGACGACCGCCGCCCGGAGGCGTATACGCTGCCCCGGCTGTTTTTCCATCCTGACCATGTTCACGACGCCGGCGGGCGGCTGCTTTCCAACCGCACCATAGACGCCAACCGCACCGTCAGCGAACTGCGCGAACTGGCGCGCGCGGTCTGGGAGCAGCGCGGCGAAGCCCGTCCGCTGGTGGCATTGTACGATAATCATCTGATGTTCTGGGCGCACGCCGACGTGACCGACCACCTGGAACTGATGCACGGGTATCTGGGGGCGCTGGTTCACCTGCACGATGCCGGGGCGATCCTGGCCGGTTATGTGGATAACCCCATGCGCAGCCGCGTGGTGATGCGCCTGCTGCATCTGCTGAGTTTGTCCGACGATCAGGTGCGCCATTCCGACCTGAGCGCCGGGGGCGAACTGCAAGGGCTGCGCGATATTCACCTGTTCGACGCAGTTTTAGAGCCGGGCGAACGTTCCGCCCTGATGGTGCAGAATTCGCCGCGCAACCTGCTGTACAAAAAACGCGGCGTCAGCTACGAAATCGCCTTCTTTTATCTCAAGGTATCGTCCGGCTACCGGGAGTCCATCGTGCGCGTGGACGTGCCGATGTGGGTGGCGCGCGATCAGCAGATGGTGAATGACCTGCACGCGCTGCTGGTGGCGCAGTGTCAGCTTCAGGGGCGCAACCCGTACCCCTACGCGCTGACCCGCGCCGATGAACTGGCCTACGTCAGCAGCAAGGATAAACACAAACTGGATGAAATGATTGGGCTGGAACTGCGCAGCAAAGGCATCGAGCCGCGTTACTTCTCCGCCAAGACGTGGGGCAAGGAACTGGCGCGCAGCCTCAAACGCCAGCATGAGTTATAGGAACAGATCAGGATGGCAGCAGCAGATTTATCTTCAGCAAACATGGTCGGACGGGTGCTGCGCGCCAGCACGCGCGGTTTCACCTGCGGCACGCAAAGCAACAAAGTGGGCGACCGGCACGACTTCGGGGCGTTCGTCAGCGCGCCGATTGCTAATGATGACTCGGTGCAGGTGGTGGGTTTGATTTATGCCGTCGAAATCAAGGACGATATGTTGGTGAGCGAGCTGGTGATGGCCGAGGCGGTCAACAGCAGCATCCTGCGCGACCAGCGCGAAAACCGGATGGTGCCGCTGGAGATCAGCGTCCTCAGCATCGGGTATCTGTACCGGCAAACCATCGTTCACAGCCTGCCGCCGCGCCCGCCGATGACGCTTTCGCCGGTGGAACTGTGTACCACCGAGGTGGTGTACGCCTTCACCCAGCGCCTGGATTTTTTGCCGCTGGCGCTGAACGCCTCCGAAGTGCCGTCGGACGACCTACTGGGGGCGGCCATTCGGTATGCGGCGCGGGCGTACCCTGAAAACGAGGAGTATGGTTTTCTGGTGCGCTGCGGGCGCGAGATCGCCCGGCTGCTTTCGCATGATCTCAAACGGCTGGAACACGTGCTGGCCTTGATCCGGCCCTTAAATGGCGCGCGTAATAACCGCTAAAACTTTTGATCGCACAGGAGCGGACATTATGCTTGCGTACATCGCCGGCCCACTGTTCAATGAGGGCGAACGTTGGTTTGACGAACAGATCGAAGCCTGTGTGCGCCGCGCCGGGCTGGAAACCTTCCTGCCGCACCGCGACGGCGACCTGTCCCTGCGCGAAAAGCGGGACATCCGGCGCATCTTCGAGGAAGATCGCAACGCGGTTGACCGTGCCGATGTGGTGGTCGCCAACCTGAACGGCATCACCACCGATGA
Organism: Chloroflexota bacterium; assembly: GCA_013388735.1. Lineage (GTDB taxonomy): Bacteria > Chloroflexota > Anaerolineae > Aggregatilineales > Phototrophicaceae > CFX2. The sequence continues at coordinate 3,645 of JACAES010000043.1, read as the reverse complement.
CGGAACAGCCTGGGAACTGGGTTACGCTTACGCGAAGGGCAAACACCTGGTCGGCCTGTATACCGACTGGCGCTTGCAGTTCGAGATGCAGACCGTCAACCTGATGCTGGAGTGTTCGCTGGATAAGCTGGCGCGCTCGCTGGACGAACTGGAAGCCTACCTGCGCGAATACGCGGCAGGCCGGTAAGCCGTCCGGCTACCGGCGTTCCTGGTCTATTTTATCGAACGTCGCGCCGAAGATATAACGGTTGCCGTCCAGGAAACCATGCGGGAAGCCCATTTCAATCCGGCTGACCGCATCCAGGCGTTCGAGCTGGTCGTCGGAAAGCTGCCATTCCAGGACGGCCATATTATCCTCAAGCTGCGCCGCCGACCGCGCGCCGGACAGAAGGTCAGCGCAAAAAAAACGGGACACGCAAAAAACGTGTCCCTGCGTATTCGCCCACGTAGGTTACAGTTCCAGGATGCCGGGGCGCTGGATGGTCTGGCCGCCGATTTCGACGGCGATCATCGGCCAGCCGGCGGGCGCGGCAGTGACGATCTCGAAGCCGCTCTCATTGACCAGGATAGTGTCTTCCGACTTGCAGCCGACGATGGACGGATTCCAGGCCAGCGCCATGTTGGCGGAGATAATCGTCGGGTCGCCGGGCGTGGCGACGCGCTCCCGCGCGATGTAGCCGGTTGGGCCGCCCTGGTGATGGTATAACCACTGGTCGGTTTCGCCCTGGGCGGCATAGGCCGCTTGCAGGTCGGCGAACACGTCACCCAGGGAGCGTCCGGGGCGGCTGGCGGCTATCGCGGCGGCGTCAATAGCGGCGACTTTGGCGGCTTTCTCGCGCAGTTCCGGGGGCAGCGCGCCGAAGTGCGCCAGCCGCGTAGCGGACAGAATCAACCCTTCACGGCGCATACAGACGACGATCATGGCGTATTTTTCCAGGCGTTTGTCGGTCGGCTTGGGATGGCGGAACCGGCTGATGCGTTCGTCGGTGCCGATCAGGTTGACAGCGGCCAGCCCGCCCCGCGCCCGGCAGGCGGCGTCTAGGCGGGCGGCAAGCTGGAACTCGGTATCGCCGGGGCGGATGGCGCGGATCGCCTCGTCCAGCGCAGCGGCGGTGTCCTTGCCCAGCGCGCGGCAGCGTTCGATTTCGCCGGCGTTTAATACCCAGCGAAGCCGCTGGATGTCGCTTTCGACCTCGCCGTCGTCCAGCAGGGCGTTGGCGGGCGCTGTGGGCTGATGCCAGGGGTACTCGACATACTCAAAACCCAGGGCTTCAAAAGCTTCTTCGGCATGGAGGCGGGTGGCCTCGATGTTGGTGGTATACACGACGCGCTTGTCGCGCGTGAGCAGGACGCTGTACGCGCCGTAGTCGGCATCTACCGGGATGCTGGCGTCGGCGCCGGCGGTGATCCAGGCCAGGTTGCGCGTGCGCCGCAGCCACAGCGAATCGGCCTGGCGGCGTTCCAGCAGGGCGCGAATCTGATCGTGTTTGAAGTTGATTTCTTCAAGGCGGTTCATCCCAAAATCCCCCGTTTTTATATATGGGCGCATACGCTCTTATGTTATGATTGAGCGCATGACGCACTGCACTATCGAAAGGTGTATTATGCCGGAGAAATCCGATTTAACCCAATCCAAGTCCGTCCAGGATTTCCTCAAAGCCGTCTATGCCTTGCAGTCCAAGATGGAGCGCGTCTCGACGAATGCCCTGGCGGAAGTGTTAAATGTGCAGGCGCCGTCCGTGACCGACATGGCGCAGCGCCTGGTCGCGGCGGGATTGCTGGACTACGAACGCTATAAAGGTGTCGTGCTGACGGCAGATGGCGAAGCCCTGGCGCTGAAGATCATCCGCCGCCACCGGCTGATCGAACTTTACCTGATGACCGACCTGGGCTACGCGCTGCAAGAAGTTCATGCCGAAGCCGAAAACCTGGAACACGCTGTTTCTGACCGCTTCATCGAAGCGATTGCCGCCAAACTGGGCCAGCCGGAATTCGACCCGCACGGCGATCCGATCCCGGCCCCGGATGGTTCAATCGTCCGGCGCGACCTGCAACCACTGTCGGAATGGCCGCTGGATATACCGGCATCGGTATCGCGCATCACCGCCGATAATCAGGAGATGCTGGAACACATCCTCGACCGGGGCTTTAACCTGGGTTCGGCGGTGAAGGTGGTTTCCCGCGATCCGTTTGAAGGCCCGCTGACGGCGGTGGTGGACGGTGAACGCCGGGTGGTGGGACATCATGTGGCGGCCTGCATCCTGGTCGAAAGCGGAAACGAAAACGATGCCTGATACGGCGGGCGCGCCGGATGAACTGCTGGCCTGGCGCGGCGAATTTCCCATCCTGGCGACCAGCACCTACCTCATCAGCAATTCGCTGGGCGCGATGCCGCGCGGCGTGTACGACCGGCTGCGCGAGTATGCCGACACCTGGGCGACGCTGGGCGTGCGCGCCTGGGGCGCGGGCTGGTGGGACCTCAAAGGTCGTGTGGGCGACCTGATCGCCCCGCTGATCGGCGCGCCGCCGGGATGCGTCCTGGTGCATGAAAACGCCAGCCTCGCCAACAGCATCCTGCTCAGCGGCCTGGACTTCAGCGATAGGCGGCGCGATAAAGTGGTCATCTGCGACCAGGATTTTCCGTCCGACGTATACACGCTGCGCGCCATGCTGCCGCCCCATATGACGATACACACCGTCCGCAGCCGCGACGGTCAAACCATCGAAACCGATGAACTGCTGGATGCCATAGACGAACACACCCGGCTGGTGAGCCTGTCGCATGTGCTGTTCCGGTCGGCGTACATCCTGCCGGCGGCGGAAATTGTGGCGAAGGCGCACCGGGTGGGGGCGGAAGTGCTGCTCAACGGATATCACAGCGCCGGCGTCATCCCGGTGGACGTGACCGGGCTGGCGGTGGATTATTACGTCGGCGGCACGCTCAAGTGGCTGTGCGGCGGTCCTGGCGGGGTGTTCCTGTACGTGCGCCCCGACCGGCTGAAAACGCTGAAACCGCGCATCACCGGCTGGTTCGCCCATCGGCAGCCGTTCGCGTTCGACCTGGACGGCTTCGATCTGCGCGACGACGCCTACCGGCTTGCCAACGGCACGCCGGGAATCGCCTCGCTGTATGCGGTTCAGCCGGGGGTGGAGATCATCGCTCAGGTGGGGGTGGAGGCTATCCGCCGGAAATCGCGGCGGCAGACCGCGCTCATCATCGAACTGGCCGACCGGGCCGGTTATGCGGTGCATTCGCCCAGGGACGCCGACCGGCGCGCCGGGACGGTGACGGTGCGCCCTGACCATGCCTACGAAGTCTCGCGGGAACTGCTGGCGCGGGACATCGTGATTGACTACCGCGAGGGGGCGGGCATTCGCATCGCGCCGCATTTTTACAACAGCGACGACGAAATCACGCGCACGATGCAGACGATGGCGGACATCCTGGCCGACGGAAGCTGGCAGCGGCATGTTCAGGGGCGCAGCTTCGTGACGTAGGGACGCAGAATCGAGGAAACCCTGAACGGGGTGCGAGCAAAACCTGTCAGTGAAAAGGTAGACAAGAAGCCTCAGAAGTGGTAAGGGAGAGTTTGGCAACCAACCCAAACCCACCTCGGAGGCTTGACATGGAGTTTATCAGCTTTT